>NZ_JBEZLV010000028.1:0-94722 GCF_040652335.1 Streptomyces sp. NPDC048270
TTGGCGATCGCGTCCGCGAGGCCGGAGATGATCGTCGAACCGGTGGTGTTGACCGCGGCGACGGACAGGGCGTCGCCGTAGGGGGCGATGAATCCTTCCACCTCGGCCAGCGGGCGCTCGATCAGGGCCATACCGCCCTGACCCGCGCAGGCGAGCACGGCCTGGGAGCGCTGCGCCACGATCTGCGAGCCCTGCTCCAGAGTGAGAGCACCGCTCACCACGGCGGCGACGACCTCACCCTGCGAATGTCCGACGACCGCGGCAGGCTCCACGCCCAGCGAACGCCAGAGGGCGGAGAGGCCGACGCCCATGGCGAACAGGGCCGGCTGGACGACATCCACCCGGTCGAACGGCGGGTGGTCGCCCTCCTCCCCGGCGAGGACCTCGCGCACCGACCAGCCCGTGTGCGGCCGCAGCGCGGCATCACAGGCGTCGACGGCCTCGGCGAACACGCTGCTGGAGGCGAGGAGTTCGCGGCCCATGCCCACCCACTGCGAGCCCTGGCCCGGGTAGACGAAGACGACCTTGCCGCGCTCGCGCGCGGTTCCGGTCACCACCGCGTCGTGGGAGCCGCCCTCGGCCAGCGCGCGCAGCGCCTCCACCAGAGCGGCGGAGTCCGCGGCCACGACACTGGCCCGCGACTCGAAGTGCGCACGGTGCCGGGCGGCGGTGATCGCCACATCGGCCGGCGGGACCTCGGTGCGCGCGGACAGCCAGTCCGCCCAACGGCCCGCCTGCTCCCGCAGCGCGGCCTCGTCACGGCCGGAGACGACCACCGGAAGCGGTGCGTCAGCGGCGGCCGAAGCGCCCGGAGCGGGAGTCGCCGCGGGCGGCTCCTCCACGATCACGTGGGCGTTGGTACCGCTCAGGCCGAAGGAGGAGACGCCCGCGCGGCGGGTGCGCCGCGCGCCGCGCTCCCACGGACGCGCCTCGTTCAGCAGCTCGAGGCCGCTGCCGTCCCAGGCGATGTGCGGGCTGGGCTCGTCGACGTGGAGGGTCTTGGGCAGGGTCTCGTGCTGGAGGGCGAGGATCATCTTCATCACGCCGACCACGCCCGCGGCGGCCTGCGCGTGCCCGATGTTGGACTTGGAGGAGCCCAGGTAGACGGGCCGGTCCTCGTCCCGGTCGGGGCCGAAGACCTCGGCCAGCGCGCCCGCCTCGATCGGGTCGCCCAGCGAGGTGCCCGTGCCGTGCGCCTCGATGGCGTCGATGTCGGCGGGGGTCAGCCGGGCCGCGTCCAGGGCTTCCTGGACCACGCGCTGCTGCGAGGGGCCGTTGGGGGCGGTGAGGCCCTGGCTGCGGCCGTCCTGGTTGACGGCCGAGCCGCGGATCACGGCCAGGACCTCGTCCCCGTCGCGCTCGGCGGCGGACAGCCGCTTGAGGACCAGGATGCCGACGCCCTCGGCCCAGCCGGCGCCGTCGGCCTGCGCCGAGAAGGACTTGCAGCGGCCGTCGGGGGCCATGCCCTTGAGGCGGGAGAACTCCACGAAGAGAGCGGGACTGTTCATGACGGTGACGCCGCCGACGAGGGCGAGTTCGCACTCCCCCTGGCGCAGCGCGCCCGCCGCCAGGTGCAGGGCGACCAGCGAGGAGGAGCAGGCGGTGTCCACGGTGACGGCCGGGCCCTGGAGGCCCAGCGCGTACGAGACGCGGCCGGAGACGACACTGGAGGCGTAGCCCGTGCTGGTGTAGCCGTCGAGGGCGTCCAGGTCGTGGCCCATGTGCCCGTAGTCGGAGGTCATGGCGCCGAGGTAGACGCCGGTGCGGCTCTCGCTGAGCGAGTCGGGGCGGATGCCGGCCCGCTCCAGGGCCTCCCACGAGGTCTCCAGGACCAGGCGCTGCTGCGGGTCCATGGAGACGGCCTCGCGCCGCGAGATGCCGAAGAACGAGGCGTCGAAGCGCTCGATGTCCTGGATGAAGCCGCCTTCGCGCGAGTAGCTCTTGCCGACGGCCTCCGGGTCGGGGTCGTAGACGCCGAGGCTGTCCCAGCGCGAGGGCAGGCTGCCGACGGCGTCGCCGCCGGAGGCGAGCAGCTCCCAGAAGCCCTCGGGGGTGTCGATGCCGCCGGGGAGGCGGCAGGCCATGGACACGACCGCGATCGGGTCGTCGGCGGCCGGGGCGGTCGCGGTGTGGCGGAGCGCGTTGGCCTTCGCCTTGGCCTTGCCGCCGGTCAGGTCCAGCTTGTCGAGGAGCAGGCCGGCGATGGCGGTCGGGGTCGGGTAGTCGAAGGCGAGGGTGGAGGGCAGCGTGACCCCGGTCTCGGACGACAGGCGGCGGCGCAGCTCCACGGCCATCAGGGAGTCGATGCCGAGCTCCTTGAGGACCTGCTGCGCACCGATGCCCTCAGCGGTCGCGACACCGAGGACCACGGCGGCCTCGCGCTGCACCAGCCGGATCAGCGAGGTGAGCCGCTCGCCCTCGGGCTGTGCGGCCAGCTGGTCGCGCAGGCCGGTCGGCGTGCCGGCGGACTGCCCGGCCCGCTGGCGTCGGGCCCGCAGCAGGCCGCGGAAGAGGGCCGGGACCGCCCCGCCCCCGTCCAGCTCGCGCTGGAGCGAGGTGAGTTCGAGGCGTACGGGGACCAGGTGCGGCTGGGCCGAGGCCAGAGCCGCGTCCAGGGCCGCCAGGCCCTGCGCCTCGCTCAGAGCGGCGACGCCCTGGCGGCGGAGCCGGGCGAGTTCGGCCTGGCCGAGGGTGGCGGTCAGGCCCTGTCCGGCCTGCTGCCACAGCCCCCACGACAGGCTCGTCGCGGGGAGTCCGTTCGCCCGGCGGTGGGCGGCGAGGGCGTCCAGGAAGGTGTTCGCGGCGGCGTAGTTGCTCTGGCCCGCGCCGCCGAGGACACCGGCGGCGGAGGAGAACAGCACGAACGCCGCCAGGTCCAGACCCTGCGTCAGCTCGTGGAGGTGCAGCGCGGCTTCGGCCTTCGGCTGCCAGACCCGGGCCAGACGCTCCGCGTCCTGCGAGACCAGCAGACCGTCGTCGAGCACGGCAGCCAGGTGGAACACGGCCGTCCAAGGCCGGTCCGTATCCGCGAGCAAGCCGGTGACCTGCGCACGATCGGCAACGTCCGCCGCCACGATGCGCACGGTCTCGGCGCCGGCCGACTCCAGCTCGGCCACCAGCTCACCGGCCCCCGGAGCCTCCATGCCCCGCCGGGACGTCAGTACGAGATGACGTACGCCGTGCACCGACACCAGATGACGGGCAACCGCCCGGCCCAACTCACCGGTACCACCCGTCACCAGGACGGATCCGTCCGCCGCGAACTCCGGCAGCTCCCCGCCGGATTCCGCACGCACCAGACGCGCCACCCGGACCTCGCCGCCGCGCACCGCCAGCTCCGGCTCACCGGTGACGGACAGGGCGCGCGCCACGTCCGCCGCCACGGCGGACGGCTCGGCGTCGATGTCGACGAGGCGGATCACGCGGTCGGCGTGCTCGCTGCGGGCCGTGCGCAGCAGTCCCCACAGGCCCGCGCGGACGAGGTCGCGCACGGGGCCGTCGGCGTGCACCGCGCCCCGGGTCAGCCAGATCAGCTCGGTCTGTTCGAGGCGGGGCTCGGCGAGCAGGCGCTGCAGCAGCTCCAGCCCGGCGGTGGCCTCCGCGAGGGCCGTCGTGCCGATCAGGCTGGTGGCGTCGACGAGGAGGCGCTCCGGAGCGTCCTCGTCGGCGCCGAGGGCGGAGATGGCGGCGAGCAGCGCGCCCGCGTCCGGGTGGGCGGCGTCGAAGCCGAGCGCATCCTCGCCCAGGACCCAGGTCGGGCCGTCCTGCGGGGCCTCCTCCAGCACGGGCGGGGCCTGGAAGGCCACCTGGTAGAGGTGGTCGGCGGTCTCGGTGGCCTTGAGCTGATCGGCGCCCGCGGCGCGCAGCTGGAGCCCGTCGGCGTGGGCGACGGGCCGGCCGGACGGATCGGTGGCGGTGACGCGCACGCTGTTCTGCCGGGGGTCGAGTGCGACGCGTACGCGCAGCTCGGTGGCACCGGCGGCGAGGAGCTCGACGCCCGTCCACTCGAACGGGAGCAGCACCTGCGAGGTGTCGGTCCCGGTGCCCGTGTCCTGGACGCCGACCAGGGCGTGCAGGGCCGCGTCGAGGAGGGCGGGGTGAATGCCGAACTCGTCGGCCTTCAGCCCCTCCGGCAGCTGGACCCGGGCGTACGCGGTGTCGCCGGCGCGGTGGAGCTCGGTCAGGCCCTGGAAGGCGGGGCCGTAGTCGAGCCCGCGGGCGCGGAGGCGGTCGTAGAACCCTTCGAGGTCGACGGGCTGGGTGCCGGGGACGGGCCACTGGGCCAGCTCGGCGAACGTGTCGCTGTCGGCGGTCGGCGCGTGGGAGAGGGAGCCGGCCGCGTGCCGGCGCCACGGGGCGTCGTCGGCGGCGTTCTCCGGGAGGCTGTAGACCGCGACGGGCCGGCGGCCGGTGCCGTCGGGGGCGCCGACGGCGACCTGGAGGCGGATCGCGCCGTCCGTGCCGAGCAGCGGCTCGGTGAGGACCAGTTCGGAGACGCCGGGGGCGCCGACGTGGTGGGCGGCGGTGAGGACGAGTTCGAGCAGGCCGGTGCCGGGGACGAGCGGCGTACCGAAGGCCGCGTGCTCCCGGAGCCAGGGGTACTGCGCGGAGGAGAGCCGGCCGGTGAAGAGGTATCCCTCGCCGTCGGCCAGCGCGGTGACCGCGCCGAGCCAGGGGTGCGCCGAGGCGGTGAGGCCCAGCGAACGGACGTCGCCGGCCCGCTCGTCGGACTCGAGCCAGTAGCGCTCGCGCTGGAAGGCGTAGGTGGGGAGCGGTACGAGGGTTCCCGTGCCGGTTCCGAGGACGCGGTCCCAGTTCAGCTGGTGGCCCTGGACGTGGAGGAGGCCGAGGTTGCGGAGCAGTTGGGCCGGCTCGCCGTGCCGGCGGGCGAGGGAGCCGACGACGATGCCGCCGCGCTCCGCGCTGCCGTCGGTCAGCGGCATGGACAGGACCGGGTGCGCCGAGATCTCGACGAACACGCCGTGGCCGTCGTCCAGGAGCTGGTCGAGGGCGCGGTCGAAGCGGACCGGCTCGCGCAGGTTGCGGCACCAGTAGGTGCCGTCGAGCTCGGTGCCGTCGGCGACCTGGCCGGTCACGGTGGAGTAGAAGGCGATGTCCGTACCGGTCGGGGCGATCCCCTCGAACCCGGCGGCGAGACCGGGCAGCAGGGGGTCCATCTGGGCGTTGTGGGAGGCGTAGTCCACATTGATCTTGCGGGCGTAGACGTTCTGGTCGGAGAGCTCCGCGACGATCTTCACGATGGCGTCGGCCTGACCTGAGATCACCGTCGAGCCGGCCGTGTTCACCGCGGCGACGGACAGCGCGTCGCCGTACGGGGCGATGAGCTCCTCGACCTCGGCGACCGGGCGCTCGATCAAGGCCATACCGCCCTGACCCGCGCAGGCCAGGACCGCCTGAGAGCGCTGGGCCACGATCTGCGAGCCCTGCTCCAAAGTGAGAGCACCGCTCACCACGCCGGCGACGACCTCACCCTGCGAATGTCCGACGACCGCGGCAGGCTCCACGCCCAGCGAACGCCAGACGGCGGAGAGACCGACCCCCATGGCGAACAAGGCGGGCTGGACCACGTCCACCCGGTCGAACGGCGGGTGATCGCCCTCCTCCCCGGCGAGGACCTCGCGCACCGACCAACCCGTGTGCGGCCGCAGAGCGGCGTCGCAGGCGTCGATCGTCTTCGCGAAGGCCGCGTTGGAGGCGAGGAGTTCACGCCCCATACCGACCCACTGCGAGCCCTGCCCCGGGTAGACGAAGACGACCTTGCCGCGGCGCGCGGCCGAGCCCGTCACCACCGCGTCGTGCGCAGTCCCCTCGGCCAGCGACCGCAGCGCCTCCACCAGACCCTCGGTGTCGGCCGCGACCACGCTGGCCCGGGACTCGAAGTGCGAACGGTGCCGGGCGGCGGTGACCGCGATGTCGGCGAGCGGGACCTCGGTGCCGTGCGTCGACAGCCAGTCCGCCCAACGGCCCGCCTGCTCCCGCAGCGCGGCCTCGTCACGGCCGGAGACGGCCACCGGAAGCGGGCCGGCCGGCAGGCCGGCGGCGGCCGGTTCGGCGGTCTCCCGGGCCGGGGCCTCCTCCAGCACCACGTGGGCGTTCGTCCCGCTCAGGCCGAACGAGGAGACGCCGGCGCGGCGGGTGCGCTCGGCGCCCCGCTCCCACGCACGCGCCTCGTTCAGCAGCTCGAGGCCGCTGGTGTCCCACTCGATCAGCGGGGTCGGCTCCTCGGCGTGCAGGGTCTTCGGGAGCACGCCGTGCTCCAGCGCCAGCACCATCTTGATCACACCGATGACACCGGCGGCCGCCTGCGCGTGCCCGATGTTCGACTTCGACGAGCCCAGGTAGACCGGCCGGTCCGCCTCGCGCCCCGGTCCGAAGACCTCGGCGAGCGCGCCCGCCTCGATCGGGTCGCCGAGCGAGGTGCCGGTGCCGTGCGCCTCGACCGCGTCGATGTCCGCCGGGGTCAGCCGGGCCGCGGCCAGCGCGTCCTGGATCACCCGCTGCTGCGAGGGGCCGTTGGGGGCGGTGAGGCCCTGGCTGCGGCCGTCCTGGTTGACCGCCGAGCCGCGGATCACGGCCAGCACCCGGTCGCCGTCCCGCTGCGCGGCCGACAGGCGCTTGAGCGCGATCACGCCCACGCCCTCGGCCCAGCCGGCGCCGTCGGCGCCGGCCGAGAAGGACTTGCAGCGGCCGTCCGCCGCCATGCCCTTCAGGCGGGAGAACTCCACGAAGAGGGAGGGGGCGCTCATGATGGTGACGCCGCCCGCGAGGGCGAGTTCGCACTCGCCCTGGCGAAGGGCCTGCACCGCCAGGTGCAGGGCGACCAGCGAGGAGGAGCAGGCGGTGTCCACGGTGACGGCCGGGCCCTGGAGGCCCAGCGTGTAGGAGACGCGGCCGGAGACCACGCTGGAGGCCTTGCCCGTGCTCACGTATCCGTCGAGGGCGTCCAGATCGCGGCCCAGGTGGCCGTAGTCGGAGCTCATCGTGCCGAGGTAGACGCCGGTACGGCTCTCCATCAGCGCGTCGGGGCGGATGCCGGCCCGCTCCAGGGCCTCCCACGAGGCCTCCAGGACCAGGCGCTGCTGCGGGTCCATGGAGAGCGCCTCGCGCGGCGAGATGCCGAAGAAGGGGGCGTCGAAGTGCTCGGCTCCGTCGAGGAATCCGCCGTCCTGGGAGTACGTCTTGCCGACGGCCTCGGGATCCGGGTCGTACAGGTCCAGCCCGGTCCAGCGCGAGGGCAGGCCGCCGACGGCGTCACCGCCGGAGGCGAGCAACTGCCAGAAGCCCTCCGGGGTGTCGATCCCGCCAGGGAGGCGGCAGGCCATCGACACGACCGCGATCGGCTCGGACTGCTTCGCCTCGAGGTCCGCCGCGCGCTTCTGCAATGCGCGGATCGCGGGCAGTGCAGCCTGCATCCGGTCCTGGTTTGTATTCGACACCATCGAGCGCCTCTCTGCGCGGCCACCGCGAGCTTTCCGGTCCCCGCGGACACAACACGGGGACCGGATCAGCCAATCGGCAAACACTTGAGCCCGGGTCAACGAGGCCTGGTGTGCCCGGTGGCGCGGCCGTGGGGCCTTGGTGCGGGGGCCTAGTCGAGGCCGAATCCCTCGGCGGCGAACAGGGCGTCGAGCTCGGCGTTGAGGTCCTCGACGGACCGTTCGCCGTCGTCCGCCGCGTCGTCCGGGACCGCGTCCGCCCCGGGGCCGGTTCCGCCGTCCGGGACCGCCAGGTCCGCGATCGCCGCGATCGCCGCCGCAGCCCCTGTCGCCGCGGCCAGCACCGAGGCCGGGACCGCTGCCGGGGCCGGGGCCGAGGCAGGTGCCGGTGCCGGGAGGTCCAGGCGGCCGAGGATCAGCCGGCTGATGTGCTCGGGCGTCGGGTGGTCGAAGGCGAGGGTCGCGGGCAGCGGCACCCCGCTCTCGGTCGCCAGGCGCCGGCGCAGCTCGACCGCCATCAGAGAGTCGAGGCCGAGGCCCTTGAGCACTTCCTGCGGGGAGAGGGAGCCGGTCGAGTTCAGGCCCAGTACGGCGGCCACCTCGCGCAGCACCAGTTCCGTCACCAGGTCGGCCCGCTGGTCGTCGGGTACCGCCAGCAGGCGCTCCCGCAGACCAGCCGGACCACCGGAGGCGGCGGCGGGGGCTTCGGCCCGGCGCGGCCGGGTCCGTACGAGGGACCGGAACAGGGCGGGGGCCGGCCTGCCCTGGTCCACCTCGCCCTGGGCGGCCCGCAGATCGAGCTGCAGCGGGACGAAGTTGCCGGCCGGGCGGGCGAGCGCCGCGTCCAGCAGGTCCAGGCCGTGCGCGAAGCTGAGCGGGGCGATGCCCTGGCGGCGCATCCGGTCCAGTTCCGCCGTGCCCAGGTGCGAGGTCATGCCGACCCCGGCCTGGTGCCACAGGCCCCAGGCGAGGCTGGTGACCGGGCGCCCCTCGGACCGGCGGCGGGCCGCGTACGCGTCGAGGCAGGCGTTGGCCGCGCCGTAGATGCCCTGTCCCGCCGTGCCGACGGTGCCGGCGGCGGAGGAGAAGAACACGAACGCGGCCAGGTCCAGGCCCAGGCCGGCGGTCACCTCGTCGAGGTGGACGGCGCCGGTGATCTTGGGCTCCATCACATGAGCGAGCCGCTGTGCGTCCTGGCCGAGGAGTACACCGTCGTCCAGGACGCCCGCGAGGTGCAGGACGGCCGTCCAGGGCCGACCCTCCTCAGCAAGACCGAGCACCTTCTCCACGTCATCGCGACGACCGACATCACAGGCCTCTACCCGCACGCATTCCGCGCCTTCTTCCGTGAGTTGCTGTATGAGTTCCGCGGCTCCGGGCGCCTCGGCGCCGCGCCGTGAGGTGAGTACGAGGTGCCGGACGCCGTGCCGGCGGACCAGGTGGCGGGCGACCTCGCGGCCGAGCTCGCCGACGCCGCCCGTGATGAGGACGGTGCCCTGCGGATCGAGGGGGCGCACCCCGCCCGAGCCGGTGGCGGGGGCGGCGGCGGGGTCCGTGCCGGCTCCGGCGGGCCGGTCGGCCGTGACCAGGCGGGCGGCCAGCAGCCGGTCGCCACGCAGGGCCAGTTCCGGCTCGTCGGCGCAGGCCAGGGCGGTCTCGACGGCGTCCTTGGTGCTGTCCTGGCCGAGGTCCAGCAGGCGCAGGCTCTGGCCGGGGTGTTCGGCGCGGGCGGACCTGACCAGGCCCCACAGGGGTGCGTAGGCCAGGCCGTCGAGCAGGTCGCCCTCCACGGCGCCGATGCTGCCGCGGGTGGCGAAGACCAGCTCGGTGGCGGAGAGCCGCTCGTCGGCCAGCAGGGTCTGGAGCAGGGCGAGGGTGTACTCGCCGCCCCGGAACACGGCCTCGGACGGGCTCATGGCGGGCGCCCGGCCGGTCGTGTCCACGATGACGCGGGCGGGCGCCGGGCCGCCGGCGTCGAGCCGGGCGGCCAGGGCGTCGGTGCCGGGCAGCGCCTCGATGCCGAGCAGCGCGGCGAGTTCGCCGGTGCCGCCGACCACCAGGTCCGCGGTGCGGCGTCCCGAGGCCGCGGCGGCGGCCGGTACGGGCTGGAAGGCCAGCCGGTGCAGGTCCTGGGCGCCGGTGGAACGGGCGGCGCGCAGCTGGTCGGCGGTGGCCCGGCGCAGGTGGAGCGCGCCGACGCGGACGACGGGCGCGCCCGCCGCGTCGGCGGCCCAGACCTGGACGCTCTGGCCGGCGGCGGACTGCTCGACGTCGATGCGGACGCGGAGCTCGCCGCTGCCCGCCGCGAACAGTTCGACGTCCGTCCACTCGAACGGCAGCAGGGCGCCCTCGGGTTCGTCCTGTCCTGCCGTGGCGCCCTTCATGACGTGCAGGGCGGTGTCGAGCAGGGCGGGGTGGACGTTGTACTCGGTGCCGGCGGCGGGGTCGGGGAGGCGTACGAGCCCGTACGCCGTGCTGCCCTTGCGCCACAGTTCGCTCAGGCCGCGGAAGGACGGGCCGTAGTCGATGCCCTGGGCGCCGAAGCGGTCGTAGAAGCCGTCCAGTGCGACGCGTTCGGCGCCGGCCACCGGCCAGCTGCGCAGGTCGGCGAACCCGTCCGGGGTGCCTCGGGTGTCCGGCCCGGCGGGGTCGAGCAGCAGCTCGCCGCTCGCGTGGCGGGTCCAGGCGCGGCCGGGGCCGTCGGGGCGGCTGTGCAGGGTGAGGGGGCGGCGGCCGTTGTGCGGGGCGCCGACGGTGATCTGGAGGCGTACCGCGTCCTCGATCACCAGGGGCTCGGCGAGGGTCAGTTGGGCGACGGCGGCGGCTCCGGCCTCGTGGGCGGCGGCCGTGGCCAGTTCGAGCAGGCCGGTGCCGGGGACGATGACCGAGCCGAAGACGGTGTGGTCGCGCAGCCACGGCTGGTCGGTGAGCGAGAGGCGGCCGGTGAAGACGTGGCCGTCGGCGTCGGCGAGTTCGAGGGCCGCGCCGAGCCAGGGGTGCCGGGAGGCTTCCAGGCCCAGGGAGCCGGCGTCGCCGGAGGCCTGGGAGACGGGGAGCCAGAAGAGCTCGCGCTGGAAGGCGTAGGAGGGGAGCGGTACGAGGCTTCCGGCGCCCAGGACGCGGTCCCAGTCGAGGTCGTGGCCCTGGACGTGGAGGAGGCCCAGGTTGCGCAGCAGCTGGGCCGGGGTGCCGTCGCGGCGGCTGAGCGAGCCGACGACGATGCCGCCGCGCTCCGCGCTTCCGTCGGTCAGCGGCATGGACAGCACCGGGTGCGCCGAGATCTCGACGAACACGCCGTGGCCGTCGTCCAGGAGCTGGTTGAGGGCGCGGTCGAAGCGGACCGGCTCGCGCAGGTTGCGGCACCAGTAGGTGCCGTCGAGCTCGGCGCCGTCGGCGGTCCGGCCGGTGACGGTGGAGTAGAAGGCGATGTCCGCGGAGCGCGGGGCGATGCCGGTGAACCCGTCGGCCAGGGCCGGGAGGAGGGGGTCCATCTGGGCGTTGTGGGAGGCGTAGTCCACGTTGATCTTGCGGGCGTAGACGTTCTGGTCGGAGAGCTCCGCGACGATCTTCACGATGGCGTCGGCCTGGCCCGAGATGACTGTCGAGCCGGCGGTGTTGACCGCGGCGACGGACAGGGCGTCGCCGTAGGGGGCGATGAATCCTTCCACCTCGGCCAGCGGGCGCTCGATCAGGGCCATACCGCCCTGACCTGCGCAGGCGAGCACGGCCTGGGAGCGCTGGGCCACGATCTGCGAGCCCTGCTCCAGAGTGAGAGCACCGCTCACGACCGCGGCGACGACCTCGCCCTGCGAGTGACCCACCACCGCGGCAGGCTCCACGCCCAGCGAACGCCAGACGGCGGAGAGACCGACCCCCATGGCGAACAGGGCAGGCTGGACCACGTCCACCCGGTCGAACGGCGGGTGGTCACCCTCCTCACCGGCGAGGACCTCGCGCACCGACCAACCCGTGTGCGGCCGCAGCGCGGCATCACACGCGTCGATCGTCTGCCGGAAGGCCTCGTTCTCCGCGAGCAGCGCACGGCCCATGCCCACCCACTGCGAGCCCTGGCCCGGGTAGACGAAGACGACCTTCCCGCGACGCGCGGCCGAGCCCGTCACCACCGCGTCGTGCGAAGCGCCCTCGGCCAGCGACCGCAGCGCCTCCACCAGAGCGGCGGAGTCCGCGGCCACGACACTGGCCCGCGACTCGAAGTGCGAACGGTGCCGGGCGGCGGTGACCGCGATGTCGGCGAGCGGGACCTCGGGGCGTTCCCCGGCCCAGTCCGCCAGGCGGCCCGCCTGCTCGCGCAGCGCGGCCTCGTCGCGGCCCGACACGACCACCGGGTACGAGGAGGCGCTCGCGCCGGTGTCCGGGGCGGCGGCCGGCTGCGCGGCGGCCGGCGGCTCCTCCAGCACCACGTGGGCGTTCGTACCGCTGAGGCCGAAGGAGGAGACGCCCGCGCGGCGCGGACGCGTCAGGTCGCGCTCCCACGGCGTGAGCGAGTCCACGACCCGGACGGGGAGTTCGTCCCAGGCGATGTTCGGGTTGCGCGGGGAGCTGTTGAGGGTCGCCGGGAGGGCGTCCTGGCGGAAGGAGGCGAGCATCTTGCAGACGCCCGCGACACCGGCCGCCGACTCCAGGTGCCCGATGACGCTCTTGGCGGTGCCGAGCCCGAGCTCCCGCCCCGGGGTCCGCCCCTCGCCGTAGACCGCGGCCAGTGCCTGTACCTCGATGGGGTCGCCCAGCGAGGTGCCCGTGCCGTGGCATTCGACGTAGTCGACGTCGGCGGGCGCGAGGCCGGCCGAGGCGAGGGCGGCGCGGATGACCTTCTGCTGCGAGGTGCCGTTGGGGGCGGTGATGCCGCTGCTGGCGCCGTCGTGGTTGATGGCGGTCGCCCGGATGACGCCGAGGACGGGGCGGCCTTGGGCCTGCGCGTCCGAGAGCCGCATGAGGGCGAGTACGCCGACGCCCTCGCCGCGGCCGTAGCCGTCGGCCTCGGCGGAGAAGGTCTTGCTGCGGCCGTCCGGGGACAGCGCGTGCGAACGGCTGAGGGCGATGAACGCGCCCGGGTCGGCGAGCACCTGCACGCCGCCGGCCAGGGCGAGTTCGCACTCGTCGCTGCGCAGCGCCTCGCAGGCCAGGTGCAGGGCGACCAGGGAGGAGGAGCAGGCGGTGTCCACGGACAGCGCGGGGCCCTGGAGGCCGAGGTGGTAGGAGAGGCGGCCCGCGTTGAAGCTGGGCAGGGTGCCGGTCAGCGTGTAGGTGTCGGGGGCGCCGCCCTGCCGGTACTTGCCGTACTCGCCGACGCCCGCGCCGACGAACACGCCCGTACGGGAGTCCCGCAGCTCGCGGGGCCGGATGCCGGCGTCCTCGAGGGAGGTCCAGGCCGCTTCGAGGAGCAGGCGGTGCTGGGGGTCCATCGGCTCGGCCTCGCGCGGGCTGATGCCGAAGAAGGCGGCGTCGAAGTGGGCGACGTCGTCGAGGAAGGAGGCGTGGCGGGCGTACGTACGGCCCTCCGCGTCCGGGTCGGCGTCGTAGAAGGCGTCGATGTCGAAGCGGTCCGCGGGCACCGTGCCGACGGTGTCGCGGCCTTCGGCGAGGACGGTCCACAGGCTGTCGAGGTCGTGGGCGCCGCCGGGCATGCGCAGGCCGACGCCGACGATGGCGAGCGGCTCGTCGCCGCGGCCCGGGCGGGCGCCCGGCGGGGAGCCGGCCGGGGTGGCGGCGGGGGCCGCGGGGGCGATCTTGGCGAGCAGCCAGTCGGTGGCGGTGAGCAGGTTGGGGCAGTCGAAGGCGAGCGTCTTGGGGGTGGTGACGCCGGTGCGCTTCTGGACGCCGGCGGCGAAGTCGATGGACATCATCGAGCCGAAGCCGAGGTCCTTGAAGCCGCGTTCGGGGTCGAGGGCCTGCGGGTCCTTGATGCCGAGGACGGCGGCGGCCTCGGCGGCGAGCACGGCCGTGACGTGGGCCGCCCGGTCGGCCTCGGGCAGGGCCAGGACGCTGCTCAGGAACGGGTTCGTCTCGGCTTCGGCCGCGGCGGTGCCCGTGGCGGCGGTGTCCGGTGCGGTACGGGCCTGCGCGATCTCGTCGAGGAAACGGCGCGGGCGGGCTTCGCCGTAGCCGGCGGCGGCCTTCTGCCAGTCGATGTCTGCGACGACGAGGGAGCGGCCCGAGGCGAGGGCCGAGTCCAGGGCGGTCAGGGCGCGGGCCACGGCCATCGGGGCGAGCCCGGCGGCGCGCAGCTGGGCTTCGGCGGCGCCGTGCGTCATACCGCCGTCGGCCCAGGGGCCCCAGGCGAGGCTGAGGGCGGGGACGCCGTCGGCGCGCAGGGTGTCGGCGAAGGCGTCCAGGGCGGCGTTGGCCATGGCGTAGTTGGCCTGGCCGAGGTTGCCGAGGACTCCGACGACGGAGGAGTAGAGGACGAACGCGTCGAGGGCGTGGTCGCGGGTGAGCTCGGCCAGCAGGCGGGCCGCGCCGAGCTTGGGCGCGGCGGCGGCTGCCAGGGCCTCGGTGTCGAGGCGGTCCAGGAGCCGGTCGTCGAGGATGCCCGCGGTGTGGAACACGGCGCGCAGGGGCGGCTGTTCGGCGTCGAGGCCGTCCAGCAGGCGCTGGGTCTGGCCGCGGTCGGTGAGGTCGCAGGCGGCGAAGGTGACGCGGGCGCCGGCGGCTTCGAGGCGGGCGGTGAGCTCGGCGGCCCCTTCGGCGGCGGCGCCCCGGCGGGAGACGAGCACGAGGTGCTCGGCGCCGCGCTGGGCGAGGCGCTGCGCGAGGTGGCCGGCGAGGGCGCCGCTGCCGCCGGTGATGAGGACGGTGCCGCGGGGGGTCCAGGGGGTGGCGGCGGGCGGGGCGGCCCGGCGCAGCCTGCGGACGTACGCGCCGGTGGGCCGCAGGGCCAGGTGCTCCTCGCCTCCGGCGGCTCCGGGGCCGCCGGCGGAGTTAACGGCGTTGGCCCCGTTGACGGCTGCGGCGAGGCGCGGGGCCTCGGCGAGGGCCTGCGCCGGGTCGGCCGGGAGGTCGACGAGGCCGCCCCAGCGGGTGCCGTGCTCCAGGGCGACGACGTGGCCCAGGCCCCAGGCCAGGGCCTGGTCGGGCCGGGGGGCCGGGTCGGCGGGGGCGGCGTGCACCGCGCCCTGGGTGACGAGCCACAGCGGGGCGCGGACGGCGGCGTCGCCGAGCGCCTGGACGAGCGCCAGGGTCTGGGCGGCGCCCGTGGTGGTGGCCGGGTGGGAGGGGTGGGCGGTGGTGTCGGTGGGAGTGAGCGCGAGCACACCGGACAGCGGCAGGCCGTCGAGTTCGGCGGTGAGCGCGGCCAGCGCGGACCCGTACGCGGCGCGGTCCTCGTGGCCGGGCAGGAAGTGGACGGTCGCACCCGCGGCGGTGAGCGCCTCGGCGACGGCGGCGGCCAGCGCCTGGGGCTGGGGCTGGGGCTCGCCCGGGCCCGGAGCTCCGGCGGAGGCCGGCGCGTGGGCCGCGGCGGCGGCATCGGCCGGAGCCTGGGCCGTCCCGGCAGCCGGGCCCTCGGCAGCGGACGGAGACCGGGCCCCGCCGACAGCGGACGGCTGCGCCGCAGCGGCGGCCGGAGCCTGGGCCTCGGCGGCCGCCGGTGTCCGGGGGGCCTCGGCGGCGGACGCGGCCGTGGCCGGGGTTTCGGGCTCTGCCGGGGTGACCAGCAGCCAGTGGCCCGTCGCGGGGGCCGCGGGGAGGGGGCGGGTGGGCTCCCAGGTCTGTTCGTACAGCCAGTCCGCGACCGTGTCGGCGTCGTCCTGGCGTTCGCGCCAGGCGGCCAGGTGGGGCAGCAGGGCGGCGACGGCGGTGCTGTCGGTGACGCTGTCGCCGACGCCGAGGAGTTCGGCGACGCGCTCGGCCGCGCCGCTCCCGACGGCCTGCCACAGCGCGTCGTCGGCGGCGGGGCGGCCGCCGCGGGCCCGCTCGGGGGCGTCGATCCAGTGGCGTTCGCGCTGGAAGGCGTACGTGGGCAGGTCGGTGACGGTGGCGGCGGTGCCGGTGAACACCCTGCACCAGTCGACGTCCTGGCCGCTGACGTGGAGCGCACCGAGGGCCTGGACGAGGATGCGGGCCTCGTCGCTCTCGTCGGCGCGCTGCGAGGCGATGAAGGGGACCTCGCGCTCGACACAGCCGGCGCCCGTCGCGGACAGCACGGCGGCGGGGCCGCATTCGAGGTAGCGGGCGATGCCGGCCCGCTCCAGGGTGGCCATGGCGTCGAGGAAGCGGACGGGTTCGCGGACCTGGCGGACCCAGTACTCCGCGGAGCGCATGCCCTCGCCCGCGGCGAGGCCGCCGTCCGTCCACGCGCCGGTGACGGTGGAGACCAGCGGGATCCTCGGTGCGTCGAAGGCGCACTCCTGGGCCACGGCCCGGTAGGCGTCGAGCATGGCGTCCATGTGCGGGCTGTGGAAGGCGTGGGACACCTCCAGCCTGCGCGTGCGGCGGCCCTGGGCGGCGAACCGGCCGATGACGGCGGTGACGGCCGCGGCGTCGCCGCTGACGACGGTCTGCGCGGGCCCGTTGAGCCCGGCGACCGCGATGCGGCCGTCCACGTCCGCGAGGACGGCCAGCACCTCGGCTTCGGACGCCTCGACGGAGGCCATGGCCCCGCCCGGCTCGCAGGCCTGCATGAGGCGGCCGCGGGCGGCCACCAGGCGGGCCGCGTCGGTCAGGCCGAGCACGCCGGCCGCGTGGGCGGCCGCGAGCTCGCCGACCGAGTGCCCGGCCAGGACCCGCGGTTCCACGCCCCAGGCCTGCCACTGCCGGAACAGGGCGACCTCGACGGCGAACAGGGCGGGCTGGGTGAACTCGGTCTCGTGGACGAGCGCGCCGTCGGCGCCGTCGGGGTCGGCGAACAGGACGGCGACGAGCGGGATCCGCAGGTGGCGGTCGAGTTCCGCGCACACCTCGTCGAAGGCCTGCCGGAAGGCGGGGAAGGCCCCGTACAGGGCGCGCCCCATGGCGAGGCGCTGGCTGCCCTGCCCGGTGAACAGCACGGCCAGGTCGCCCTGGCGGGCGGTGCCCTCGGTCAGGGCCCGGTGCGGCGCTCCCTGGGCCAGGGCGCGCAGGGCGTCCGCGGCCTCGTCGGCGGTGGTGGCGACGGCCACGGCACGGTGTTCCAGGTGCGAGCGGCGGCCGGCGGCCGTGTACGCGGTGTCGAGCAGGGTGGCGGTGGAGGCGCCGGCCAGGTGGTCGGCGAGGGCGGCGGCGTTCGCGGCGAGGGCGGCGGCGCTCTTGCCGGAGACGGTCAGGGCGACGGGCGCGGTGGGGGCGGGGCGCTGGGGCCGGCCGGTGACGGCGCCCCAGTCGACGTCGTAGCCCTCGCACCACAGGCGGACGGCGATGTCCTCCAGGGAGCGGCGGGCGGGCCGGTCGCGGCGCCCGGTGACCAGCACCGAGGAGGGGCCGGGGGCGGGGGTCGTGCTCCCGGCGGCGTCCGCCTCGGCGAGGGCGGTCAGGGTGCGCTTGAGGGAGTGCCGGGCGACGGGGTGCGGGGCGATCTCGACGATCGCGAGGCCCCGTTCGTCGGCGAGGGCGGTGACGGCTTCGGCGATCAGCATGGGGGCGCACATGTTGCGGGCCCAGTACGCGGCGTCGAGGGCCGTGCCGTCGGTGAAGCCGTTGGTGACGGTCGACCAGAAGGGGATGGCGGCGGGGGCGGTGCGCAGGGCGCCCAGCCGGCGTTCGAGTTCGGGGGCGAGCGCGGTGAGCTGCTCGCTGTGGGAGGCGTAGTCGATGTGGACGCGCTGGCAGCGCACTCCGGCGTCGGCGAGCTCGCGTTCCACGGCGGCCACGGCGTCCAGCGGCCCGGACAGGGCGGTCTGGCCGGGGGCGAGGTGGCCGGCGAGGGAGATCCGGCCGGGGTGGCGGGCGGCGAGCTCGCGGGCGCCCTCCAGCGGGAGTTCGCACAGCAGCAGGGCGCCCTGGCCGGCGGCGCGCTCGGCGATGAGCTGCGACCAGGTGCCGATGAGGCGGGCGCCCTCGGTCAGCGGCAGGGCGCCGGCCACGACGGCGGCGGCGACCTCTCCGATGCTCTGGCCGAAGACGGTGCAGGGCTCCAGGCCCCAGGCTTCGAGGGTGCGGGCGAGGGAGACCTGGACGGCGAACAGGACGGGCTGGACGACCTCGGTGCGGTCCAGTCTGGAGGTGTCGGGTCCGGCGAGCAGTTCCTCGAGGACGGACCAGCCGGTGGCCTCGGAGATCGCGGTGTCGCAGGCGTCGAGCGCGGTCCGGAAGGCGGGTTCGGCGAGCAGGTCGCGGCCCATGCCGAGCCATTGGGAGCCGTGGCCGGAGAAGAAGAAGGCCAGGGAGGGGCGGGCGCCCGGGGTGCGCGGTGTGCGGGTGGCGAGCTGTTCGCGCAGGGTGTCGGCGAGCTCGTCGGGGTGGCCCACGGCGGCGACGATGCGCTGGGCGCCGGTGGCGCGGGCGAGGAGTTCGGGGGCGTACCAGCCCTGGCCGGCGCGGGCGCGGGCGGCCAGCGCTTCGGCGGCCCCGCGCAGTTCCTCGTCGGTGTCGGCGGCCAGCGGCACGAGGTGGCGGCGGCGGTAGGGGGCCTCTTCGAGGGCGATGTGGGCGTTGGTGCCGCCGAAGCCGAAGCTGCTGACGCCCGCGTACCGGCGGCCGCCCTGCGGCCAGGGGCGGCGCTCGGCGACGACTTCGAGGCGGGCGGCCTCGAAGTCGATGTGCGGGTTGGGGGTGTCGAAGTGGAGGCTGGCGGGGAGTTCGCCGTGGTGCAGGGCGAGGGCGGTCTTCATCAGGCCGACGACGCCCGCGGCGGGTTCCAGGTGGCCGAAGTTGGTCTTGGCGGAGCCGATGCGCAGGGGCTCCTCGCGGCCTTCGGCGAAGACGGTGCCCAGGGCCTCGGCCTCGATGGGGTCGCCGAGGAGGGTGCCGGTGCCGTGGGCTTCGACGTAGGAGACGTGCCGGGGGGCGACGGCGGCGTCCTGCCAGGCGGCGCGCAGCACCTCGGCCTGGGCGCGGGGGTTGGGCGCGGTGAGGCCGTTGGAGGCGCCGTCGTTGTTGACGGCGCTGCCGCGGATGACGGCGTAGATCCGGTCGCCTTCGGCGAGGGCGTCGGACAGGCGGCGCAGGACGACGACGCCGCAGCCCTCGCCGCGTACGTAGCCGCCCGCGCCGGCGTCGAAGGCGCGGCACTGGCCGTCGGGGTTCATGCCGCCGAACTTGGTCATGGCGACGGTGGTGTTCGGGCTGAGCATGACGTTGACGCCGCCCGCGAGGGCGAGGTCGGACTCGCCGGAGCGCAGGCTCTGGACGGCGAGGTGGGTGGCGGTCAGCGAGGAGCTGCAGGCGGTGGCGACGGCGAGGGCGGGGCCGTGCAGGCCGAGGGTGTAGGCGATGCGGGCGGGGATGATCGAGTTGTCCCAGCCGGTGGCGGAGTGGGTCTCGATGTTCTTCGGGTCGGCGCCGGTGGCCAGGTGGTACTCCTGCGCCATGGTGCCCATGAACACGCCGGTGCGGGTGCCTTCGAGGTCGCCGTGGACGATGCGGGCGTCCTCGATGGCGGCCCAGGCGCTTTCGAGGGCCATGCGCTGCTGGGGGTCCATCTGGCGGGCTTCGGCGGGCGAGATGCGGAACAGTTCGGCGTCGAAGCCGGCGACGTCGTCGAGGAAGCCGCCCCACCGGGTGGTCATCCGGCCGGGGGCGCGGGGGTCGGGGTCGAGCCACTCGTCGGCGTTCCAGCGGTCGCGGGGGACCTCGCGGACGGCGTCGACGCCGTCCAGGAGGCTCTGCCACAGCGCGTCGGGGGTCTCGATGCCGCCGGGCAGCCGGCAGCCGAGGCCGACGACGGCGATGGGTTCCTGCGCGTGCGCGCGGGCGCGGGTGCGTGCGGCCGCGGCGCCGGGCGCGGCGGGCCGTTCGTCGCCCGCGAGGTGGCCGGCGAGGGCGGCCACGGTGGGGTACTGCCAGGCGACCCAGGCGGGGACGGGGCGGCCCAGCCAGGCGGAGACGCTCTCCAGCATGGCCACGATCGAGACGGAGGTCATGCCCAGGTCCCGGAGGGAGCGGTTCTCGTCGACCGAGCCGGGGCCGATCTCCAGGAGTCCGGCGATCGTCTCCCGCAGCCGGGCGGCTATGTCCGCGGCGACGGGCACGGGTGCGGCAGCGGTGCCGCTGTTCACCTGGGCGTTGCTCATCTGGGCATCCTTGGAGATCGTTGAACCGAGGCCTCGGCAGAAGACGGGAGGGCCGGGCGCGGTGTGCGCCCGGCCGTGGGGGTCAGTCCCGGCGGCCGGTGACGGCCGGGCCGGCGGTGGTGGCCGGGGGTGAGGCGGGTGCTTGGCCCGGCTCCGGGGTGAGCGGGCCGCTGCCGCCGTACTGGGCGCGCAGGGCCGGGCTCAGGTTCCGGGACCCGGCGATCTGGGCGTAGACGCCCACCGCTTCGGTGGGGGTGCGCTTCATGGTGGTGCGGTCGACGGCGTAGAGGCCGAAGCGCGGCTTGTAGCCGCCGAGCCACTCGAAGTTGTCCATCAGGCTCCAGTGGTAGTAGCCGCGGACGTCGACGCCTTCGGCGCGGGCCCGCTGGATCTGCTCCAGGGCGCGGACGATGAACTCGGCGCGGCGCTTGCCCGAGGCGGTGGCCATGCCGGACTCGGAGACGAGCAGGGGCAGGCCCTTGTAGCGGCGGCTGAAGTCCTTGAGGACGGGGTAGAGGCCCTGCGGGTCCGACTCGTATCCCATGTCGGGGATGAAGTAGGTCGGGTCCTTGAGCGGGAAGCAGGGCGGCGCGCCGCACACGTCGACGTTGATGACGGGCAGGGTGGTCGGCCCGGGGGTGGTCGGGTCGGTGACGCCGGTGCGGTCGTAGAGCTGGATGCCGAGCCAGTCGAGGGTGTTCTTCCACTCGGGGTGCTGCTCGTCGGGGGTGCCGTCGTAGTTGGCGTCGAACGTGCCGTAGCGCAGCGAGTCGAGGAAGTTCAGCTCGAAGAAGCGGCGGAAGCGGTCGCGGGCGGCGATGTCGCGCGGCTCGGTGCTGATCTTGCCGTCGCGGACGGCCTCGTACTGCTTGACGCTGGCGGTCAGGCCGACGCTGGCGCCCGGGTCCACCTTCTTGATCGCCTTGTACATGGCGGCGTGCGCGTCGATGTACGTGCGCACGGCGGGCGCGAACTTCGTGTCGAAGTTGGTGGGCAGGTTGGCCTTGCCGGGCGGGCCCGCGCCGAAGGCGTGCGAGAACATCATGTAGACGCCGGGCTCGTTGAGGGTCACCCAGTCGCGGACCCGGTCGCCGAAGCGCTGGGCGAGCAGCTTGGAGTGGTCGGCCATGGCCTTGACCACGAGCGGTCCGCCCTGGGGGTGGTCGAGCCCGCAGAGGTTGGTGTCCGAGGGCCCGTTGGCGCAGGTGACGTCCTCGGGGTTGTCCACCCACACCGGGTTGGCGAAGTGGTGGATGGTGACGACCGGGCGGATGCCGCGGGCGACGAGGGCGTTGATCACCTTGTTGTAGTGGGCGATCGCCTGCTCGTCGATCTGGCCGCGGCGCGGCTCGATGCGCGCCCACTCGATGCCGAAGCGGTACGAGTCCACCTTCAGGGCGGCGATGAGGTCGATGTCCTCGATGGCCAGCGTGTAGCCGTCGACGCCCTCACCGACGGCGGGGCTCTTGCCCATGCCGCCTTCGGCGACGGGCTGGGTCCACTTGTACCAGTCGGTGTTGGTGTTCTGGTCCTCGATCTGGGTGGCGGAGCTCGAGACACCGAACCGGAAGCTGCCCTTGCCGAACGGCGAGGAGAGGGAGCCCGGCTGGGCGAACTTCGCCGTTCGCTGGGTCGAGGAGGAGGCTTCCTCGGCGGCCGCCGTGGGAGCCAGGAGTCCTGCGGCGAGGATCACCGCCGCCGCGGTCTGCAACAGTCTTTTCACGATGCCTTCCAGAGGGGGCCGAGGGCTGAGTCGTCCGCCCCCACCCTCGTGAGACCGTCTCGAAGGCCGCTGGAGGCTCCGTACAGCCCGGCCGCCCGCGGTCGCCGGCCGCGGTGGCGGCGGCGCGGGAAAGGCGTCGGGAAAGGCGTCGGGAAAGGCGTCCGGAAAGGCGTCGGCAACCGTGCCGGGAACCGTGCGGGAACGCGGAAGCCCCCGGCCGGATGGCCGGGGGCTGGTGGCGTGCCGGGGCTGTCGGTCAGCCGGCGTGCTGCGCGAGGAACTTCTCGATGGCGTCGGCGGCCACCGCGGGGCCGTCGACCTGGCGCATGGCCTCGCCCATGCGCTCCACGCGGTCGGTGGTGGCGCTGTCGCCGGCCACGGCGGCGACGGCCGCGCGCAGGCTCTCGACGGTGGTGTCGTCCTTGGCCAGGTGGCGGCCCAGGCCCAGCTCGTCGACGCGCAGGGCGTTGGCCTTCTGCTCGTTCATCTGGGGGACCACGACCATGGGCACGCCGTTGTACAGGGACTCCATGACGCTGTTCATGCCGCCGTGGGTGACGAACAGCTTGGCGTGGCGCAGGACTTCGAGCTGCGGCACGTGACGGCGCACGTCGAAGTTGGCGGGCAGCGGGCCGAGGTCGGCGGCGTCGAGGTGGTCGCCGACGGCCATGACGACGTCCCACTCGGTGTCTCCGAACGCGGTGACCGCGGTGCGGAAGAACTCGGCCCAGCCGGTGGCGGCGGTGCCCAGCGAGATCAGCAGGACCGGGCGGTCCGCGGAGGCGGGCTCCCACGAGCCCTGGAAGGAGCGGTCGCCCAGGCAGGGGCCGGCGAAGACGAAGCGGTCGTCGAAGGTGTCGCCGTCGTAGTGGAAGTCGCGCGGCAGGAAGATGACGCCGAGCTTCTCGATGTTCTGGAAGAAGGCCATCGGGTCGGCCGGCAGGTTGAATTCCGGAAGGAGACCGGCGAGCTTGCCGAACATTTCCATGACCTGCGGGTCGGCGTACGTGGCCAGCGGGAACTTCTCCTGGATGGAGAAGTGCTCATTGGCACCGTAGGTGGGGTAGAGCCGGACGAGCGGGATGTCGTGCTTGGCGCCGTAGAAGCGCGCGCCCCACGACATGAAGTCGTGCACGATGACGTCGGGACGGCTCTTCTCGTAGAAGGGGCCGACCTGCTCGACGAGGCCGGTCGCGTCATCGAGACAACGCATTCCCTCGCCCGCATTCGCCTCCTCCGTGTAAGGGGAGCGGTAGAACTCACCGAATACGGAGTCATAGCGGACGGCCTCGGCGCCGACGGCCTCTATTGCGGGCACGAAGTGGTCGGTCACGGTGCAGGTGACCCGATGCCCCCGCTTGACCAGTTCTTCGACGACGCCGAGCGTCGGATTCACGTGGCCGATGGCCGGAAAATTGAAGAACGCAATGTGCGAAGGCATGAAAACCCCTCTTCCTGGAACCGCGGTACGGGCGAACCGTGTGCCACGGTAGCAGTGGCTCCGGTATCCCGAATCCGCACGGATCCGGGATACCGGAGCTTTCCGGCCAGCCGGAGGAGATGTGGCTAGAACGGCACCGGCTTGCCGAGCGCGACGCGCAGGCAGCCGATCTGACCGCAGTGGTAGGCGTCGTGCATCTGGATGATGGACAGCGCCTTGCCGAGGTTCTTCAGCCGGTCGTCGCCGAACGGCTCGAGCGGGGACTCGCTGTCGAGGTCCTCGGGGCGCAGCCCGGCCACGAAGGCCCGCATCCGCGCGTGCACCTGCTGGTAGAGCTCGATCATCTCCGCCAGCGAAGGCCCCCAGGACCAGTCGTTGTTGTCGTTGCCCGCGTAGTGCCGGGAGAACTCCTCGGTGACGAGGGACTCAGTGCCCTGGTGCAGGGTGGAGAAGTAGTCCGTGGCACAGATGAGGTGCCCGAGGAACCAGACCAGCGGCTTGTGCGGGGCCGGCGCGAGGCGCGCGGTCTCGTTGTCGAAGTCCTCGGCGAGCTCCAGCACCATGCCGTAGGCGAGGTCGAAATGGTGCAGGAAATGGGTGGTCAGGGGCTGCGCCGGCGCCTCGGCGGTCACGGTCATGCGGTTGCTCCTTCTCTTGTCGTTCTCGAGCGGGGCTCGAGGGGTCCTCGAGCGGTTCTCGGTGATTTCAGGCGGAACGGTCCCCGTCGTACGACTCGAATGCGCTCGGGCCGGGCGCCCGGACCTCGTCGAGTTTTGCTTTCGCATCGTCGAAGGTCGGCAGTTCCAGGGTTTCCTCGGAAACCCAGTTCGCGCCTTCCCAGTCGTACATGAGCTCCCTCACCTGGCGCGCCGCCGCCATGTGCGGACCCGATTTCAGGAATCCCTTCAGGGCTTCTTCGTCTTCCCAGATGCTGAGGCTCCGGGTGCTGTTGAAGTTCTTCTCGGATATCGCGAGCGTCACGGCCAGCAGGCCGGAGCGGACGTACAGCTCGGCGAGAATGGCCTCGTTCAGGGCGATGGCGGCGGGCTCGTGTCCGGGCTTCGGCCAGCCGACGGACGTGGCGATCAGGTGCCGCTTGCGGAGCGGTTCCTTCAGACGGCCGGTCTCCTCGTCGACCGCGGGTCCCACCCACGGGGCGACCACGTTGAGGTCGGACTCGTCCCCGGCCGCGAATTCCCGGAGGGAAACCGGTACCGGCCGCGGCTGCGGTGCTGAATTCTCGGACATGGGGTGTTTCACCGTTCCTTGCGTCGTACGACAAGCCGCTTGATTTCCGCGGCCTGGAGGTGGAGCACACCGAACTCGGGCTTGCGCACGAGTTCCAGCTCCGGGAGCAGCGGCAGCACGGCGTGCAGCACGGCCCGCAGCTCCAGCCGGGCCAGGTGGTGGCCCAGGCAGACGTGCTCGCCGTGTCCGCCGAACGCGATCTGGTCGCTGGCGTCGCGGGTCACGTCGAAGCGGTACGGGTCCTCGAAGACCGCCTCGTCGCGGTTGGCCGCCGGGTACCACATGGCGACCGTCTCACCCTTGCGGATGAGCTTGCCGCCGATCTCGGTGTCCTGGGTGGCGGTGCGCACGAAGTTCACCGCGATCGACGTCCAGCGCAGGATCTCCTCGACGGCGCCGTCGATCAGCGACGGGTCCTCGATGAGCTTGTGTACCTGGTCCGGGTGCTCCAGCAGGGCCTGGATACCGCCGGTCGTCGCGTTGCGGGTGGTGCCGATGCCCGCGACCAGCAGGTTGAAGATGGTGTAGAGGATCTCGTGGAAGGACAGCGCCTCCCCCTCGATGCGCGCCCGGGCCAGCCGGCTGAGCACGTCCGTGCCGGTGCCGTCGATCTCGGCCATGCGCTGCTGGACCAGGCCGGCGACATAGCCGTTGAGGGCGCCCATGTTGCGGGCGAAGGCCGCCTCGGCGTCCTCGCCGTCGCGCTGGTTGTCGGGGTCGCCGGGGGCCGTGGTGCCCTCGGTCCACTCGAAGATGTCGTCCCAGTCCTTCAGGGGCGCCCCGACCAGTTCGCAGATCGCGGCGACGGGCAGCCGCGCGGACAGGCTCTTGGCCACGTCCGCGGTGCTGCCGTCCTCGTCGAGCAGGCGGGTGAAGGCCTGCGCGTACTCGGCGGCGAGCTCGTGGAACCGCTCCTCCAGCTCCTTGATCGCCTTGGGCGTGAAGCAGGGGGCCATGACCTGGCGCAGGTGGCGGTGGCGCGGCGCGTCCATGTACGACAGGGCCGGCGGCATGTCCGGGGCGTGCCCGAACATCTCGGCCCGCGCCTCCAGCTGGGCCTCGAACATCTCCACGGCTTCGGGGGTGTCCAGGGTGACGCGCTGGGCGCTGGAGAAGAGCTTCGGGTTGCGCGAGACGTAGGCGACGTCCTCGTGCCGGGTCAGCACCCAGAACGGCTCGAAGCCGGGGCGCCGGTACCAGAACACCGGCTCCTCGCGGCGCAGCAGGTCGAACTCCGCGTACGGGTAGCCGCCGTTCGCGGCGTACGCGGTCTCATCGGTGATGTCGAGGGTGTCGAGAGTCAGCATGACGGTACGTCTCCTTCAGCGTGCGGTGGTCTCGAGGAGGAAGGAGACGACCGCCGCGAGGGTCTCCGTCCGGCGGTCGGCGGTGTCGGCGGGGCCGTCGAGCAGGCGGGCGCCGGGCACGTCGGCGGCGAGCCGCTTGGCGAGCGCGGCGGGGGCCAGCGTGCTGTCGCCGGGCAGCACCAGCAACGGCGCGCCGAACGCCGCCATCGACTCCTCCGGTACGGAGAAGTAGGCGGAGCCCTGCGGCCAGACGCCGTCGCGGAACCGGACGACGCGCACGATGTAGCGCTCGCGGCGCAGGGTGCGGATCTCCTCGCGGAACTCGGGCGAGCCCTCGAGCTGGCGGGCGTACGGTCCGGCGCCGGGGCGGGCCGCGAAGCCGCCGCCGCGGCCGGCCTCCTCGATGACTCCGTCGACGCCCTCGGCGCGGGGCAGGCGCATCGGCTCGTCGAAGGTCGCCAGGAAGTCGCCGAAGCCGTTGCCCTCGGCGATTCCCACGGGTGCGTGGGCGACGACGGACGCGATCCGCTCGGGGGCGTCCTGGACCAGCCGCCAGGCCTGGGCGGTGCCCGCGCCGGAGGCGGCGATGTGGGCGCGCTCGACGCCGAGTTCGTCGAGGACGGCCAGCAGGTCGGCGGCGGTGCGTCCGTAGCAGAAGGGCTCGGCGGGGGCGGTGCTGGCTCCCTGGTGGCGCGCGTCGACCGTGATCACCTGGAACTGCCCGGCGAGGGCGTCGGCGGTCTCGGTGAAGGCGGCCCGCTCGGTGTCGCACTGGCCGGGGATCTCGCCGGGGCCGATGAGCAGGACGGGGAAGCCGGTGCCGCGCACCTCGTAGTGGATCCGCGCCCCGTCCGGGCGCACGGTCTCAGGCATGGTTCTCCTCCAGGCTGGTGGCGATCGTGGCGATCGCGTTCATGAGTTCGGCCGCCATGGCCTCGGGGTTGGTGATGGGCGCGGCGTGGGAGCCCTCGATGGCGCGGGGTACGTAGAGGGCGCCGGTCAGCTCGCGCCACACCTCCATGGACCCTGCGGGCAGCACCGGGTCGGCGGTGCCGGACACCGCGAACAGCGGTATGTCCAGGGCCGGGCGGTTGGCGCCGCGCAGCACCGCCCGGTGGTTCTCGGCCAGCACCGTGTCGGTGCGCAGCCGCTGGACGTACTCGGCGAGCAGCTCCTCGCTGGCGAGGACCTCGTCGGGCAGCAGCCCCTCCAGGAGGGCGGCCAGTTCGCGCGGGTCGGCGCCGTCCAGGTCGCCGGTGAGCTCGCCGAGCCGGTCGAGACCGGGGGTGAGCGGGGCCAGCGGCGGCAGCGCGCAGGCCGCGACGAGGGCGATCGGCGGTACGGCGGGCCGGTGGGCGAGCCGGTGCGCGACCTCCCAGGCCAGCCAGGAGCCCTGGCTGTGCCCGTACAGGACGACGGGCGCCGCGCCCGCGTCCGGGGCGAGCCGGCCGGCGAGGGCGGCGACGACCTGGTCGGCGAGGGCCATCATGTCGGTGACGGGTTCCTCGTCGGAGCGGCCCTCGCGGCCCGGCAGCTGTACGCCGAGGAGTTCGACGTCGTCGGGCAGGTGGCGCACCAGGGGCACGTGGCCGCCGGTGGTGCCGCCCATGCCGGCGACGCAGACGATCCGGGCCCGCGGGTTCTCGGCCGGCTTGAGGACGCGCAGCCAGGGGTTGTCCTGGCCGCGACCCGCCGCCGGGGCCTGGGGTGCGCTGCCCTCGGGGGCGAGCGTGGCGCCGAGGTGGGCGGCGATGCCCTCGCAGGTGGCGTGGCGCAGGATCGCCTCGGTGGTGACCGCGAGGCCGGTGCGCCGGGTCAGCTCGCCCCGTACCTTCACGGCCATCAGCGAGTCCAGGCCCAGCTGCTGGAGCGGCCGGTCCGCGTCCAGTTCCGCCTCGGCCAGGCCCAGGACGGGGGCGACCTCGCCCTTGACCAGGGCCGTCAGCGTGGCCTGGCGTTCCTCGGGGCGCTGTCCGGCCAGGGCCGTGCGCAGTTCCGCTCCGGCCGAGGCGTCCGGGGCCTGCTCGGCCTCCGGTTCGCGGGCCTCGGGCAGGGTGTCGAGCAGCGGGCGCGGGCGGGCCGCCCGGTAGGCGGGGGCGAACGCCGCCCAGTCGATGTCGGCGACGCCGAGCGCGGCGAGGCCCGCGCCGAGGGCGATGTCGAGGGCGTCCAGGGCGAGTTCGGGCGCCATGGTGCGCAGGCCGCGGGAGCGGGCGGCCCGCTCGGCCTCGGCGGTGACCATGCCGCCGCCGGCCCAGCCGCCCCAGTGCAGGACGGTGGCGGTGAGCCCCTGGGACCTGCGGTGGCGGGCGAGCGCGTCGAGCGCCGTGTTGGCGGCGCCGTACGCGGCCTGCCCGGCGCCGCCCCAGAGGCTGGCGCCGCTGCCGTAGAGGACGAACGCGTCGAGCTCGCGGCCCGCGAGGGCCTCGTGCAGGTGCCAGGCGCCGTGCACCTTGGCCGCGTTCTCCTCGGCGGCGGCCTCGGGGGTGAGGCCGGTGAGGGCGGCCGGGCGGGACAGGCCCGCCAGGTGGGCGACGGTCCGCAGCGGGCGCCGCGGGTCGCCGGTGCGGGCGAGCAGTGCGTCGACCTGCCCGCGGTCGCTGACGTCGGCCTGCTCCAGGGTGAGTTCGACGCCCAGGGCGGCGAGCTCGGTGCGCAGCAGCTCCGTCTCGGGGGCGGCCCCGGCGCGGCGGGAGGCGAGCACGATGTGCTCGGCTCCGCGTGCGGCGAGCCGCCGGGCGAGGTGCAGGCCGAGGGCTCCCTGGCCGCCGGTGATCAGCGCGGTGCCGTGGGTGGACCACGCCTTGGGGCCGGCCGGGCGCGGGGCGGTGCGCCGCAGGCGGCGTACGTGGCGGCCGTCGGCGCGCAGTGCCACCTGGTCCTCGTGGTCGCCCGCGGCGAGGCAGGCCACCAGGGCGCCGGCCCAGCCCGGGTGGGGCTGTGCGGGCAGGTCGACGGTGCCGCCCCAGCGCAGCGGGTCCTCCAGGGCGGCGACCCGGCCGAGGCCGGTGACCAGCGCCTGCAGGGGCGCGGGGGTGCCGGCGCCGTCGGTGTCGGCCGC
The DNA here is from genome assembly GCF_040652335.1 of Streptomyces sp. NPDC048270. Classification (NCBI taxonomy): domain Bacteria; kingdom Bacillati; phylum Actinomycetota; class Actinomycetes; order Kitasatosporales; family Streptomycetaceae; genus Streptomyces; species Streptomyces sp. NPDC048270. The sequence continues at coordinate 28,402 of NZ_JBEZLV010000028.1, forward strand.
GCCGCGGGTCAGCGCCCACAGCGGGGCGTCGAGCCCGAGGTCGCCGAGCGCCTGGAGCAGGGTGAGGGTGGTGGCGAAGCCCGCCGTGGAGCCGGAGCCGTCCGGGGTGCCGTCGAGGGAGCCCAGGGTGAGGACCGCGGCGGGCGGTTCGGGCAGGGCGGCCAGGGCGGCGCCGAGCGCGGCCCGGTCGGCGGTGGCGCCGACGCGGTAGGGGGTGGCCCCCGCGGCGCGCAGGGCGTCCTCGACGGCGTCGGCCGTCGCGGCTTCGGCGTCGGTGGTCACCAGCGCCCAGGGCCCGGCCAGGGAGGCGGCCCGGCCGGCGGGCACCGGGGACAGCTCCCAGGCGTCCTCGTAGAGCCAGCCCGCGACGGTCTCGCGCGACTCCTGGCCCTGCCACCAGGCGGACAGCAGCGGGAGCAGTTCCCCGATGCCCTCCCGGAGGCGTTCGGGCGCGTCGAGCAGCTCGGCCAGCCGGGCCGGGCCCTCCTCGCCGACGGCCTCCCAGAAGGCCTGGTCGGCGGCGGCGCGGGGGGCCGCTTCGGGCGTCGGCGGGTCGATCCAGTAGGAGCGGCGCTGGAAGGCGTACGAGGGCAGTTCGGCGACCCGGGCGGCGTCGGCGCCGGCCCAGATCCGCTCCCAGGGCACGCGGTGGCCGTGGGTGTGCAGTTCGCCGAGGGTGCGCAGGAGTTCGGAGCGGTCGCCGTGGCCGCGCCGCAGGGTGCCGGCCACCAGGGCGTCGGCGCTGCCCTCGGTGAGCGGCATGGCGAGCACGGGGTGCGGGCTGACCTCGATGAACACGTCGTGGCCGGTGTCGATCAGCTGCTGCTGGGCGAGGTCGAGGCGGACGGGTTCGCGCAGGTTGCGGCACCAGTAGGCGGCGCCGAGTTCGCGGCCGTCGAGGAGGGTGCCGGTGACGGTGGAGTAGAACGGCAGCAGGCCCGCGGCGGGTGCCAGGTCCGCGAGGTCGGCCTCGAGGCCGGGGAGCAGGGCGTCCATCCAGTGGCTGTGCGAGGCGACGGGCGCCTCCAGCTTGCCGCAGACGACGTCCTCGTCGTCGAGGGCGAAGAGCAGGTCCTCGATGGCGTCGGCGTCGCCGGACAGGGCGACGGAGGTGGGGGTGTTGACGGCGGCGACGGAGACGGCGTCCCCGTACGGCGCGATCCGCTCCTGCACCTGGGCCAGCGGGAGTTCGACGACGGCCATGGCGCCGACCCCGGCGACCGCCTGCAGGGCGCGGCTGCGGACGGCCATGATCCGGGCGCCCTCCTCCAGGGTGAGCGCGCCGGCCACGACGGCGGCGGCGACCTCGCCCTGGCTGTGCCCGGTCACCGCGTCGGGCTCGATGCCCAGTTCGCGCCAGGCGGCGGCCAGGGCGACGTACATGGTGAACATGACGGGCTGGACCACGTCCAGGCGGCGGGCGGAGAGCTCGGGTCCGCCGGTGGCGCGCAGCACGTCGGTGACCGACCAGCCGAGCTGGGGTGCCAGCAGGGCGTCGCAGTCGTGGACGGTCCGGGCGAAGGCGGGCGACTGTTCGAGCAGGGCGGCGCCCATGCCGTCCCACTGGCTGCCCTGGCCGGGGAAGACGAAGACGGTGCGGCCGCGGCCGCGGGCGGTGGCCCGGCCGACGCCGGCGTGCGAGCGGTCCTCGGCGAGGGCGCGCAGCGCGGCGGCGGCCTCGTCCGCGGTCGCGGCGCTGACCACGGCCCGGTGGGCGAAGTGGGTGCGGCGCAGGGCCGCGGTGTGGGCGACGTCGGCGAGCGGAACCTGCCGGTGCTCCTCCAGCCAGTCGGCCCAGCGGCCGGCCTGCTCCCGCAGGGCGGCGTCGGTGCGGGCGGACAGGACCACGGGGACCTCCCCGGCCGGGCGCTGCGGCGCGGCGGGGTCGGTGTCCGGTGCCTGTTCGAGGACGACGTGGGCGTTGGTGCCGCCGATCCCGAAGGAGGAGACGCCGGCGCGGCGCGGTCCGTCCTCCTGCCAGGGCTTGGTCTCGGTGTTGACGTAGAAGAGGTTCGGGTCGAGGCCCATCTCCGGGTTCGGGTGCTCGAAGTTGAGGCTGGGCACGAGCTCGCCGTGGTGCACGGCCAGGGCGGCCTTGATGAGCCCGGCGATGCCCGCGGTGGCGTCCGCGTGGCCGATGTTGGTCTTCACCGAGCCGATCGCGCAGGGCTCCGCGCGCTCGGCGGAGCCGAAGACCTGCTGGAGGGCCTGGACCTCGATGGGGTCGCCCAGCGAGGTGGCGGTGCCGTGCGCCTCGATGAAGCCGACGCTGTCCGGGGTGACCCCCGCCGACGCCTGGGCCTCGGCGATCACGTACGCCTGTCCCTGGACGCTCGGCGCGGTGAATCCGGCCTTGGCGGCGCCGTCGTTGTTGACGGCGCTGCCGCGCAGTACGGCGTACACGGTGTCCCCGGCCTCGACGGCGTCGGACAGCCGGCGCAGGACGAGCATGCCGACGCCGCTGCCGAAGACGGTGCCCGCGCCCTTCTCGTCGAAGGCGCGGCACTTGCCGTCCGGGGAGACGACCAGGCCGGGCTGGTGGACGAAGCCTCGCTTGAGCGGGATGGTCAGCGAGGAGGCGCCGACCAGGGCGACGTCGGACTCGCCGCGCAGCAGGCTCTCGCGGGCCAGGTGGGCGGCGACCAGGCCGGTGGAGCAGGCGGTCTGGACGGAGAGGGCGGGTCCGCGCAGGTCGAGCTTGTGGGCGACGCGGGTGGCCAGGTAGTCGTTCTTGTTGCCGATCATCGAGCGGTAGAAGGAGGACAGGTCGCCCGAGGCGTCCTGGTGGTAGCCGCCGAAGCCGGTGCCGCCGAAGACGGCCACGTTGCCGTCGAAGGCGGCCGGCACGATGCCGGCGTGCTCCAGGGCCTGCCAGGCGGCCTCCAGGAAGAGCCGGTGCTGCGGGTCCATGACCTCGGCCTCGGCCGGCGAGTAGTCGAAGAAGGCCGCGTCGAAGAGGTCGGCGCCGTCGATCAGGCCGCGCGAGCGGACGTAGGCCGGGTCGGCCAGCTCCTCCTCGGTGGCGCCGGCCGCGCGCAGTTCCTCATCGCTGAAGTGGGTGATCGACTCGACCCCGCCGCGCAGGTTGCGCCAGAAGGTGTCGACGTCGGGTGCGCCGGGCAGCTTGCAGGCCATGCCGACGATGGCGACGGCGTCCTCGCCGGAGCGTTCGCGGCGGGCCGCGGACTGCTGGCGGGCGAGGGTGGCGTGGGAGCCGTCGCGCAGGTAGGCGGTGAGCTGGCGGACGGTCGGGTAGCGGAAGAGGGTGGAGAGCGGGAACTCCCGGCCCAGGCCCGCGCAGATGATCTTGTGGGCTTCCAGGGCGCTCATGGAGTTGGCGCCGAGGTCGAAGATCCCCTTGTCGGGGTCGACGACGGGGATGCCGAGCACGTCGGCCCAGGCGCCGGACACCAGGGCCTCGAGGCCGCCCTCGCCCGCCGCCTCCCGGGCGTCGGCGGCGCGTGCGGCCGCGGCGGCCGGCGCCGGGGCGTCCAGGCGCAGCAGGGCGTTCCGGTCGACCTTCTTGTTGGGCGTGTGCGGCAGTTCGGCCAGGTGGACCAGCCGGGACGGGACCATGTAGGCGGGCAGCCGCCCGGCGAGCGCGGCGAGCAGCTCCTCGTCGGCGACGGTGCGGCCCGGGGCCGCGGTGAGGTACAGGCACAGCCGGGGGTCGCCCGGCACGTCCTCGCGGACCACGGCGGCGGCCTCGGCGACGCCGGCGTGCTCGGCGGCGACGGCCTCGATCTCGCCGAGTTCGATGCGGTGGCCGCGCAGCTTGACCTGCGCGTCGACGCGGCCGCAGAACTCCAGGGAGCCGTCGGCCCGGTAGCGCACGACGTCGCCGGTGCGGTACATGCGGGCGCCGTCCCCGGCGAACGGGTCGGCGAGGAAGCGCTCGGCGTCGAGCTCGGGCCGGTTCAGGTAGCCGCGGGCGACGGCGAGGCCGCCGATGAACAGCTCGCCGCGGGCGCCGCGCGGCGCCCGCTGTCCGGCCGCGTCCAGGACGTACAGCAGGTTGCCGTGCAGCGGCCGGCCGAGCGAGACCTCGCCCGGGACCGCGTCCCAGGCCGCCGACCACACGGTGGTCTCCGTCGGCCCGTACATGTTCATCAGGCCGCCGGGGCACAGCCGGTCCAGCTTGCGGGCCAGGCCCCGGTCCAGGGCCTCGCCGCCGACCAGCATCCGGTCCAGGCCCTGGACGAGGGAGCGGCCGTCGGCGTCGGCCAGCAGCATGCGCGCCAGGGAGGGCGTGCACTGCAGGTGGGTGGGGGCGTAGGGGAGGTAGTCGGCCCAGCCGGCCGGGCCGCCGCGGCCCACGACCACCCGGTAGCCCCGGGTCAGGGTCCACAGCAGTTCGAGCGTGGAGATGTCGAAGGACAGGCTGGTGACGGCGAGCCAGGTGTCGCCGGAGCCGCCGCCGACCCGCTCGTCCATCGCCGTGCAGAAGGTGGCGAACTGGGCGTGCTCCAGCTGGACGCCCTTGGGCAGGCCGGTGGAGCCCGAGGTGTAGATGACGTAGGCGAGGTCGGACAGTCCCGGGAGCGTGTCCGGGTCCTGCGGGAGGCCCTGCGGGCCGCCGTCCCGGTCCGCACCGTCGGCCAGCGCGTCGGCCAGCAGGACGGCCACGTCGTCGGCGGCGACCTCGGGCGAGCCGTCGCGGGTGGAGACCACCAGGGACAGGCCGCTGTCGCGGATCACGTGCTCCAGGCGGGCCTTGGGGTACTCCGGGTCCAGCGGGACGTACGCGCCGCCCGCGAGCCAGGTCGCGAGCACCGACACCACGAGGTCCGCCGAGCGCGGCAGGTGGATGCCGACCAGCGCGTCGGGGCCGGCTCCGGCGGAGCGCAGGTGCCCGGCCATCGCCGCGGCCCGGGCCACCACCTGTGCGTAGGTCCAGGTGCGGCCGCCGTCGACCAGCGCGGGCGCGTCGGGGGTGCGGCGGGCCTGGGCCAGGATCCGCTCCAGGGCGGTGGGGCCGGCGGCCTCGCCGGACACCCGGCCGCCGCGCTCCTCCAGCCAGGCCAGCTCCTCGCCCGAGATCAGCTCCAGGGCGCCGATGGGCCGGGCCGGATCGGCGACGGCGGACTCCAGCAGGGTCCGGAAGTTGTCCGCGAGGCGGGCGGCCGCGTCGGCGCCGAGGACGCCGGGCAGGAACTCCACCTCGCCCACCAGCCCCTCGCCGTCGGGGGCGAGGGTCAGTCCGACGGCCGACTTGGCCACCCCGCGCGGGCCGCCGCCCACGGCGGCGTCCGCGGACGGCACCCAGGCGCCGCGCCCCTCGCCGAGCGCGGGCAGGCTGCTCGCCCGGTAGTTGAAGACGGCGCTGAACAGCGGGTTGTCCTCGCCGGTGCGCTCGCCGCCGACGGCCTTGACGAGCTCGGTCAGCGGCAGGTCCTGGTGCTCCATCAGCTCCAGGACGCGCGGCGCGGCCTGCGCGAGGACCTCTTCGAAGCTGGGGTCGCCGGTCAGCTCGCAGCGCAGCGGCAGGGTGGTGACGAGGAAGCCGAGCAGGCCCTCGGTGCCGGCCAGCTGGCGGTTGGCCCAGACGGTGCCCAGGCCGAAGTCGTACGCCCCGGTGGTGCGGGCCAGCAGGACCGCGAAGGCGCTCGCGTACACGGTGTAGGGGGTGACCCCGGTGCGGGTGGCCAGTTCCTCCACCCGGGTGCGCAGTTCGGCGGGGAGCGTGAATCCGGTGGTGCCGCCCTCGCCGGCGCCGTCGGCGGCGGGCAGTTCGAGGCGGCCCATGCCGGTGAGCCGCTCGCCGATCACGCTCAGGCCCCGGGCGAAATGGCCCTCCTCCAGGGCGCGCTGCTCCCAGGCGGCGAAGTCGCCGAGCTGGAAGGCGGGTTCGGGCGCCTGGGGGGCGCCGCCGTCCGCGTAGGCGGTGTAGGCGGCGTGCAGCTCCTGCGTGAAGACGGACAGGGACCAGCCGTCGGTGACGGCGTGGTGCAGGAAGATGCCGATCAGCTGGCCGCCGTCATGGGTGTCGGCGAGCAGGCAGCGCAGCAGGGCGGGGCCGTCGAGCGGCATCGGCCGGCGCTCCTCCTCGCGCACCCGGGCGTCGAGCTCCCGCGGGTCGAGGTGGCTGAGGTCCTCGTGGGTGAACTGCGGTTCGGCTTCGGCCCGGACGATCTGGGCCAGGGCCCCGTCGCGGGTCGCCAGCGAGGTGCGCAGCGCCTCGTGGCGGGCCGTCACCCAGGTCAGGGCGGAGCGCAGCGCGGCGGGGTCGAGCCGCTCCTCGGTGCGCAGCACGAGGGGGGTGTGGTACTCGGCGCTGCCGGGGCGCAGCTGCTCCAGGAACCAGAGCCGGCGCTGGCCGTCGGTCGCCGGGTGCGCGCCGCGCGCCCCGGAGCGCTCCAGGGCCGTGGCGGGCGCGCTCTGCAGTGCGCCGAGGGCGTGCGCGAGCAGGGCGTGCTCGATCACATACGTGGCGATGTCCTGCGCGGTGGGGTGCTGGAAGGCGAGGTTCGCGGGGAGGGTGGCGGTGGTCAGCTCGGTCAGCCGGTTGCGCAGCTGGAGCGCCATGATCGAGTCGAGGCCGAGCTCCTGGAGCCGCTTCTCGGCGGGGACCGGCTCGGTGGCGCCGAGGACGGCGGCCGCCTCGCGCCGGACGAGGTCGGTGAGGACGTCGAGGCGTTCGCCCTCGCCGAGGGCGGCGAGGCGGGCGCGCAGGGCGGCCGGGCCGGTGGCGTCCTCGCCCGCGCCGTGTTGGGCGGCGCGGCCGAGCGCGGCGATCTCGGCCTCGTCGAGGCGGCGGTAGCCGGGGACGTCGGTCCAGTAGGGCTTGCGCTGGAAGGCGTACGTGGGCAGGTCCGCGAGCCGGGCCGCGGAGCCGTCGGCCGGGGCGAACACCCGGGTCCAGTCGGCCTCGTAGCCCTGGGTGTGCAGGGCGCCCAGCGAGCGCAGCAGCTGGTCGAGGCCGCCCTGGTCGCGGCGCAGGCTGCCGACGACGGCGCCGTCGCTGTCGGCGGTGGCGCTGGTCAGGGGCATCCCGAGGACGGGGTGCGGGGATATCTCGACGAAGACGCCGTGGCCGTCGGCGACGAGCTGCGCCAGGGCGAGGTCCATGCGGACGGTCTCGCGGACGTTGCGGCACCAGTAGGAGCCGTCGAGGCCGGTCCCCTCGACGACGGCGCCGGTGACCGTCGAGTAGAACGGCACGGTCGCCGCGCCGGGGCGCAGGTCGGCGAGCTGTTCGGCGAGCCAGGGCAGCATCGGGTCGATGTGCGCGCTGTGGCCGGCGGTGTCGGACTGGATGCGGCGGCAGAAGACGTCGCCGCCCTCGAGCTCGGCCAGCAGGCGTTCCACGGCGTCCACGTCGCCGGAGACCACGGTGGAGCCGGCGGTGTTGACCACGGCCACCGACAGGGCGGCCCCGTACGGCTCGATGAGCTCGCGGGTGCGCGCCACGGGCAGCTCGACCAGGGCCATCGCGCCGCGGCCGCTGCACTCGCGCAGCTGCCCCTGCGAGCGCAGCGCGGTCAGCCGGGCGCCGTCGGCGAGGGTGAGGGCGCCGCTGACGACGGCGGCGGGGACCTCGCCCTGGCTGGAGCCCACCACGGCGGCCGGCTCGACGCCGAGCGAGCGCCAGACGGCGACCAGGCCGATCATCACGGCGAACAGGGCGGGCTGGAGCACGTCGATGCGCTCCAGGGTGAGTTCGGGGTCGGCCTCGCCGCGCAGGAACGCCGCGACGGACCAGCCCGTCCACGGGGCGAGGGCCTCGTCGCACTCCTGGACCGCGTCCCGGAACACCGGGCTCTGCTCCATGAGTTCGCGGCCCATGCCGAGCCACTGCGAGCCCTGGCCGGGGAAGACGAAGACCGCCTTGCCGCGCTCGCGCGCGGTGGCGGAGGTGACGGCCGGGTGCGGCAGGCCCGCGGCGAGGGCGGTGAGCGCCTCGGCGGCCTCGGCGGGTCCGGCCGCGAGGACGCTGGCGCGGGCCTCCAGCGGGGTGCGGTGCAGGGCGGCGGTGCGCAGGACGTCCGGCCAGTGGGCGTCGGGGCGGGCGGTGAGCCAGTCGGCCCAGGCGGCGGCCTGCGCGCGCAGCGCCGCCGGGTCGAAGCCGGAGACGAGCAGCGGGCGGGGGCCGGCCTGGGCCCCGGCCGGGGCGGGCTCGGCAGCGGGCCCGGCGGACGCGGCTTCGGCCCCGGATTCGGCGGGGGCGGGGGCTTCCTCGACGATGACGTGGGCGTTGGTGCCGCTGATGCCGAAGGAGGAGACGCCGGCCCGGCGCACCCGCTCGCCGCGCTGCCACGGCCGCAGTTCCTGCACGAGCCGCAGGCCGCTGTCCTGCCAGGGGATCTGCGGGCTCGGCTCGGCGGCGTGCAGCGTGGGGGGCAGCGCCTCGTGGCGCAGCGCGAGGATCATCTTCATCACGCCGACGACACCGGCGGCGGCCTGGGTGTGGCCGAGGTTGGACTTGGCGGAGCCCAGCCACACCGGCCGGTCCCCGTCGCGTCCGGGGCCGAAGACCTCGGCCAGGGCGCCGGCCTCGATGGGGTCGCCCAGCGGGGTGCCGGTGCCGTGCGCGTCGATCGCGTCGATGTCGGCGGGGGTCAGGCGGCCGGAGTCGAGCGCGTCGCGGATCACCCGCTGCTGGGCGGGCCCGTTGGGGGCGGTCAGGCCCTGGCTGCGGCCGTCCTGGTTGACGGCCGAGCCGCGGATCACCGCGAGCACCGGGTCGCCGTCGCGCCGGGCCGCCGACAGCTTCTTCAGGACGAGGATGCCGACGCCCTCGGACCAGATGGCCCCGTCGGCCTGGGCGGAGAAGCTCTTGCAGCGCCCGTCGGGGGCCATCGCGCCGAGCCGGCTGGACTCCACGTACATGGCGGGCGAGCTCATCACGGTGACGCCGCCGGCCAGGGCCAGTTCGCAGTCGCCGCCGCGCAGCGCCGCGACCGCCGAGTGGATGGCGACCAGCGAGGAGGAGCAGGCGGTGTCGATGGTCAGGGCCGGGCCCTGCAGGCCGAGCGCGTAGCTGATCCGGCCGGAGACGACGCTGCCGGAGATGCCGGTGCCCTGGTATCCGTCGAGGACCTCCAGGGGGGCGTTGCCGGTGTCGTAGTCGGAGCGCATGGCGCCCAGGTAGACGCCGGTGCGGCTGCCGGCCATGGTGTCGGGGCGCAGCCCGGCCCGCTCCAGCGCCTCCCAGGAGGCCTCCAGGACGAGCCGCTGCTGCGGGTCCATGGAGACGGCCTCGCGCCGGGAGATGCCGAAGAAGTCGGCGTCGAACTCCTCGAGCCCGTCGAGGAATCCGCCCTCCTGCGCGTAGCTCTTGCCGGTCGCCGTGGGGTCCGGGTCGTACAGGTCCAGGCCGTCCCAGCGGGCGGGCAGCGGGCCGATGGCGTCACGGCCGGCGGCCAGCAGCTCCCAGAACTCCTCGGGCGTGGTGATGCCGCCCGGGAGCCGGCAGGCCATGGCGACGACCGCCACCGGCTCGTGCCGCTCGTTCTCCAGCTCGGCGTTGCGCTGCTGCAGCTGGATCACCGCAGCCATGGCCCGCCGGAGCCGGTCCTCGTTCGCCTGGGCGCTCATCTTGGCCATCCGTCTCGTTCTGTGGCACTGCCGTCTGGGGTCGGGGGAAGGGAGGGGAGGAGCCGGGTCAGTTCCCGAGCGTGACGTCCATGTACGGGGGGAACTCGGGGAGCCGGGAGAAGTCGTTCTCCAGCACCGAGATGTCGCCCTTCTTCGCGATCTCGCGGAAGCCGGCGAACTTGTAGGTGATGTACATGGTCCGGTTGCGGTCGGTGGGCACGAACTCGGCGCGCAGCTTCGCCCCGGCCCGGTGGGCCTCGCGGATCAGGTGGCCGAGCAGGACGGATCCGACGCCGCGGGACATGACGCGGCAGGACATCAGCAGCAGCTTGACGGTCCACACGTCCTCGCCGCGCTCCACGAGCGAGAGGCCGATCTTGCCGTAGGTGCCGTACCTGTCCTCCAGGCCGGCGACCAGCAGGTCGTGGTCCGGGGACCGGCGGAAGGCGTCCAGCTCCTCGTAGGAGTAGGTGTAGCCGGTGGCGTTGAGCTGGTTCGTACGGACCGTCAGCTCCTCGGCGCGCTGGAGGTCGCGCTCCTCGGCGGGGCTGATGGTGAAGCGCATGCCGAGCGAGGCGAGGAACTCCTCCGAGGTGCCCTCGTGGGACTCCTCGGCGGCGTTGCGCTGCGCGTCGGCCCGGTAGAGGTGGCGGCGCTCGCGGGAGTCGGCGGTGACGAACCGGGGGTGCATCTCGGGCAGGTCCGGGATGCCGGCGGCGTCGACGGCGTCGATGCAGCGCACCTGCGGGTGGGCGAAGGCGACCTCGTCGCGTTCGAAGGGCTGGTCGTCGACGAAGGCGAGCGTGTCGATGCCGATGTTGATCGCCTTGGCGACGGCCTGCACGGACTCGGACTTGTTGCCCCAGTTGATCTGCGGGTAGAGGAAGTACTCGGCGATGCCGAACTCCTCCAGCTTGGCCATGGCCGCGGCGTGGTCGTTGCGGCTGGCGACGGAGTGCAGGATGCCGCGCTCGTCCAGGATCCGCAGGGTCTCCACCACTTCGGGGCGCAGGGTGACCTGGGCGTCCTCCAGGAGGACGCCGTCCCAGACGGTGTTGTCGAGGTCCCACACCACGCACTTGACGGTGGCCGTCTTGAGGGCGGGGGCGGGGGCGGTCGTCGTCTCGGTGGTCGTCGTCATCGGTCACTCACTTCCACGGGCTGCGGCGGCGGGGGTGCGGCGGAACGGGGCCCGCTCCTGGAAGGCGTACTCGGCGAGGCCGACCTGGTGGAGCTGGGAGCTGCCCTCGATGACCTCCATGACCTTGGTGTCACCGAGCAGGCGCTGTACGGGGTAGTCGGGGCCGCAGCCGTTGGCGCCGTGGATCTGCACGGCGTCGGTGGCGGCGCGGGCGGCGGCGGTGGAGGCGAAGTACTTGGCCGTCGAGGTGGCGGCCAGGGCCCCCGGGTCGCGGGCGTCGCGCAGCCGGCCGGCCTCCAGGGCCAGCAGCCGGGCCGCCCGGGCGGAGGTGTACATCTCGCTGATCATGCGGCGGACCAGCTGGTGCTCCCGGATGGGTACGCCGAACTGGACCCGCTCGGCCGCGTAGTCGGTGCTGGCGTCCAGGCAGGCGTCGAGGATGCCGACGCAGCCCCAGCCGACCGTGTACCGGCCGAGGTCCAGGGCCGCGCCGGTCACGTGGGAGACGCCCAGGCCCGGCCGGGCCAGCAGGTTCTCGCCCGGGACACGGCAGTTGTCGAAGTACACGTGGGCGGTCATCGAGGCGCGGATGCCGATCATGTCCTCGATCAGCTCGGTGCGCAGGCCCGGGGTGCCGCGTTCGACCAGCAGGGCGGTGGGGCCCTGCTCGCCGCGCCCGACGACGAGGAACAGGTCGGCGGTCTCGCCGTAGGTGATCCACTTCTTGTGGCCGTCGAGGATCCAGTCCTCGCCGTCGCGGGTGACCCGCGTGGTGACGGCGGAGGCGTCGCTGCCGGTGCCCGGCTCGGACACGGCGAGCGCGGCGACGCGCTCGCCGCGGGCGAGCCGGGGCAGCCAGGTGTCCTTCTGGGCGCGGGTGCCCCAGCGGGCGACGGCGTGCGCCACCATCGTGTGCACGGTCAGCAGACTGCGCAGCGAGGAGCAGGCGCGGCCGAGCTCGGCCGCGAGCAGGCCGAGCGTCACCGCGTCGCTGCCGCCGCCGCCGTACTCGGCCGGGACCGGCAGCCCGAGCAGGCCCTCGTCGGCGAGCAGCCGGACGGCCTCCGGCGGGGTGCGCTGGGCCCGGTGCCAGGCGTCGGCGTACGGGGCGACACGGGTGTCGGCGAAGGCCCGGAACTCCTTCTGGGCCTGCGCCTGCTCCGCGGTGAGCATCGTCGTCATCTGGGGTCGGCTCCGCTCGGCCTACTGGGGGACCGACGCGGCCAGCTTGCGGCTGACGAACGCGTCGAGGGCGCTGATGGAGCGGAAGTACTCCAGCTCGAGGTCCTCGTTCTCGACGGTGATGCCGAACTCGTGCTCCACGAAGGAGACGAGCTGCATCGCGAACATCGAGCTGACGAAGCTGAGCTCGAAGATGTCCTGGTCGTCCTTGAGGTCCTGCACCGGGATGAAGCGGGAGAGGTACTCCGCGATCCTGGCCTTGTTGTCCGTGCTCATCTCTGTCCGTCCTGTCGTCTTCGGTACGGGGAAGGGGGCGGGGTCAGGGGGCGGGGGCGGTCGGTGCCCGCGCGGCGCCCGGTCAGCGGTAGGTGTGGAATCCCTGGCCGCTCTTCCGGCCCAGCAGGCCGGCGGCGACCATCTTCTTGAGCAGGGGCGCCGGCCGGTACTTGCTGTCGTTGAAGCTCTCGTAGAGCACCTCGACGGACTTCAGGATGGTGTCGAGACCGATGAGGTCGGCGGTCTCCAGCGGGCCCATCTTGTGGTCGAAGCAGGTCTTGAAGATGCGGTCCACGTCGGCCGGCGGCGCGACGCCGTCCTGCACGAGGAAGACCGCCTCGTTGATGGTGAGCATCAGGACGCGGTTGGAGACGAAGCCCGGGACGTCCTCGACGACGATGCACTCCTTGCCCAGCTCCGCGAGGAAGCGGCGGGCGGTGTCGATCGTCTCGGGGGTGGTGTGGTGGCCGCGGATGACCTCGACCATCGGCTTGAGCGGCACCGGGTTCATGAAGTGCATGCCCACGACGCGCTCGGGGCGGCTGGTGACCGAGCCGACGCGGGTGATGGAGATGGCCGAGGTGTTGACGGCGAAGACGACCTCGGGCCGGCAGATCCGGTCGAGCTCCTTGTAGACCTTCTCCTTGATCGCCCATTCCTCGGTCACGTTCTCGACGACGAAGTCCGCCTTGGCGAGCAGTTCGTAGTCGGTCGTGAACTCGATCTTCTCGAAGACCTCGGCGGGGTCCACCGCGGCCTTGCGGTTGAACATGGCGAAGGCCCGCAGGCTGCTGCGCAGCTCCTTGCGCGCGTTCTCCAGGATCTCCTCGGAGACGTCGACCAGGACGACGCGGTGGCCGGTCTGGGCGAGGTTCTGTGCGACGCCGACGCCCATGACGCCGGCTCCGACGACTCCTGCTGTCGTGAATTCCATTGGTGGTCGACTCCGTTAGCGTGCGCCGCGTACGGCGTAGATGTTGTGGATGTCCGTGCCGGCGTACAGCTCGTCCTGCTCGGCGTGCGCGGTGAAGCCGCGGCTCTCCAGGAGCGCCACGAGCCGGGCGACCTCGCCGTCGGCGTCGTGCGCCTCCAGCACCATCTGCTGGATCTTGGGCCAGTCCTCGTCGGCGATGCCGTCGATGACCTGGCGCTCGCTCTTCTGCACGTCGATCTTGATGAGGTCGATGCGCTCGATGTTCTGCTCGCGGATGACCGCGCTCAGCGGGCGCAGCTTCGCGGTGAACTCGATGGCCTCGAAGCGCACGTCCATCAGCTCTTCGGTGTACTCGGCGAGCTGGTCGGCCGCCTCGTCCCCGCCGGCCTCGCGCTGGTTGGCGATGATCGTGCGCAGGTTGTGCTTCTCCTCCGCCTCGTCCGGGTGGAAGGAGGACATGCCGGAGCTGCGCGGGTAGAAGGTGAACCGCGCCTCGGACTCGCTGTCGGAGATGCCGATGTTGAACAGCCGGGCGTCGACGCCGTGTTCGGCGACGTTGCGGCTGAGCAGCTCGAACAGCGGCGGGGCCGGCTCGAAGGTGTAGGCCGTCACGTCCTTGGCCTCGTAGTGCGCGAAGAGCGTGAAGAGGCCGATGTTGCCGCCGACGTCGACCACGGTGGCGCCGTCGGGAAGGGTGATCCCGTTCTTGGCGTAGACGCGGTGGTCGAAGATGTCCTCGTAGAAGTGGAGGGTCTCCGCCTCGTTCTGGTGGGAGACCATCAGGCCGTTGGGGAGCTTGAAGCGGGCGAGGGAGCTTCCGGTGTGCGAGGAGCCGGACCCCTCTCCGGCCAGCGCCTCCTGCGGGTCCCGGCCCTCGCGCAGCGCGTCGAGGGCGGTCGCGGTCCGCGCGAGCGTGGCCCACTCGTAGATCTGGCGCAGCGTCGGCTCGACGGAGAAGGAGCGGCTGATGCGCAGGATCAGGCGGGTGGCCAGCAGCGAGTTGCCGCCGAGCTCGAAGAAGGAGACGTCCCGCGGGAGCTGCTCCTCGGTCTTCAGCAGCCGGGCCCACAGGCCGTGCAGCTCCTGCTCGGTGGCGCCGGGCTCGCCCGCGGCGGCGGCCGGGGCCGGGGCCGGGGCGGCGGTGCCGTCGGTCGCGAGGTCCTGGGCGGGGTGGACCGTCCAGTCCACGGCGCCGCCGGCCAGCCACAGCCGGCCCAGCGCCTTGAGGGCGACGGCGGTGTCGGAGCGGCGCTCCAGCGGGTGGCGCATCGAGGCGATGACGGAGCCGTTGCCGACGCCGCGGACCTCGGTGGCGAGGCTGGCGAGGGTCTGGCCCGGGCCGGCCTCGAGCAGGACGTGCTCCTCGCCGATGGCGCGCAGGCCGTCGGCGAAGCGGACCGGGCTGACGAGGTGGCGGGCCCAGTAGCGCGGGTCGGTGGCCTGCTCGTCGGTGATGAGCTCGCCGGTGACGTTCGAGACGTACGGGATGCTCGGCGCGTTGAGCGTCAGGGTCCGCGCGAGCGCGGTCAGCTCCTCCGCGACCGGCTCCATCATCGTGGAGTGGAAGGCGTGCGTGGTGGCGACCCGGCGGTTGACGACCTCGCGCGTACGCAGGGAGGCCTCCAGCGCGGCGATGTCCTGCTCGGGGCCCGCGACCACGCAGAAGGCGTCGCCGTTGACGGCGGACAGCGAGAGGTTCGGTCCGAGCAGTGCCGCCACGTCCTGCTCCGGCAGCATGACCGCGAGCATGGCGCCCTGCGGCAGCGCGTCGATGAGGGCGGCGCGGCGGGCGACCAGGGTCAGCGCGTCCTTGAGGGAGAGCACCCCGGCCAACGTCGCGGCCACGTACTCGCCCAGGCTGTAGCCGGTCAGGACGGCGGGGCGGGCGCCCCAGCTGCGCCACAGTCCGGCGAGGGCGTACTCGATGACGAAGAGGGCGGGCTGGGCCAGCTTGGTGGCGTTCAGCCGGCGCTCCTCGGCGCTGACCGGGCCGCTGTCGCGGCCGAGCATGCGGCGCAGGTCCATCGCGGGCGCCTTCGCCCCGTCGCCGGCCTGCGGTGCGGCGGCCTGCTCGGCGCCGGCCGGGAAGATCACCTCGCGGATGTCCAGGCCGAGGTCGGGGGCGAGGAGTTCGGCGCAGCGGTCGACCTCGGCGCGGAAGACGGGGAAGTCCCGGTACAGGTCGCGGCCCATGCCCAGGTAGTGGTCGCCCAGACCCGGGAAGAGGAAGGCCAGCGGCGCGGCGGTGGCGCCGGTCTCCTTGGCACCCAGCTCGGCCGGGCCCTCGGGGCCCGTCAGGACGGCGCCGCGGTGCGCGCCGGAGCCGTCGCCGCCGCCCGCGGCGCGCCGGGTCACCGGGGCGGCGGCCGAAACGGCGCCCGCGGCCTTGAGTGCGGCGAGTCCGGCGTCGAGGGAGGCACCGTTGGTCCCGCTGACCAGGTCGAGGTGGAACGGGAGCGGACCGGTCGGCGGACCCGCCGCTTCGTGCCTCTCCTCGGCGGTGATCGTGTTGGGGGTCATACCTCTCCTTGGGTGTGTCGGAAAACCGGGCGAGCGGCCGGATCACGGCCGCTCAGGCCAAAACAGCGGGTGCCGCAGGTGCACGCAAAGCAACCCCGGCCTGGGTGACCGGGGCTGCACATGTGTGAGGAGCGCCCGCGTGCCGCCCTGGTGTCCGTCCGAGGATTCCGTCGTGACCAGCGTGGTCAGGACTCCTTGAGCAGAGCCGGAGCAGCAGTGGACGCGGCCACGGGGAGCTATGCGGCGCGGGTCGGGACCTGGGACTCGGCGTGGGCCTTGGCGAGGTTGAGGGTCGCCGTGCTGTTGCGGCCGAGCGCCTCGCGGACGTAGCGGCGGCATTCGGCGATGCCGGCCTCGGGGCCCAGGACGCGGGCGATGTTCTCCTCGCGCAGCACGACGCTGTGCTGCGAGGTGACGGTCACGCCGGCCGCGTCCTCGACGAGCGACCACTCGCCGGTGTGGGCCGACATCAGCAGGGGCGTCGCCGTCTGCTTGTAGACGATGCGCTGGGCGTGCGGGAAGCAGACGCGGACCGATTCGGTGGTGTGCGAGCTGCCGTCGGCGGTCAGCGTGTCCATGGACATGATCTGCACGCCCGGCTCGGGCTCGGCCAGGTCCAGGCGCGAGACGTGCGGGACCAGCGCGGGCCAGTCCTGGACGCGGTGCAGGAACGCGTAGACGCGCTCGGCCGGGCCGTCGACGCGTACCGAGTCCTCGAAGGACATCACCAGGTCGTCGAGGCGCTCCCAGCCCTCGGCGAGCTGCTTGATGTTGCCGAGCTCGGCAAGGCTGTTGGTGTCGGTGGCGCTCTTGACCCAGGCGACGGAGTCGGGGTCGTCGCCGGCGACCGTGAAGTCGTGGAGCAGGACCAGCCGGCAGGAGGACGCGCCGCGCGGTTCGGCGATCCAGGTGCCGCCCATCGACTCCAGCGGGGCGGCGGGCACCTCCTGGCGGAACTCGATGCGGCGCTGCGCCACGTCCAGGGTGCGCCGCGAGGTCCAGGACTTGATCTCGCCGTTGGCGGTGGCCCACATGCGCAGGTGCTCGCGGGTGCCGTCGGACTCCAGCCGCTCGACGTGGACGTTGGGCGGGAAGTACAGCGGCCACTTGGCCGCGTCGGCGATCAGGCCGTAGACCACCCCGGCGGGGGCGGCGATGGTCACCTCGTGCGTCGTGCGGTGCACACGCTCAGCGGGCATCGTGGAGTCCTGCTTTCCGGATCAGAAGTTGCCGAGGCCGCCGCAGACGTTGAGCGCCTGCGAGGTGATGGACGAGGCCACGTCGGTGGTCAGGTAGCCGACCAGGCCGGCCACCTCCTCGGGGGTGGAGTACCGGCCGAGCGGGATCTTCGCCGTGAACTTCTGCTTGATCTGGTCCTCGGAGGTGTCGTACGCGGTCGCGTAGCCGGTGCGCACGCGCTGGGCCATCGGCGTCTCGACGTATCCGGGGCAGACCGCGTTGACGGTGATTCCGGTGGGGGCGAGCTCGTTGCCGAGGGACTTGGTGAAGCCGACGACGCCGTGCTTGGACGCGGAGTAGGGGGCGCCGAGGACGACGCCCTGCTTGCCCGCGGTGGAGGCGATGTTGATGATGCGGCCGTACGGGGCGCCCTCGAGGCCGCCGTTCTTGAGGACCTCGCGCGTCAGCAGGAAGACGCTGTTGAGGTTGGTCTGGATGACGTCGTACCAGAGCTCGTCGGTGAGGTCGGCGGTCGGACCGCCGCCGCTGCGGCCGGCGTTGTTGACGAGGACGGAGATCGGGCCGAAGGCCGCGACGGCGGCGGCGACCAGGGCCTTGACGGAGGCGGGGTCGCGGACGTCGGCGGCGGCGCCCTCGACCTCCAGGCCCTCGGCCCGCAGGTCCTCGACGGTCTGCTTGACCTTCTGCTCGGTGCGGGCACAGAGGAAGACGCGGTGCCCGCGGCGGGCGAGATCGCGGACCACGGCCAGCCCGATCCCGCTCGTACCCCCGGTGACCAGGGCTACGCGCTTCGTCTCGGTCGTCATCGGTGAACCTCCAGAACGGCGTTGATGCTCCGACCGTGTCCTGAACCGCTTGACGCCCGCACGAACCGCGCTTGAGAACCGGTCGGGGAACGCGCCGCGGGCGGCCGGTTCGAGGTGTCTTCGTTCCCCGCTCGACCCGCGCCGCCGAGGGTGGGGACACTGACCAGATCGGAGTCCTCCATGACCATCCAGGCCGGCATCGGGCAGCAGGCCGCCGCGGCCTTCGGCGCCCTCTACGCCGAGGTCCAGCAGTTCTACGCCCACCAGATGCAGCTGCTGGACCTCGGTGAGGCGCAGCGCTGGGCCGAGACGTTCACCGAGGACGCCGTCTTCGACGTGCCGACGCTGCCGGAGCCGGTGCGCGGCCGGGCGGGCCTGGTCGCCGCCACCAGCCGCACCGCCGCCCAGCTCGCCGAGGCCGGCCAGCGCCACCGCCACTTCATGGGCATGTTCGACGTCTCCGAGCGCCCGGACGGCGCCGTGGACGTCCGCTCGTACGCGATCGTCTACGCCTCCGACATCGGCGGCGCCTCCCAGGTGCACCGGGTGTGCGTCTGCGAGGACGTGCTGGTGCGCGTCGAGGGCGCCCTGCGGGTCGCGACCCGCCTGGTGACCCGCGACGACCTCGCCTGAGGGACCGGCGGACGGATCGTGGACCGGCGGGGCCGGAGCCGTGTCGGCTCCGGCCCCGCCGGCCGTTTCCCGTGGCGCGGGAGGACCGGGCCGGGGAGGGTCAGGCGCGGCAGGCGGGCAGCCCGCCGTGGAACTCGGCCATCTCCCGGAAGAGGGCGCCCACGTCGAGGGGGGCTCCGGGGGCCGCCCCGGCCAGCTCGGCGTACGCCCGGTGCAGGTTCGGTACGAGGCGCTCCGCGTCGAGCAGGTCCGCGAAGGGGCCCGGCTGCGCTTCGGCGGCCAGTTCGAGCGGGCTCAGGCCGGCCGCCGCCCCGCTCTCGGCGAGCTCGGCGATCCAGCGGAAGTAGGCCTCGTTGGCGTCGATCAGCTCGGGTCCGCCGACCGGGCCGTGGCCGGGGACGACGGTCTCGGCTCCCAGGGCGCGCAGCCGCTCCATCGCGGCGAGGGATCCCGAGACGGACCCCATCAGGCAGAAGGGGGCGGCGTTCGACATCACCAGGTCGCCGGCGAACAGCACCCGCTGCTCCGGGAGCCACACGGCGGTGTCGTTGGTGGTGTGCGCGGCCGGTCCCAGGTGCAGCAGTTCGGCCCGTACGCCGCCGATGTGCAGGGTCAGCGCGTCGCGGTAGGTGACGTCCGGGAGCGCGAGCTCCAGGTCGCCCCAGCAGACGTCCGGCCACAGGCCGGTCAGGTGCAGTCCCGCCAGGTCCATCATGGTGCGGGTCTGCTCGTGGGCGATCACCACGGCCTCGGGGAAGAGGTAGTTCCCGAAGGTGTGGTCGCCGTGGAAGTGCGTGTTGACCAGGGTCCGCGGGGGCTCGGGGGCGAGCCGCAGCACCTGGTCGCGCAGGTGGCGGGCGCGCCGCTCGGTGGCCGCGGTGTCGACGAGCAGGCTGTGCCCGTTCCCGCCGGTGACCAGGCCCGCGTTGTTCAGGCACCAGCCGCCGTCGCCCTGGACGTAGGCGAACACGCCGTCGGCGATCTCGGTGGCGGCGGCGTCCGCCTCGGCGGCCGGCGTGCGGCGCGGGTCCGGAACGCGGGGCCGGGCGGGCAGGGTCTGGGGCTCAGGCATGGACGGCCGCCCGGCTGCGCAGGCGTTCCAGCAGGGCGAGCGCTCCTCCGTCGTGGATCACGGCCCGCGCGGCGGCCAGTGCCTCGTGCCAGTCGCCGGTGGTGTGTCCGGCGACGGCGAGGGCGGCGGCGCTGAGGCAGACGGCGTCCTCGGCCTCGCGGGGCCCCTCGCCGCCGAGCACGGCGCGGAAGTGGGCCACCGGGTCGGCGCCGCGCGGGCGCAGGCCCTCCAGGGTGCCGGGGGCCAGCCCGAGCAGGGCCGGGTCGAGGGTGAACTCGTCCTCGCCGACGGCCTCGTAGACGTGCACCCGGTTCGGGGAGCAGCCCAGGAGCCCGTCGGCGCCCAGGTCGTTGCCGGCCAGCCACACCCGGCGGCCGTCGGCGCGGGCGGTGTGCGCGGCGGCGGTGCGCAGGGCGGGGGCCAGGCGGGCGTCGCAGACGGCGGTGACCTGCGCGGAGACGGGCATGTCGGCGAGGAAGGGGCCGAGCGCCTCGATGCAGCGGCCGAGCCCGCTGACGTCCAGCGGCAGCGCGGCGCGGGCCAGCAGGGTCAGTTCCACCGGGTAGACGAAGGACCCGGCGAAGGCGATGCCGCAGTCCTCCAGCGTCTCGTGGGTCTCCTCGTACGACCGGGTCAGCGGGATGCCGAGGCGCTCCAGCAGGCCGGCCGGGCCCGCCGGGGAGAGGTGCGCGTGGAATCCGGTCTTGACGACCGGGGTGCCCACCGCGGCGGCGGTCACGGCGGCCGCGGTGGAGAGGTCGAAGGTGCGCGGTCCGCCGCCGGTGCCGGTGATGTCGACCGCGCCGTCGAAGGCCCCGGGGCCGCCTCCCCTGCGGCCCGCCTGGCCGGGGCGGCGCTCGGCGAGCGAGTCGAGCAGGGCGGTCAGCGTGGTGCGGGCGGGCAGCGCGGTGGACAGCGAGGCGAGCAGGGCGACGGCCTCGCCCCGGCGCAGCTCGCGGTCGTGCCGCGGTCCGTGCCCGTGCAGCCCGTCCCAGAACGAGCGCCACACGGGCAGGTCCACCGGCCGGTCCTGCCCGGTGAGGGCGGCGACGGCGTCGTGCATGGCTACGCGGCCTCCGCCTGCAGCCGGGAGGCGTCCGCGATGAACTCCTCGATGGCCGCGGCCGACCGGAAGAACTCCGGGTCCAGGACGAACTCGTCGGTGTTGATGTGGTGGACGTCCTCCAGCCACGTGATCACCTTGAGCAGGCCCAGGCTGTCGACGACGCCCGCCGCCAGGAAGTCGAAGTCCGCGTCCAGCTCACCGGCGGGGACGTCCGGCAGGAACTCGCGGACCATGAACTCCT
The DNA here is from genome assembly GCF_040652335.1 of Streptomyces sp. NPDC048270. Taxonomy (NCBI): domain Bacteria; kingdom Bacillati; phylum Actinomycetota; class Actinomycetes; order Kitasatosporales; family Streptomycetaceae; genus Streptomyces; species Streptomyces sp. NPDC048270. The sequence continues at coordinate 49,010 of NZ_JBEZLV010000028.1, forward strand.
TGATGGCCTGGATGCGTGGCATGTCAGCTCTCCTTGGTGAGGGGGTACGGGCGGCCCGGTCGCGGCCGGGCGGCTCAGGCGGTGACGCGGACGGAGAGGGCCCGGTTGACGAGCTCCAGGTACTTGCGGGGGGTCTCGGCCTCGTCCATGGCCTCCTCGTCGAGCGTGATGTCGTACTGGCGCTCGATGAGCCCGGTGGTCTGCAGGAGCGCCAGCGAGTCGTAGCCGAGGTCGTAGAAGAGGGTGTCGAGGACGTGGGCGCCGTCCAGGTCGACGCCCTCGTCCTCGCCGGCGCAGTCGCGCAGCAGGCGGGTCAGGTCGGTCAGCTCCAGGTGCCGCATGGGGTCTCCTCTTGGCGGTTCGGGGTTCGGGACGGGTGGGCGGGGCGCACCGGGCGGTCAGGCGGCGCGGACCACGGCGGCGGCGTTGAAGCCGCCCCGGCCGCGGGCCAGCACCAGGGCGGTGCGCAGGGCGGTACCGGTCCGCGGGGCGCCGGTGACCAGGTCGAGCGGGCAGTCGTCGGCGGGGCGTGCGGTGCCGGTGGTCGGCGGGATCACCTGGTCGCGCAGGGTGAACAGGGCGGCGGCGAGGTCGAGGGAGGCCCCGCCGGACAGGAGCCGTCCGGTCATCGACTTGGGGGCGGTGACCGGGACCCCGCGGGGGCCGAACAGGGCGGTGATCGCCTCGGCCTCGGCGCGGTCCGCGGCGCGTTCGCCCGCGGCGTCGGCGAAGACCACGTCGACGTCGGTGGCGGCCAGGCCCGCGTCGGCGAGCGCCAGGCGGGCCGCGTCGGCGAGCCGGGGCGTGTCCGGGCCGTCGAAGGTGGCCGCGTATCCGGCGAAGGAGCCGTAGCTGCGGGCGCCGCGGGCGCGGGCGCTGTCGGCGTCCTCCAGGACGAGCAGGGCGCCGCCCTCGCCGACGACGTGGCCGGTGGCCTCGGCGTCGAAGGGCAGGTAGGCGCGGGCCGGGTCCGGGACGTGGCTCATGCGGCCCCCGGCCAGGTGGGCGGCCCAGCCCCACGGGCAGAGCGAGGCGTCGACGGCGCCGGTCACCATCAGGGTGGCGCCCTTGCGGAGCTGGCGCCGGGCCTGGGCGACGGCGTCGAGCCCGCCGGCCCCCTCGGTGACGATGACGCCGCTGGGGCCGCGCAGCCCGTGGCGGATGGAGATCTGGCCGGAGTTGACGGCGTAGAACCAGGCGAAGGACTGGTATGCGCTGACGTACTGGCCGCCCTTGCTCCACAGGGCCTCCAGCTCGCGCTGGCCGAACTCGTAGCCGCCGGCGGAGGAGGCGGTGACCACGCCCGCGGCGTACTCGGGCAGCTGCGCGGGGTCGGCGCCCGCGTCGTCGAGGGCCTCCTTGGCGGCGGCCAGCGAGAGCCGGGTGACGCGGTCGGTCTGCGGGAGCAGCCGGCTGGGGACGTGGTCGGCGTCGACGAAGCCGGGGATCTCGCCGGCGAGGCGTACGGGGTAGCGGCTCGCGTCGAACCGGGTCAGCGGCCGGATGCCGCTCTCGCCCCGCAGGACCGCGTCCCACCAGGCCTCCGCGCCCAGCCCGTTGGGCGCGGTGACGCCGACGCCGGTGAACACGGCGGTGGCGGCCCGCGCCGGGGGGCCGGACGGGTCGGGCGTGGGCGCGGTCATGCGGCTTCCTTCAGGCTCGGGCGGTTGAGGACCATGGCGCTCTGGAAGCCGCCGAAGCCGCTGCCGACGCTGACGACGGCGTCGGTGCGCCGCTCGCGGGCGGTGAGCGGGGTGTAGTCCAGGTCGCAGTCCGGGTCCGCCTCGTGCAGGTTGGCGGTGGGCGGCACCGTGTTGTGGGTGATGGCCAGGGCGCTGGCGGCCACCTCCAGGGCGCCGATGGCGCCGAGCGAGTGCCCGATCATCGACTTGATGGAGCTGACGGGGACCTCGTAGGCGCGCTGGCCCAGGCTCCGCTTGAAGGCCGCGGTCTCGTGCTTGTCGTTCTGCTTGGTGCCCGAGCCGTGGGCGCTGACGTAGTCGACGGCGGAGGCGTCCAGCCGGGCCTCGGCGAGCGCCGCGGTGATGGCCTCGGCCATCTCCGCGCCGTCGGAGCGCAGCCCCGTCATGTGGTAGGCGTTGCTGCGGCTGGCGAATCCGGAGATCTCGGCGTAGATCTTGGCGCCGCGGCGGCGGGCCCGTTCCAGCTCCTCGATCACGAGTACGGCGGAGCCCTCGCCGAGGACGAACCCGTTGCGGGTGCGGTCGAAGGGGCGCGAGGCGGTCGCCGGGTCGTCGTTGCGGGTCGAGGTGGCGCGGATCGCGTCGAAGCAGGCCACGCTGATCGGCGAGATGGGGGCCTCGGTGGCGCCGGTGAACATCACGTCGGCGGAGCCCTCGCGGATCAGCTCGACGGCGTGGCCGATGGAGTCCAGCCCGGAGGTGCAGCCGGTGGAGACGAGGGAGACCGGTCCCTGCGCGCCGCTGTCGCGGGCCACTTCGGCGGCCAGCGAGCTGGGGGCGAAGTAGTCGTAGAGGTGCGAGACGGCCCGGGAGTGGTCCACCTGCCAGAGCCGGCCGAGCTCGCTGACGGCCGCGTACTCGTTGTCGAGGCCGGTGGTGCAGCCGACGGCGCTGCCGAGGCTGACACCGGTGCGCAGCGGGTCCAGCCCGTCGCCGACACCGCTGTCGGCGATCGCCTCGCGGGCGCTGGTCAGCGCGAACAGGGCGGCGCGGTCCAGGCGGGCCGCCTCCCGCGCGTCGAACCCGTGGGCGGCCGGGTCGAAGTCGGCCTCGGCCGCGATCCGCGACCGGAAGGAGGAGGCGTCGAACAGGGAGATGGCGCGGGTCGCGGTCCGGCCGGCCGTGAGCAGCTCCCAGAACTCCTTGGTGCCCACGCCTCCCGGGGAGACGACCCCGATTCCGGTGATGACTACCCGTCTCATCGACTGTCCTTCACTGTGTTTCCTCCACGCCTGGCGCCGGGCGGGCTCGCACCGCGGTACGGGTCCAGTAGTGCGAGCCTCGCGCCTCGGGCTGGAGCACGGCTAGAAGATCCGTCCACGCCGCGGGCACGGCCGCCGGGCACGGCCGCCGGGATCGGGCGCCGGGATCAGCCGCCGGGATCAGCCGCCGGGGTCGGGCGCCGGGATCAGCCGCCCCAGCGCACCAGGGCCGTCCCCATGCTCATGCCGCCGCCGAATCCGGCGAGGAGCACCAGGTCCCCCTCGGCCGGTCCGCCCCCGCCGCGCACGGCGTGGTCCAGCGCCAGCGGGATGGAGGCGGCGCCGGTGTTGCCGTGGAACTCCACCGGAAGGTGCACGGTGGCCCGGGTCAGCCCGAGCGGCTCCAGCAGCGAGCGCAGCATCTCGCCGTTGGCCTGGTGCGGGACGAAGTGGTCCACGTCCCCGGGACCGAACCCGAAGGTGCGCAGGATCTCCTCGACCGCGCCGGGCAGTTCCCGTACGACGAAGTCGCGTACGTCGCGCCCCCGCATCGCGAAGTAGTGCTCGCCGCGGGCCACCGTCTTCAGGGCGGCCGGCGTGCGGCTGCCGCCGGCGCCGACGCCGATCAGCCCGTGCAGGCTGCCGTCGGTGCGCAGGCCGGTGCCGAGCAGGCCGTGGCCCTCGCGGACCGGCCCGAGGACGACGGCGCCGGCGCCGTCGCCGAACAGGGGGGCGGTCCTGCGGTCGGCGGGGTCGACGATCCGCGAGTAGACGTCGGTTCCGACGACCAGGACGGGGCGGCGCCGGCCGTCCGCCTCGGGGGCGGCCAGGAGCCGGGCGCCGGTGTGCAGGGCCGCGGCGAAGCCGCTGCACACGGCGTTGACGTCGAACGCGGCCGCGTGGCGGGCGCCGAGCCGGTGCTGCACGAGGGCGGCGGTGGCCGGCTGGGTGTGGTCGGGGGTGGAGGTGGCGACCACGATCCAGGCGAGGTCCTCGGGGTCGGTGCCGGAGGCCTCCAGGGCCCGCACGGCCGCCTCGGCGGCCAGGTCGGAGGCGGCCTCGTGCGGGGCCGCGTACCGCCGCTGCCTGACGCCCGTCTTGCGCTCGATCCACGCGGGGGTCACCCCGACGCGGGCGGCGATCGTCTCGTTGGGCACGATCCGCTCGGGCAGGTAGGAGCCGGTGCCGAGGATGCCGACGGACCCCAGTCCGGGCGAGTGGACGCTCACGCGGCCACCGCCACGGGCCGCGCCAGCGCGTCGGTGACCGCGGCCGCGACCTCCTCGAGGCGGTCGCTGAGGAAGAAGTGCCCGCCCGGCAGCACCCACAGCTCGAAGCCGGCCCGGGTGTGGTCGCGCCACCTGTCCACCTTGCCGACCTCGGCCATGTGGTCGGCGTCGCCGGTGAGGGCGGTGATCGCGGTGCGCAGCGGCGGGGCGGTCCGGAAGCGGTACTCGCGCACCGCCCGGTAGTCGGTGCGCAGCGGGGGCAGCAGCATGCCGCGCACCTCGGGGTCGTCGAGCAGCCCGTCGTCGGTCGCGTTCAAGGCGCGCAGTTCCGCGACGACTTCCTCGTCGGTGCGCGGGAACCAGGCCTCGTACTCGTCCTGGCAGGGGGCGGGCCGGCCGGAGACGAACAGGTGGGCCGGGCCCCGCCCGGCCGCCTCCGTCCTGCGGGCCACCTCGAAGGACAGCATCGCCCCCATGCTGTGCCCGAACAGCGCGTAGGGACGCCCGTCGTCGAGCCGCAGCAGCTCGGCGGTGATCCGGTCGGCGAGCCGCTCCAGGGAGGTCTCGCCCGGTTCGGAGCGGCGGTCCTGGCGGCCCGGGTACTGGACCCCGAACACGTCCACGGCGGGCGAGAGCATCGCGGCCAGGGGGTGGAAGTAGCTCGCGGACCCGCCGGCGTGCGGCAGCGCGAACAGCCGGACGGGCGCCAGCGGGGCGGGCCGGTAGTTCCTGAACCAGGGACTTCCGTCGGTCGTTCGCGTCATCGGATCTCCTCATTCCCGGACAGAGCTCGAAACCCAGCGTGCGGGTGGGGCCGCCGGATCCGGATCCCCTGGGACCCCCCTAGGCCCGGCCGCCGTCCGGGATTAGGGGCACGTCTGGGGTGCCGGAAAGCGGGCGGCCGTTCCTACGTTTGGCTGAGGCGCTCCTCGACTTCAAGGGACATCACGTGGACGAGATCATCAGTGCTCTGCTCTCCGAGGACGCGGGCCCGGGTGACTTCCAGCACCTCCGGCTGCCGGAGACCTACCGGGGCAACGTGGTCCGCAAGGAAGACATCGGCATGTTCGAAGGCATGGCGACGGCGGACAAGGACCCCCGCAAGTCCCTGCACCTGCAGGACGTGCCGACGCCCGAACCGGGCCCCGGCGAGGCGCTGATCGCCGTCATGGCGAGCGCCGTGAACTACAACACCGTCTGGTCCTCGATCTTCGAGCCGCTGGCGACCTTCGGGTTCCTGGAGCGCTACGGCCGGCTCAGCGAACTGACCAGGCGCCATGACCTGCCGTACCACGTGCTGGGCTCCGACCTGTGCGGCGTGGTGCTGCGCACCGGCCCCGGCGTGAACCGCTGGCAGCCCGGCGACCGGGTGGTCGCCCACTGCCTGTCCGTGGAGCTGGAGTCCGCCGAGGGCCACAACGACACGATGCTCGACCCGGAACAGCGGATCTGGGGCTTCGAGACCAACTTCGGCGGCCTGGCGGAGCTCGCGCTCGTCAAGTCCAACCAGCTGATGCCCAAGCCCGAGCACCTGACGTGGGAGGAGGCCGCCTCCCCGGGCCTGGTCAACTCCACCGCCTACCGCCAGCTGGTCTCCCGCAACGGCGCCGGCATGAAGCAGGGCGACAACGTCCTGATCTGGGGCGCCAGCGGCGGACTCGGCTCCTACGCCACCCAGCTGGCCCTGGCCGGCGGCGCCAACCCCGTGTGCGTGGTGTCCAGTCCGCAGAAGGCCGAGATCTGCCGGCGGATGGGCGCGACCGCGATCATCGACCGCAATGCCGAGGGCTACAGGTTCTGGAAGGACGAGGACACCCAGGACCCGCGGGAGTGGAAGCGCTTCGGCAAGCGCATCCGCGAGCTGACCGGCGGCGAGGACGTGGACATCGTCTTCGAGCACCCGGGCCGCGAGACCTTCGGCGCCTCCGTCTACGTCACCCGCAAGGGCGGCACCATCGTCACCTGCGCCTCGACCTCCGGCTACCGGCACGAATACGACAACCGCTACCTGTGGATGTCGCTCAAGCGGATCGTCGGCTCGCACTTCGCGAACTACCGCGAAGCCTGGGAGGCCAACCGCCTCATCGCCAAGGGCAAGATCCACCCCACGCTGTCGAAGGTCCACCGCCTGGAGGACACCGGCCAGGCCGCGTACGAGGTCCACCAGAACCTGCACCACGGCAAGGTGGGCGTCCTGGCGCTGGCCCCCGACGAGGGACTGGGCGTCCGCGACCACGAGCTGCGCGCCCGGCACCTCGATGCCATCAACCGGTTCCGCGGCGACAACGACACCGAGGAGGCCGGCCAGTGACCGCGCAGCGCACCCCGATCACCGGGATCGTCGGACTGGGCACGCTCGGCGAGGCGCTGCTGCGCCTGGCCCACGAGGCCGGGCACGAGGTCATCGCGGTCGACTCCGCCCTGGACGCGGTGGACCGCACCGCCCGGCGGCTCAAGGCCGCCGACGCCGCCCGCACGGGCGGGGGCGCCGAGGCCGCCCGGCCCGCCGTCACCCTGACCACGGACCCGGCGGCCCTCTCCCGGGCCGAGCTGGTGATCGAGGCCGTTCCCGAGGACGAGGCCGCCAAGAAGGCCGTGCTGCGCGACATCCTCGCCCGGTGCGCGCCCGGCGTGCCCGTCCTGACCACCGCCACGACGCTGTCGGTGCCCCGGCTGGCCATCGCCGCGGGCAGTCCCGGATCGGTCGCGGGCCTGCGGTTCTTCACGCCGCCCGCCGCCGGCGGGCCCGTCCTGCCCGTCCACTCCCCGCTGGCCTCCCCCGCCACCGCGGCGGCCCTCGACGCGCTGGTGGCGGAGCTCGGCCTGCGGCCCGCCGCCGTCACCGCCCCGGCGGCCGCGGACGCCGACGACCTGGTGCTGGCCTACCTCAACCGCGCGGCGATCCTGTGCGACGAGGGCTACGCGAGCGCCCGGGACATCGACACCGCGATGCGGCTGGGCTGCGGTCTTCCGCTGGGCCCGCTGGAGACGCTCGACCTCATGGGCATCGACTCGGTCCACGCGGCGCTGCTCGCCCGGTGGCGGCGCACCGGGGACTGCGCCTTCGAACCGTCTCCGCTGCTCAGCCGGATGGTCACGGCCGGCCGCCTGGGCCGCAAGAGCGGCGAGGGCTTCGCCGCGTACGACGAACTGGGCGCGGTGGTGACCCCGCCGGCCGGCGGCCCGGGCGCGGGCACGGCCCGGCCGGTCACCCGCGTCGGCGTGGTCGGCTCGGGCGCCATGGCCCGCGGCATCGCCGAGGTGATGGCGGCCGGCGGCCGGCACACGCTGCTGGTGGCGCGCGGCGCGGAGCAGGCCGAGCGGGCCCTGGCTGCCATCGGCGACTCGCTGACCCGCCGGGTGCGCAGGGGCCGGATCACTCCCGCGGAGCGGGAGGCGGCGCTGGCCCGGCTGGAGACGGCGCACGACCTGGCGGCGCTCGGCGACCGCGAGCTGGTCGTGGAGGCCATCGTCGAGGAACTCGACGCGAAGCGGGTGCTGTTCGCCCGCCTCGGGGAGGTCTGCGCGCCGGGCACGGTCCTGGCCACCACCACGTCGAGCCTGTCGGTCGCCGCCTGCGCCGAGGCGTCGGGCCGCCCGGCGGACGTGATCGGCCTGCACTTCTTCAACCCGGCCCCGGTGATGCGGCTGGTGGAGCTGGCGTTCACCGACCAGGCGCACGCGGACGCGCTCGCGACCGGCCGGGCGCTCTGCCGGGAGCTGGGCAAGACGACCGTGGACTGCCCGGACCGGACCGGATTCATCGTCAACCGGCTGCTGTTCCCCTACCTCGGCGACGCGCTGGAGCTGCTGGAGCGGGCCGGGACGGACATCGCGGCGACGGACGCGGCCGTCGAGCAGGGCTACGGCTACCCGATGGGGCCGTTCGCGCTGCTGGACACGATCGGGCTGGACGTCTCGCTCGCCATCCAGGAACGGCTCTTCGAGAGCTTCGCGCTGCCGGAGCTGGTGCCCTCGCGGGCCCTGTCCGAGCTGGTCGCCGCGGGCGCGCTGGGCCGCAAGAACCAGCGCGGCTTCCGCACCGGGGAACGCCGCGGCTGACCGGCGGTCAGCGCAGGTACGTCTGCTGCCACTCCAGTGAGGTCATGGAGAGCGCCGCGTCCGCCAGGACCTTCGCCGAGTCCGTCTTCAGGCTCGCGAGGCTGGTGTCGATCCAGTTCTGGGTGAGGGCGTAGCCCTGTTCCCGGTACTCCACGGCCTGGATCAGGCACTCCAGCTTGTCCGCGTCGCGGGCGGCAATCGCCTCGGGGGTGGCCCCGTCCTCGTACTCGTCGACCGCGGACTGCACGCCCGCCCGTACGGCCGGGTGCGCCGCCGACACCTGGTCCGCGGTGACCTCCTGGTTGGACGCGGCGCGCAGATAACGCCGGCCGATGTGCGCGATGTCGCCGACCTGGTCCGCGCCCACTACCCGGGCACGCCCATGTTGGAGACACCGCTGCCGGCCGGGGACCCGCTCGGCGGCTACGCCTCGATCCGCCGCATGGAGAACATCCTGGGCTGGAAGCCCCGGGTGTCCATCGCCGACGGGGTGGCCCGCTACGTGGCGTGGCTGCACAGCGCCCCGCACGCCGCGCCCGACTGGCTGGCGCAGACCGGTACGCAGGGCTAGAGGACCGCGCCCCAGGCCTAGATGACCGGCGGCCGGCCCAGCCGGGCCATCCGTACCACGGTGCGCCAGCGCATCGGCTTGCGGGGACCGCCGCTGGTCCGGACGCCCTCGGCGAACCCGTCGAACCAGGCCCGGAGCCCGGCCGCCGACCGCGTCCGGGCGACGGTCAGCACGATCCACACCCCGAGGTACGCGGGGACGAGGGGGGCGGGCAGGTGGCGCTTGGCGAGCCAGACCCGGTTGCGGGCGGTCATCCGGTGGTAGACCGCGTGCCGGGCGGGAGAGGTCCTGGGGTGCTGGAGCACGAGCTGCGGCTCGTAGAGCACGTCCCATCCGGCGTCGAGCGCCCGCCAAGCGAGGTCGGTCTCCTCGTGGGTGAAGAAGAACGCGTCCGGCCAACCGCCCGTTTGCTCCAGCATCTCCATCGAGAGGGAGTGGCCTCCGCCGAGGAACGTCGTGACCAGGCCGCGCCGCATCGGGTCCTTCGCCCGCAGGCGCGGGATGTGGCGGCGCTGGGTCTCTCCCGTCTCGTCGGCGATCCGGAAGCTGACGATGCCGAGCCGGTCCTCGGCCTCGTGAAGGTCTGCAATGCGGCGAACGACGTCGGCGTCGACGAGGAGTCCGTCGTCGTCCAGGTCCACCAGTACGTCGACGTCCCCGAACTCCCGCAGCCGCCGCCAGGCGACGTTACGGCCGCCCGAAACGCCGAGGTTCTCGACCAGCTCCACCCCGACGACGCCGTCCGGCAAGCCGGGCAGTGCGCAGCCGTTTCCGACCACGACGATCCGGGCGGTCGGCTCGTCCTGCTTGGCGACCGAGTCCAACAGGGCCCGCAACTCGGGCATCCGGTCACCCATCGTCAGCACGGCCACGCCCACCTTGGGTCGGGTCACACCCATCACGTCCGTCCTCCTGGCACCAGGTAAACGGTGAGCGTACCGCCGCCCGAGCCGTGCCCCGGCATCACGCGAAAGGCCCCGCAGCCATGACAGCGCTCCTGCTCGGCGACTACATCTCGGCCCCCACCCGTGGAGCCCTCTCCGCAACCCCGTACGGAAGCCTGGACACCTACGACCTCGCCGACTTCCTCGCCCGTTGGCCCGAACTCCACCGCCAGGCCCTGGACGCGCTTGGCGAAGCCGGAGCCGGCCGCATCCATCCGACCGCGTTCGTCCACCCGCAGGCGATCGTCGGGGACGACGTCATCATCGGCGCGGACGCGAGGGTCTTCGAGTTCTCCACCGTGCGCAAGGGCAGCGTGGTGTGCGCCGGCGCCTCGGTCGGGTTCAACTGCGAGGTGACGGCGGCCCTCATCGGCGAGGACGCTGTGCTCGGCCACCGCATCGGCGTCAACCGCACGCTCGTCGGCGCCAGGGCCCACCTGTCGGCCGGGGTCACGGTGGCCGCGATCAACATGTGCCGCGACATGCACCGCCCGGACCGCGAGGTGATCATCCGCACCGCGACCGGCATCTACCGCTGCGGCACCCCGCAGTTCGGCGCTGTCATCGGCGACGACACCCAAACGGGCAACAGCATCAGCCTCGGCCCGGGTGCAGCCATGGGCCGCCACACCCGAATTTATAGCGGCGTCACCCTGGCGGCCCGCACAGTCCCGCCCCACTCCATCGTCACCACGCCGCACACGGCCCAGGCCAGCATCCGTCCCTGCCGGGAGCGCTGAGGGACCGTCATGCCACCGCTGAGTCGGGTCAGGCGTTGCACGGTTCTGCCGGTGAGGGAGCGGGGGTGGGACCGCCGGGCCTGGTCGGGGCGGGCAGTGGGCGCGGGCCGACCAGGCCGGCGAGGTCGGTGCGGGAGCGGACATGCAGTTTGCGGTAGACCTTCGTCAGGTGCTGCTCGACCGTGCTCGCGGTCACGAACAGCCGGGCGGCGATGACCTGGTTGGTGCAGCCCTGGGCGGCCAGGACCGCCACCCGCCGCTCCGCCCGGCTCAGCCGGGCGACCGGGTCCTGGGGGCGGGCCGCCGGGGTGCTCCAGTCGAGGGCATCGCAGGGCCCGATGCCCCAGCGGGCCATCAGGTCCCGGCAGGCGTGCAGATCGCCTAGGGCGGCCACCGGCTGCTCGGCGGCCAGCCGGAACCGGCCGCGGGCCAGCAGGTAGTGGGGGGCGACCCGGCTGCGGAACATCGCCTCCGGAACGGGTACCCGCAGCAGGCGCGCGGCCTCCTCGTGCGCGCCGAGCCCGGTCGCGGCCAGCACCGCCGCGGCCAGCGGCATCCCGACGGCGATCCCCCAGGCCTCGGGCGCCAGCAGGCCGAGGGCCCGCCGCGCCTCGGCGGCCGCCTCCGCGTGCTGGCCCAGGCGGCCGTGCACCAGGGAGGCGGCCGCCGCGGCCACCGCCCGGCGGGCCGGGGTGTCCAGGGCCGGGGTGGTCCGCGTCTCGCGCAGCAGGGCGTGCCAGTGCTCGGCCCGGTCGCTCTCGCCCACGTACAGCAGGGCGCACAGGGCCGCCGTCACACCGGGCGCCGGATGCTGGCGCGATACGAGCGCCGCCGCGGCCCCTTCCACGGCGGCCGTGCCCCCGGCCGCGCCGGGCGGCGGCGCGGGCTGCGGGCCCAGTTCCGGGTAGACGTACGCCGCTTCGGCTCTGAGCCGCCCCGTTTCCACTGTCCCGCCGAGGTCGTCGAGCGCGCGGGCCGCGGCGTCCGGGCGGCCGTGCCACAGCAGCAGTCCGAGCGGGCCCGCTGCCCGCTCCGCCCCGAACCGTCCCGCCTCCAGGGCCTGTTCGAGGGCCGGGAGGTGGCGGGTCACGGCGGCGGGGTCGCTCTCCCATTCGGCTCCGGCCAGCGCGTCGAGCAGCTCCGCCCGGCGTACCGGGTCGGGGCAGCGGCGGTGCGCGGCGTCGAGGAACCCCGCGGCCGCCTTGGGCCGGGCCGCGCGCAGGGCCTGCCCGGCCGCCTCGGCCAGGACGTCGACGGCCCAGGGCTCCGCGGCCGCGGGGCCCGGCCCGTCGGCGGCCACCAGGTGCCGGGCGACGGTCTCGGCTCCGGCGCCGTCGGCGCGCAGCAGCGCGACGGCCCCGGTGTGCAGCCGGGCGCTCTCCCGGGGCGGGAGTTCCTCCAGTACGGCGGCCCGCGCCGCCTCGTGGCGGAACCGTCCGGACTCCAGCAGCCCGGTGTCGGTGAGGACGTCCATCAGCGGCCCCACGGCCCGCTCGTGGACGCCGAGCAGCCGGGCGAGCGTGGTGAGGGTGGCGGAGGGGCCGAGGACGGCGAGCGCCCGGGCCGTGTCCAGGGTGCCGCCGGGGCGCAGGCAGCCGGTGACGGCCCGTTTGAAGGCGGCGGCGGCCACCGGGCGGTCGGAGCGCAGCGGTCCGCACTGCGGCCGGTCCTCGGCGAGGGCGTGCAGCAGCCGGGGGTTCCCGCCGGTGGCCCGGTGCCAGGCGGGGGCGAGCCGGCGGGCCTCGGCCGGGTCCGCGCAGCCGCCGTAGGGGGCGCGCAGGAACGCGGCGACGCCGTCCTCGTCGAGGGTGGTCAGGGCGAGGGCCAGGCACCGCGGGTGGCGGGCGAGTTCGGCGACGGGCAGGGCGGCGGCCGGCGGGTGCGGCGGCTGGTGCGCGGAGCCCGTGCCGAGCAGCATGATGCGCGCGGCCCCGATCCGGCCGCACAGGTACAGCAGGCAGCGCGCGGAGAGTTCGTCGGTGTACTCGATGTCGTCGACGGCGATGACGACCGGGGCGGTGGCGGCCAGGTCCGTCAGGACGTCCCGCACCACCGGCAGGGCGGCGTCGGGTCCGGGTTCGGGACCGGTGAATCCGGGTACGGCACTCAGCAGCTGTCCGGCGACGCCGAGCGGGATGCCCTGTTCCGCCGGGGAGGCGCAGGCGTGCAGGACCAGCGCTCCGGCCTCCGCCGCCTCGGCGGTGAAGGCCCGCAGGAGCGCCGTCTTGCCGGTGCCGGGACTGCCGGTGACCAGGGCGGCGCGGCCCTCGCCGCGCCGGGTCACTTCGAGCAGCTCCCGGAGCCTGCCGAGCTCCCGGTCCCGCCGCACCAGTCCCTGCGGCTTCGGTGTCATCGGCTCTCCCCCCGTGCGGTGCCGCTCCCGGCAGTGTGCCGGGGTCCGGGGAAAAGCCGCTGGTGGGCGACCGGAGGCACGCTCGAGCCCCGGCCGCGGAGCCGCGGAGCCGGAAAGGCGCCGCAGCCGCCGGGGCCGGGGCGGGGGCCGTGCAGGAGGGGGCCGGGTCAGCGGTGGGGGCGCTTCTTCAGGGCGCGGGCGCGGGTACGGATGCGCTGCTTGTCCTCGGAGCGGGCGCGGGCGTCCTGGCGCAGCTCCAGCATGCGCTGTTCGCGCCGGAGCTTCTCCCAGTTGCCGAGCCGGTCCGCGTCGAGCGAGCCGGTGACGACCGCGGTCCGGACGGCGCAGCCCGGCTCGTCGTGGTGGCGGCAGTCGCGGAACTGGCAGTCCCCGGTGAGGGATTCGACGTCCGCGAAGGCCTTGTCGATGCCCTCCTCGGCGTCCCACACGGCCAGCGCCCGCATGCCGGGGGTGTCGATGAGCAGGCCGCCGCCGGGCAGCGGGACCAGCTCGCGGTGCGTGGTGGTGTGCCGGCCCTTGAAGTCCGAGCGGACCTCCTGGGTGGACAGCACCTCCTCGCCGCGCAGCCGGTTGGTCAGCGTGGACTTGCCCACGCCGGACAGGCCCACCAGGGCGACGGTGCGGCCCGGTCCGACGTACCGGTCCAGGGCGTCGAGGCCCTCGCCGGTGCGGGAGGACACGGTGTGGACCGGGGAGCCGAGCGCGATGCGCTCCACCTCCTCGGCCGCGCCGGCCGGATCGGGGTGCAGGTCGGCCTTGCTCAGCACCACGACGGGCTGGGCCCCGCTCTGCCAGGCGACGGCCAGGTAGCGCTCGATGCGGCGCAGCCGCTGCTCGCCGGTGAGGGCGGCGACCACGAAGACGGTGTCGACGTTGGTGGCGACGATCTGGGACTCGGTCCTGCGGTTCGCGCTGCCGCGGACGAAGGCCGAGCGGCGCGGCAGGACGTCGAGGATCAGGTGGGGGGCGGGTCCGCCCACCACCACCCAGTCGCCGGTGGCCAGCTGGGCCCCGCCCAGCGGCGGTTCGCCGTCCTTGAACAGCCGGGGGCCGAGCTGGGCGCGCAGTTCGCCGTCGGGCGTCAGGACGGTGGCGGCGCCGCGGTCGACCTGGCCGACGCGGGCGGGGAAGCGGGTCTGGCCGGGCGCGGGGGCGCCGAGTGCGGCCAGGTGCTCGGGCCAGGCCGCGGCGAGGTCGCCGCGCCACCCGAGCGGGGCGAGGGCGGCGGAGTCGGGTTCCGGCGCCATCAGCTGTTCTCCGCGGGCTCGGGCTTGGCCTGGGCGGACGGGGCGGGCCTGCCCTCGCAGCCGCAGCCGCCGCGCTGGACGGTGAGGCGGCGGCGCGGCGCCGGGGCGGCCGCCGGGGCGCCGGTGGTGTCGCCGGCGGCGTTGACGGCGGCGTTGACGGCGGCGTTGACGGCCTCGGGGGTGTTCTGCTCGGTCATGCGTCCTGCTTTCGGGTCGGTGCGGGGCCGCCGATGCGGCTCCGCACGAAGGCGATCTGTGCTGACATGGCGTCCGCGCCGACCTCGGCGCGGGCACTGGCGTGGCCGGTGGAGCGCAGCCGGAGGTCCACGTCCGCGCCGCGGGCGGCCAGCTCCCGTACGTACGACTCGATCTGGCCGACCGGACAGCGCGCGTCGCGGTCCCCGGCCAGGACCAGCAGGGGGGCGCGGACCGCGCCGGCGTACGTGTGCGGGGAGGCGGCCGCATAGCGCTCGGGCATTTCGTCGGGGGTGCCGCCGAACATGGCGCGGTCCACCCAGCGCAGGCTGTGCAACTGCTCGCGGTAGGCGGCCGGATAGTCGCCGACGGCCCCTTCGGCGAGCCCGCAGGCCCACAGTGCGGGCTGGGTGCCGAGGCCGAGCAGGGTCAGGTAGCCGCCCCAGGAGCTGCCCGCGAGCACGCAGCGGTCGGGGTCGGCGACCCCGGACGCGACCAGGTGGGCGCGGACGGCGGCCACGTCGGAGAGTTCGGTGTGGCCGACGGCCTCGCGGTGGCCGAACTGCCAGGCCGTCCCGTTCTCGGCGGAGCCCCGGTAGTTGACGCGGGCCACCGCGTAGCCGGCGTCGTTCCAGGCGGCGGCGGGGCCGTTGTACTCGTCCCCGTCGGCGGTGTGCGGGCCGCCGTGCAGCAGGAAGACCGTCGGGTATGGGGCCTCGCCGGCGTCCGGCACGCTGAGGAACACCGGGACCGTCAGCTCCCCGTGCGGCACGGGGACTTCGGTGACGGGGGCGGCCGGGACGACCGGGCCGGGCACGGACAGCAGCTCCCCGCCGGCGAGGTCGCGCAGCACGGCCGGGGCGGAAGCGGAGGAGAAGGTGTACCAGCAGTCGCCGTCGGGCCGGGGCGCGGCGGTGTGCACGGTGCCGCGCGGGACGGGCAGCCGCTCCAGGTGCCCGTCGGCGAGCCGGTGGTGGTAGAGCTCGCTGCGCCCGTGCGTGCGGTGGTGGAGCAGCAGCGCGGCGCCGTCGGGCACGAACTGGGCGCGTACGTCGCCGGGCAGGCCGGTGTCGACCTCGCGCACCTCTCCGGTGACCGGGTCCCACAGCAGGGGGGCGGGGCGTCCGCCCCGGGTGTGCGTGGCCAGCACGAGCCGGCCGCCGGGCTGGAAGGGCGAGCCGTAGGGCACGACGTGCAGCCCGCTGTGCGGCCAGTCGCTCAGCTCGCCCACCAGTGCGCCGTCCTGGTCCAGGACGCGCAGCGAGGGGCGCTGCGGATCGCCGTACTCGGCGTGCAGCACCAGGATGTGCGCCTCGTCGTCGCTGAGGCCCCCGAGGTAGAGCGGGGTGTCGGCGCCGTACAGGACTTCGGCCCGGTCGGCGCCGGCCCGCAGCAGGTGGATGTCCGTACGGCCGTCGGCCGCGGTGATCCCGGCGACGGCGAGGCCGGAGGCGCCGACGGCCAGGCCCTCGGGGGTGCCGGGCGGCACGCCGGGCAGGGCGGGCACGGCGGGGCCGCCGCGCAGCGGGGCCCGCATCCAGCTGCCGTGCTCGGTGCCGTCCTCGTCGTGGTACCACCACAGCCAGCGTCCGGCCGGGTCGAGCAGGCCGAGTTCCACCCCGTGCGGGGCGTCCGTGAGCTGGCGGATCCCGCCGCCGGCCCGGTCCCAGAGGTAGAACTGCGCGGTGCCGGTGGCGTTGCCCCGCAGCGCGCAGACCTCGGGCCGCAGCCGCCCCCAGAAAGGGAGCTCGACAGCGGGCGCGTTACACCGGTCAACCGGAATCGACTCCGACTCGAGCGCAGCGGTATATACAGTCACCAGGCCATTATGCAGAAGACCGACAGGCCTAGGAAGAGCGAATATCCAATTCGAGCCACAGGGTGGCTGAGCGAAAGCCGGCGATGCCGTCCCTGCGCTTTGTGCATTCCTTTTCCATTTTCCGAACAGGAACCGACAACCGAGCAAAGGGGCACATCGATGCAGCTCAACGACCTTCACTGGGTGAGCAACACGCATGGCTCGCACCGATCGAGGATGCAGAACACCATTCTCTTCGGCGAGCCGGAATCCATCGGCGAACCGGCCGACGGACGCCTCAGGACCATTTTCCCCTGGCACCCTGTCGAATTTCTCCGCACTCGACGAGGCTGACGCAAGGAGACCTCCTATGCCCTTCGCAGTTCTTCCCGGCCCGCTGACCCGCACGGACATCGGAGAGGGGATCCGCAAGCAGGGCTGGACGTTCGCCCCGGGGACCGGATTCGACACCGGTACCGGGGCGCAGGAGTTCCGGCAGCTGAAGCAGGCCTACGAGGACCTCGAGCCGGACGGGTACCTGACCGACGGCGGGGCCTACCGCTTGCGCCGGCACGTCCGCTACACCCACCGGGCGGCCTCGCAGGGCGTGCTGCGCGCGCACCCGCCGGGCCCCTACCACCAGAGCGCCGAGGTGAACCCGTTCGCGGGCGGCTCGCCGCGCTGGTTCGCGCCCGTCACCGGCGCGGTCCGCGTCAACCCCTTCCTGCACCGGCTGCTGCTGCACGGCGTCGACGTGTTCTCCGAGCTGGCCGGCGCGGAGCCCGGGCGGACCCTGGACTGGGACGTGGACGTGCACCTGGTGCGGATCCGGGCCAGCGCCGAGGAGGAGGGCCTGCCCTCCCCCGAGGGCGTGCACCGCGACGGCTTCGACTACATCTCCCTGCACCTGATCGGCCGCGCCGGGGTGACCGGCGGCCGCAGCATCGTCTGCGACGCGTCCGAACGCCCGCTGGCCCGCCCCCTGCTGGCCGCCCCGATGGACTCGCTGTACGCGGACGACCGCCGCATCCTGCACGGCACCGAACCGGTCCGCCTGGACCCGGCGGCGGGCCGCGCGTACGGCTACCGCGACATGCTGCTCACCAGCTACCGCCGCATCGGCTGAGGCCCGGTCCGCCCGGCGGGCGGACCCTGGCCTCCCCTTCACCGGCCGCACCGGTCCGCCGAGCGGGCGGACCGGCCCGCCGCATCGGCCGACCGGTCCTCCCGCGCGCCCTCCGGCGGTTCAGGTCCGCGGACTCCCCCAGGAGAATCCCGCGAACGCCGGGCCGCCTGCCGGGGCCTGCGGCGCCGGGGCCTCGGGGGCGAGCGCGGAGACCCGGCTGCGCGGGCCGGCCACGGCGAGCCCGCGGGCGGCGTGGGCGGCCTTCTCGGCCAGGTCCCGCGCCGTGTCCGGCTCGTAGCGCGCGGAGTCGTACTGGAGGAGCAGGGACAGGCCTGCGGCGGACCGCGCGAACTGGAACGAGAGCTCGAACATGCCCTCGTCCAGCGGGATCGGACCGCCCGTCAGCCGCAGCTCGCCCGGCCCGGTGTCGATCTCGTCCCAGAGGGTCACCCACACGTCGAAGAGCGGGTTGCGCCCGGGCGGGCGCGGCGGGTCCAGGGCCCGCACCAGCTCGCTGAAGGGCAGCCCGCCGTGGTCCAGCGCGCCGACCGTCTGGCCGGCGAGGTCCGCGATCAGCTCCGCGCAGGGCAGTTCCCCGTGCACGGCGGTCCGCAGCACCACGGTGTTGACCAGGCAGCCCACCGCGCCGGCGGGCCCGAGGGCCGGGCGGCGGCTGACGGCGGTGCCCAGGCTGATGTCGCGGGCGCCGGTCGCCTCGTGCAGGGAGGCGGCCACGGCGGCGGCCAGCACCCCGAACAGGCCGGTGCGGTGGCCGCGCGCGAGCCGCTCCAGGGCGCCGAGCTCGCCGGCGTCGAGGCGGACGGCGGTGACGGCCGTGCGCCGGCCCGCCGGACCGGTGCGCGGATGGTCCACGGGCAGCGGGAGCGGCGCGGCGGACGGGGTCAGCCGGCCCTGCCAGTAGGCGAGCTGGGTGTCGTACGAGGGCTCGTGCGGGCCGGGCGCGGGCGGCTGGGACGCGGCGCGTTCCACCGGTCCGCCCGCCAGCGCGCGGGCGATGACCTCCAGGGAGGTCTGGTCGGCGACGAGGTGGTGCAGGACGACCAGCAGCCGGTCCCGGCCGCCGGGGCGGCGCAGCAGGGCCGCGCGCACCAGCGGCCCGGCCGCCAGGTCGAAGGGCTTGTGGGCCCATGTGCGTACGAGGGCCTCGCGCGCGGCCTCGTCGGACAGGTCGAGGACCTCCAGGCGGGCGCGCGCGGGCGCGGGGCCGGGCACCGGCTCGCCGCTCTCCTCGCGGAACACGGTGCGCAGCTGCGGCTGGAGTTCCTGGAGCCGGGCGAACGCGGCGCGCAGGGCGGCGGGGTCGGCCGTGCCGTGGCAGTCCAGGAGCATCGGCACGTGGTAGGCGGCGGTGCCCGCCGTCCCGGCGCTCCGGGTGCGGTCCTCCAGCCAGAGCCACCGCTGGACGGCGGAGGCCCGTGGCACACCCTGACCGCCCCTGCCCACCGGGCCCACACCGTCACCCGGGACCGGGGCCGAGCGCGGCGCCAGTCCTTCGGCCGGGGCCGGAGCCGGGCCCTCCGCCGGAGCCGGGGCCGGGCGTTCGGCCAGAGCCAGGGCCGGGCCCTCCGCCGGAGCCAGGGCCGGGCCCTCCGCCGGAGCCAGGGCCGGGCCCTCCGCCGGAGCCAGGGCCGGGCCCTCCGCCGGAGCCAGGGCCGGGCTCTCCGCCGGGGCCGGGGCCAGGCCTTCGGCCGGGGCCAGGGCCGGGGCCGAGCCTTCGGCCGGAGTCGGCGTCGGCGCCGGGCTCAGGGCCAGGCCCTCCGCCGGGGCCAGGGCCGGAGCCGGGGCCAGGGCCGGGCCTTCGGCCGGGGCCAGGGCCGGGCCTTCGGCCGAGCCTTCGGCCGGGGCCGGGCCTTCGGCCGGGGCCGGGCTCAGGGCCGAGCCCTCGGCCCGCGCGGAGGCGGCGCGTGGCGCCAGACGGAGGGTCAGGGCGGTGACGCTCGGGCAGTCGAACACGTCGCGGACCCGCACCGGCACGGCCAGCCGTTGCGATGCCGCCACGGCCAGGGAGGCGGCCTTCAGGCTGGTCCCGCCGAGGAGGAAGAAGTCGCCGTCGTCCGCGAGGGGCGCACCGAGCGCCTCGGCGAACAGGGCGCGCAGCACGGTCCGTACGGCGTCGGCCGCCTCGTCGCGCGCGGCCTCGCCGTCGCCCGCGGCCTCGGCGGAGGGCCCGGCCGGGGTGTCCGGAAGCGGCCGGGCGGCCAGCTCGCGGCGGTCGATCTTCCCGTTGGGGGTGCTGGGCATCCGCTCCACGGGGATCACCGCCGCCGGGACCATGTAGTAGGGCAGCCGCTCGGCGAGCCGGGCCCGCCAGTCGGCGGGCAGCGGCCCGTCGGTGACGACGTATCCGGCGAGCAGCGGCTGCGCCGTCCCCTCGGGCACGACCACCGCGGCGGCCGCGATGCCCGGCAGCGCGGCGAGCGCCGCCTCCACCTCGCCGGGCTCGATGCGGAAGCCGCGGATCTTCACCTGCCGGTCGGCGCGCCCCCGGAAGTCCAGGGTGCCGTCGGGGCGGTGGCGGGCCAGGTCCCCGGTCCGGTAGAGCCGGGCGCCCGGGCGGGGGTCGTCGGGGTCGGGTACGAAGCGTGCGGCGGCGGCCTCGTCGGGCCGGCCCAGGTAGCCCCGGCCCACGCCGATGCCGCCGATCCACAGCTCGCCCTCCTCCCCGGGGCCGACCTGCGCCCCGGAGCCGTCGCGCACGGAGTAGCGCAGGTTGGCCATGGGGCGGCCGATGGTGGGCGGCTCCTGCGGAAGGCCGGGCGGGCACCGGTGCCAGGACTGGAACACGGTCGCCTCGGTGGGCCCGTAGACGTAGATCAGGTCGCGGCCCGGGGCCCAGCGGTCGACCAGGGCCCGGCTGAAGGACTCGCCGCCGGTCACCACGGTCGTGACGGCCGGGAAGGCGGCCGGGTCCAGCTGGGCCAGCAGGGCGGCGAGCAGGAAGAAGGTGTCGGCGCCGCGTTCGCGCACGAGCGCGGCCAGGGCCTCGGCGGAGGCGACGGGCGCGTCGAAGACGACGACGGCCGCGCCCGCCCACAGCGGGGCGAGGATCTCCCACACCGAGACGTCGAAGGCGGGGCTCGCGAACTGCAGCACGCGCCGGTCCGGGCCGAGGCCGAAGGGGACGGCGGTGGCCTCCAGCAGGTTGGCCAGGGAGCGCTGTTCGATGGCCACGCCCTTGGGCCGGCCGGTGGAGCCGGAGGTGTGGATGACGTACGCGAGGTCGGCCGGGCCCGGCAGCGGGCCGCCGACCGGCGGGACGGACACCCCGGCGGCGGGCTCGGCCGCGGCGCCGAGGGCGACGGTGAGCACGCCCGGGCCGGGGAACAGCCCGGCCAGTGCGTCGGTGGTCAGGGTGAGCGGCGCGGGGGCGCTCTCGACCAGCTGGGCGAGCCGTTCGGCCGGGTGGTCCGGGTCCAGCGGCACGTACGCGGCGCCGGACCGCAGCACCGCCAGTACGGCCACGACCAGCTCCGCGGAGCGGGGCAGGCAGACCCGGACCAGTACGCCGGGCCCGGCGCCGCGGGCGCGCAGCCGGACCGCCAGCTCCTCGGCAAGGATGTGCAGTTCGCCGTGGGTGAGAGTCCGGTCGCGGGCGACCACGGCGGGCCGGTCGGCGACCGGTGCGGCACGCTCGGCGAGCAGCGCGGCCACCGGCCCGTCCGGGACGGGGGCGGCCGTGTCGTTGAGCGCGGCCAGGGTCCGCTGCCAGTCCGCCGGAGTCCCGGCGGGGGCGGCGGTCGCGGAGCCGGGTTCGGGGGTCACGGCGACGGGTTCGGGGGTCACGGCTGCTCCCTCCAGAGCGCGTCGGGGCGGGCGACCAGGGCGGCCAGCGCCTGCCGGGTGCGTTCGACCAGGCGGCCGGCGGTCGCGTCGTCGAAGAGCTCGCCCTTGTACGTGAGGACGCCGTCGGCCTCGTCCTCGCCGGTGCGCAGCGACCACACGAGGTCGAAGGCGGTGGCGGTGGGCCGGGCCGCGGCGACGGCGCCGTCCGGGCTGAACAGGGCGCCGGGGTCGGGGGCCGCGTCCTCCTGGGCGACCACCAGGATCTGGCTCAGCAGGGCCCGGTCCACGCCGAACTCGCCCTCCGCGAGGGCCGATACGGCGTCCAGGCCCGCTCCCGGCCGGTCGTGTGCGGCGAGCAGCGCGTCCGCGACGGCGCGGGCCAGTTCGCGGTAGGTGTCGGCGGTGCCCGTCGGCACGCGCAGCAGGGCGGTGCCGGTGAGCGGGCCGACGACGTCCGCGAGGCCGGGCCGGGACCGGGTGCTGAGGACGGTGGCGAGCCACACCTCGTCCGGAGTCGCGCCCGCGCCCTCGCCGCCCCGGGCCAGGGCCGCGACCAGCGCGGTCAGGCCGAGCGCGAAGGGGCTCAGGCCGTCGGCGCGGCCGAAGGCCCCGGCGCCCGGGGCCGGGAAGGCGAAGGGCAGTTCCGTCGGCATCAGGGCGCCGCGCACCAGCCGGGGCCGGTCGTACGGCAGCGGCAGCCGCGGCGGCTCGCCGGCGGCCAGCGCCCGGCGCCAGTGCCCGTCCGCGCCGGCCGGGGTGCGCTCCTGCTGCCAGCGGGCCACGTCGGCCAGCCGCAGCGGGGGCTCGCCGGCGGGGTCGGCCGGCCAGCCTCCGGCGGCGAACTCCTCGTAGGCGTCGGCCGTCTGGCGTACCAGCAGCTCCATGGAGCGGCCGTCGACGGCGATGTGGTGCACGGCGAACAGCAGGACGTGCTCGTCGTCGGCCAGCCGCACCAGCCGGGCCCGCAGCAGCAGTCCGGCCGCGAGGTCGAAGGGCTCCTCCAGGTGCCGCTGGGCCAGCGCGTCGAGCGCGGCGGCCCGGTCGGCGTCGGGGAGCGCGGAGAGGTCGTCCTCGGCCCAGCCGGTCCGCGGCACGGTCAGCGGCTGCCACCGGGGCCCGTCCTCGGTGACGACGAGCCGGGAGGAGAGGGCGTCGTGGCGGGCGGCGGTGTGCTCGACGGCCTGGCGCAGGGCGTGCGGGTCCAGGGTCCGGGCGGTGGCGCGCAGCGCCTCGAACACGACGAACGCGGCGGGGGCGGCGCCGCCCCGCAGGGCCTGCCAGATCCCGGTCTGCTCGGTGCTGAGGGGCGCGGGGCCGCCCACCGGTCCGCGCACCGGCCCGTCCTCGGCCACCGGGGCGGCCGGGTCTGCGGGGGCGGCTCCGGCGATGGCTCCGGCGATCGCCGCCGGGGTGCGGGAGTCGAAGACGAGCCGGGGCGAGACGTCCCGGCCGAGCGCGATCCGCAGCCGGGCGGCCACGGCGACGGCGTCCAGGGAGCCGCCGCCGAGGTCGAAGAAGTCCTCGTCCGGCCCGACCCGTTCGTGCCCGAGCGCCTCGGCGACGGCCTGCGCGACGAGCTCGACGGGCCCCGCGGCGGTGCCCTCCGCGGACGCGGACGCCACGGGTACGGTCGCCACGGACGCGGCCGCCACAGGTGCGGACGCCACGGGTACGGCCGCCACGGGCGCGGTTCCTGCGGGCGCGGTCCCGGCCGTCGTGGCCGGCTGCGGCGCCGCCTCTCCCGCGTCCGCCGTGACGTGGACGGTCGCCGGGACCAGCCGCAGCGGCAGCGCCCGGCGCAGCAGGGTGCGCAGCGCGCCCGGGCTCACCGTGTGCCCGGGCTCCGGGGTGACCCGGGCGGTCAGGGGCCCGGGCTCGCCCGGGGCCGCGGCGCCGACCTCGGCGGCGCGCACCGACGGGTGGGCCAGCAGCAGCAGTTCGGCCTCGGCCGGGTCGAGGTGGGTGCCGGGTCGGTCCGGGTCGGGCACGAGCCGCCCGGCGCGGCCGCGCGGCACCAGCTCGCCCCGCTCCGACCAGTGCGCCCGCAGCCCGGTCGCGCCGGCGCCGGTGCTCAGGTCGCCGGGGACACCGACCGGGACGGGCCGCCCCGCGGCGTCGCTGATCCGGGCGCCGGGGTACGCCGCGCAGGTGTCGGCGAGCGCGGCCAGCTCCGCGCGCTCGGCGTCGGGCAGCGGCGTGCCGGCCGGGGTGCGGGCGGGGTCGGCGGCGGCGCGCAGCAGCAGGTCGGCCCAGTGCCGCAGCAGCCGGGTGGCGCGGGCGGCGCTGAAGAGGGTGCCGTCGTACTCGGCGGTGAGCTCGAGCAGCTCGGCGGAGTTGTCCAGATGGAAGCTGAGCTCGAACTCGGCCGCGTGGTCGGCGTAGGGCTCCCGCCGTACGGAGAGTCCGGCTCCGGCGTCCAGTTCGCTGCCGTCGCCGGTGCCGGCGGCGCCGCGCTCGTCGGCGGTGAACATGACCGTGAACAGCGGGGTGCGGCCGCCGTCGCGGGCCCCCGGCAGCTCGTTCACGAGCCGCTCGAAGGGGTGGGCGCGGTGGGTCATGGCCGAGGCCACGGCGGAGCGGGTGGCGGCGGCGCGCTCGGCGAAGCCGAGGTCCGGTGCCACCTCGCAGCTCAGTACCACCGTGTTGAGGAACGCTCCGATGACCCCCGCGTACGAGGGGTCGTCGCGGCGGGTGACGGGCGTGCCGACGAGGATCCGGCGCTCGCCCGTGAACCGCCCCAGCAGCTCGGCCAGGGCGGTCAGCCCGGTCCCGTACATGCTGGTGCCGCAGGTGCGCGCCAGCTCCCGTACGGCCCGGGTGTCCTGTGCGGAGAGCCGGAAGCGGCTGGAGCCGCCGGGGCCGGGCGCGGCGCCGCGCTCCCCGTCGGCGGGCAGCAGCGGGAAGGGCAGCGGGGCGGCCAGCTCGGTGTGCCAGTGGGCGCGGTCCCGCTCCGCCTCGGGGCCGCCGAGGGCGGCGGCCTCGCGGGCGATGTGCGTGAGGTAGCTGCCTGCGGCGGGCCGGGGGGCGGCCGTGCCGGTGCGCAGGGCGCGCAGCCGGGCGAAGACCCGCTCGGCCAGCAGGACGGCGGATTCGCCGTCGCAGGCGATGTGGTGGGCCGTCAGCGCGAGGAGCGCGCTGGTCGGGGAGAGCCGCAGCAGGACCGCGCGCAGCGGCGGCTGCCGTTCCAGGTCGAAGGGGCGCCGGGCCTCGCCGCGCAGGATCGCGGCGGTGTCGGTGCCCGGTGCGGGCCACAGGACGGTGAGCGGCGGCCGGTCCCCGTAGACGAAGCGCTGGCGGGGCTCGCCGTCGCGGACGAAGAAGCGGGCGCGCAGGAGCGGCGCGCAGGCGGCCTCGTCGGCGAGGGCCTGGGCGACCTGGCGCTCGTCCAGCGGCCCCTCGATCCGGAAGACGTCGGTGAGGTGGTGGACGCTGTCCGCGCCCTCGTCGAGCCGGGCGAGGGTCCACAGCTGCCGCTGGGCGGCGGACAGCGGGTGGTCGCCGCCCTCCGGGTCCTCCTCGGCGGCCGCCGCCTGTACCTCGCCCCCGTCCGCGCCGCGGCCGCGCAGGGCCGCGCAGGCTTCGCGGACCGAGGGGCCGTCGAGGAGTTCGTCGATGCCCAGGACCAGGCCGTGGCGCTGTTCGAGGGCGGCGATGACGTCGACGGCGAGCAGGCTGTGGCCGCCGCAGGCGAAGAAGTTGTCGTCGGGGCCGATCCGGTCGACGCCGAGGATCTCCCGGAAGACGGCGCCGACGCGGTCCTCCAGGCTCTGCGGGGCCTCGGGCGCCGCGGCCGGCGCGGGTTCGGCGGCCGGCGCGCAGGCCCGGGCCCGCTCGGCCAGCTCCCGCCGGTCGATCTTCCCGTTGGTGCTGAGCGGTACCCGGTCCAGCGGCAGGATCCGGTCCGGGACCAGGGGTGCGGGCAGCACGGTGCCGGCGTGCGCGTGGACGGCCGCGGGGGTCTCGGCGGCGGGACCGGTGACGAAGGCGACGAGCGAGGGCCGGCCGCCCGCGCCCTGGCAGACCACGGCGACGGCCGTCTCCACGGCGGGCAGCGCGGCCAGGGCCGCCTCCACGTCGCCGAGTTCGACCCGGTTGCCGCGGATCTTGACCTGGTCGTCGGCGCGGCCGAGGAACTGCAGGGTGCCGCCGGGCTGCCACCAGCCGCGGTCGCCGGAGCGGTAGCGCCGGCCGCCGGGCTGCTCGGGCGCGGCGGGGAAGGCCGCCTCCGTGAGGTCCGGGCGGTGCAGGTAGCCGTCGGCGAGGCCGGGGCCGGAGAAGTGCAGCTGGCCGGGGAAGCCGGGGGGCACCGGCCGGTCCGCGCCGTCGAGCACCTCGACGACCGTGTGGGACAGCGGCCAGCCGATCGGGGTGCCGGGCAGCGGGTGGGCGGGGTAGTCGAAGGCGGTGGATCCGACGGAGTTCTCGGTGGGCCCGTACTCGTTGACCAGCCGGGTGCGCGGCAGCTGGAGCTGGTGGCGGGCGACGAGTTCGCCGGGCATCGCCTCGCCCGCGACGGTGACCACGCGCAGGGTGCCCGCGGCGGCCAGCTCGTCGAGGACGGCGGTGTAGAGGCTGGGCACGAGGGTGACGTGGGTGGCCGTGTACCGCTCGGCGAGCCCGCGCAGGTGGGCCCCGTCGAGCCGGCGCACCGCGTCGACCAGGACCAGGGCGCCGCCGGCGCCGAGTACGGAGAACACGTCCGAGACGGAGCTGTCGAAGGACAGCGCGGGCACCTGGAGCAGGCAGGTGTCGGGGGACAGCCGGTGGTAGTCGTGCTTCCAGGCGAGGTAGCCGTCGATCGCCGAGTGGCGGACGGCGACGCCCTTGGGCCGGCCGGTGGAGCCGGAGGTGTAGATGACGTACGCCGTGTCCTCGGGGCGCGGCGGCTCGGGCTCCTCCTCGGGCAGGGCGGCCAGGTCGGCGGTGTCCGCGGCCAGGTCGGCGGCGGACAGCAGGCGCAGGCCCGTGCGTCCGGCCAGCGCCCGGGCCAGTTCGAGGTGTTCGGGCTCGGCCACCAGCGCGGCGGCGCCGACGTCGTCGAGCATGCCGGCGAGCCGCTCCTCGGGCTGCGCCGGGTCCAGCGGTACGTAGGCGGCGCCGGCCCGGACCGTGCCGAGCAGCGCGGTGAGCGCGTGGCGGCCCTTGCCGACGAGCAGGGCGACGCGGTCGCCGCGGCCCACCCCGTACGCGTGGTGCAGGCGGCGGGCGGCGCGCACGGACTCGGCGCGCAGCTGGGCGTGGCCCAGTTCGGCGGCTCCGTCGGCCGCAGCCCCGCCGGTGACGACGGCCAGGCCCTCGCCGCCCGCGAGGTGGCCCCGGTCCAGCCGCTCCAGCAGGGTGGCCGGTGTGGCGGGCGGCCAGAACCCGGCCCGGCCCCACTCCTTGACGGTCTCCCGGTCGGCGGCGTCGGCCAGGGTGAGGGCGGCGAGTTCGCGGCCGGGGTCGCCGAGCTGGGCCAGCAGGTGGGCGACGGAGCGCAGCACGGCGTCCGCGAACCAGGCCTCGCAGCGCCCGGTGTCCGCGTCGGCGTGCAGGACGCGGTCCTCGCCGGAGCCCTCCAGGGTGAGCAGCAGCGCCTCGCCGGCCGGGGCGGCCGGCGCCGTGCTCCCGGCGGCGACGGTGAGGGTCCCGGCGCGGGATCCGGCGGGGCGGGCGGCGAGCAGCTCGTCGCGGACGCGCCGCAGCAGGGCCCCGGCCGTGCCCCCGTCCTGGCCGCCGGCCGGGGCGGTGGCGACGGTGACGGCGACGGGCCCGGCGGGGCCGGCGGCCGTCAGGGCCGGGGTGTCGGTGTCCTCGGCGGCGGCCACGGCGAGGGCCGCCGCCGCGCACAGCAGCACCAGTTCGTCCACGGGGTGCCCGCCGGCCCCGCGCAGGGCGGTACGGGCGGCGGCGGGCAGGGGCAGGCTGCGCCGGGTGTGCCCGGGGACGCCTTCGCGGGTCAGCCGGGGCCGCAGCGCCGTGGCCGCGGCGGCCGGTTCCCGGGACACCGGAATGCTGAGGGGTGCTGCGGTCATGGCCGGACGCTCCCTGCGGGTTGCAGTCTGTCGGATTCGTCGGTGCGGGAGGTTGCGTGCTGCGCCGCGGGCCCGTCGGAGGTCCGGTCGGCGGCGGCGAGGTACCAGTTCGGGTGGCAGCGCAGCGCACCGACCAGCTCGTCGAGCAGCTCCAGTGCGGTGCTCTCGGTGAACAGCGCCCGGTCGTAGGCGAGTTCGAGCAGGACCCGGCCCTCGCGCTCACTGGCGTAGATCCGCAGGTCGTCGCTGAGCGGGGCCTGCTCGGGGTCCGCGGGGAGGAACGCGGGCCCGTCGTCGGAGCGTTCGGACGTCTCCCAGCTCAGGCCGGCGTCGTAGACGGGGCGGCGGCCGGGGGCCGGCCGCTCGGCGATCTCCACGACCGTGGTGTCGAAGGGGAAGCGGGCGTGGTCGTAGGCCTCGGCGAGCCGGTCGCGGACCTGGGTTAGGAGTTCGGCGGTGCTGTGGGCCTCGCCGGGTGCGAGCCGGACCGGCAGGGCGTTGACGAAGCAGCCGACGACCTCGGCCATGTCGGCGCGGTCGCGGTTGCCGGCCGGGCAGCCGATGACCACCTCGGCGCTGCCGGAGCGGCGGTGCAGCACCAGCGCCCAGGCGGTGAGCAGGGCGGTGAACGGGGTGGCGGAGCCGCCCTCGGCCGCGGCGTGCAGCACGGCGGCGGGCAGCGCGCGCCGGACCACGCCCGCGCCCTGGCGGCCGGCGCCCGCGCGCGGTCCGCTGCCCGGCAGGTCGAGCCGGGGCAGCGGCCCGGAGAGGGTGCGGGTCCAGTACGCGCGCTGGCGTGCGGCCTCGGGGCCCTCCAGCCAGGCGGCCTCCTCGGCCACCCAGTCGCGGTAGGGGCGGGCGGGGCGGCCGTCCCAGGGGCGCGCTCCCGCTTCGAGGGCGTCGTAGGCGGCGAGCAGGTCGCGGGCGACCAGGGCGGCGCTGTCCCCGTCGTAGACGAGGTGGTGGGCGGTGATCACCAGGATGTCGCCGCCGGGGTGGCCGGTCAGCTGCCGGACGGCGAACAGCGGTCCGGTGGCGAGGGTGAAGGGCGTGGAGTGGGCGGCGGTGACCGCTGCGGCGACGGCCCCGTCCGTGGGGCCGACGTGGACGACGGACAGCGGCGGCCCGTCGGGCAGCCGGTCCATGACGACCTGCCGGGCGGTGCCGCCGATGACGGCCACCCGGGTGCGCAGCACCTCGTGCCGCTCCGCGAGGGCGGCGACGGCCGCCCGCAGCAGGCCGCTGTCCAGCGGCCGGCCGGCCCGCACCGCGTCGGTGATGTTGAGGGCGACGGGGCTGGGGCTGGTGCGCGCGGCCATCCAGATCCGGCGCTGGGCCCGGGAGAGCGGCAGGACCTCGCCGTCGGGCGCGGATACGCCTGCGGCGGGCCCGGCGGATCGGGCGGGCGCTGCCGCCCGGGCGACAGCGCCCACGGCGCCGAAGGCCGGGCCGTCGGCGGCGGACGGGCCGGACACGGCTGCTGCCGCGCCGGCGGCCGCACCGCTGACAGCCGGGCCGGCGGCGGCCAGGGCCGGGGCCGCCGGGGCCGGGGTGGTCGGGGCCGGGGTGGTCGGGGCCGGGGTGGTCGGGGCCGTCGTGGTCGGGGCCGGAGCAGCCGGGGCCGGAGCAGCCGGGGCCGGGGCGGTCGGGACCGGAGCAGCCGAGGCCGGGGCCGTCGGGGCCGGAGCAGCCGGGGCCGGGGCGGTCGGGGCCGGAGCAGCCGAGGCCGGGGCCGTGGCCGCCGGAGCCGTCGTCGGTTGTTCGAGTACCGCTGCGAGGGCTCGGACGGTCTGCTGTTGGAAGACGGTGACCAGCGGGACCCGTACGCCGAACTCCTCCTGGAGCGCGGCGGCGAGCCGGGCCGCGGTCAGGCTGTGCCCGCCGACGGAGAACAGGTCGGTGTCGGGGTCGGTGACCGGCGCGCCGAGCACGGCCGTCCAGACCTTGGCCACCCGCTCCTCGGTGGGGCTGAGGTCCAGGCGCGGCGCGGCCTCCTCGCGGGGCGGGGCCGGCAGCGCGCGCCGGTCGAGCTTTCCGTTCGGGTTCAGCGGGAGCTCCGCGATCTCCACGTACGTCCCGGGCACCATGGCGGCGGGCAGCCGCTCGCCGAGGTAGGCCCGCAGGGCGGTCGGATCGGCCGCGCCCACCACGTAGGCGACCAGGCCCAGTTCGCCGCGCTCGTCGGGCACCGCCAGGACCGCGCAGCGCCGTACGTCCGGGTGCCCGGCCAGGGCGGCCGCCACCTCGCCCGGCTCGACCCGCTGGCCGCGGATCTTGACCTGGTCGTCGATGCGGCCGAGGAAGAGCAGGTTGCCGTCGGGGCGGCGGGCCGCGCGGTCGCCGGTGCGGTACATGAGCCGTCCCGGGCGCAGCGGGTGGGGCGTGAAGCGGTCGGCCGTCAGCTCCGGGTTGCCGAGGTAGCCGCGGGCCAGGCCGGCGCCGGAGATGCACAGTTCGCCGGGCACGCCGATCGGGGCCAGGTCCCCCTGGGCGTCGATGACGTCGACCGTCTTGTTGGCGATGGGGTGGCCGATCAGGATGTCGGCGCCCGGGTCGGTGATCTGGTGGACGGTGGTCCACACGCTGTCCTCGGTGGGCCCGTACTCGTTGTAGAGGACGGTGTCCGGGAGCAGTTCGGCGTGGCGGGCGGCGAGGGCCTCGGGGAGCCGTTCGCCGACCAGGACGATCTGGCGGACCGAGACCAGCCGGGGGGCGCAGCGCTCCAGCATCAGCTGGTAGAGGCTGGGGACCAGCATGATGTGGGTGACCTGGTTGCGCCCGATCTCCTCGGCCACGTGCTCGACGTCCAGGAGCCGGTCCTTGCCGAGGACCACGACCCGGGTGCCGGCGACCAGCGCGGAGAAGATGTCGTTGACCCCGCTGTCGAAGTGCAGCGGCGGCACCTGGAGCACGGCGGCGTCCGGCCCGAACCCGTAGTAGCCGGCCCGGTAGTGGACGGTGTTGACGATGCCGCGGTGCTCGATCATGACGCCCTTGGGGCGGCCGGTGGAGCCCGAGGTGTAGATGACGTACGCGAGGTCGCGCGGGGTGGCCCGGGGCGCCGGGGGCAGGTCGGCGGCGGCGCCGTCCGCAGCGGCGGTGCGCGGATCGAGGACCGGCAGGTCGGTGAGGGCGGCGGCCTTGGCGTGGTAGCCGCCGTCGGCGAGCACCGCGAGGGCCCCGCTGTCGGCGAGGGCGAACGCGAGCCGGTCGCCGGGCTGTTCCGGGTCGAGGGGGACGAACGCGGCGCCGGTCTTCAGGACGGCGAGCGCGCTCACCACCATCCACTCGGTGCGCTCGGTGACCACGGCCACCAGCGCGCCCGGGCCCGCGGCGCAGGCCTCCCGCAGGCGCGCGGCGACGGCTTCGGCGCGGGCGTCGAGCTCGGCGAAGCCGAGGACGGTGCTGCCGTGCACGACGGCGGGCCGGTCCGGGTGCGCGGCCACCTGCTCCTCGACCAGGTCCAGCAGGGTGCGGTCCGCGGGGAACGGCGCGGCGGTCTCGTTGACCTCGTCGAGCAGGAACCGCCGTTCGGCGGCGGGCAGCAGGGGGACCTCGGCGAGCGGGGCGTCCGGGCGGGCGAGCAGGCCGGTGAGGAGCCGGACCAGCCGCTCCCCCATGCGCAGGGCGCTGTCCCGGTCGAAGAGGTCGTCGGTGTAGCCGACCCACAGCTCGCCCTCGCCGCCGGTCCGGCCGTCGAGGAAGCTGAAGGCCAGGTCGAAGTCGCTGACGGGCTGCTCGAAGGGCAGGTGGCGGACGGCCAGGCCGTCGGCGCCCGTGACGGAGTCGTCCAGGGCCGTCTCGACGAGCACGTCGAAGACGGGGTTGCGGCTGGGGTCGCGGGTCAGCGCCAGGTCCTCGACCAGCTGCTCGAAGGGGTACTCCTGGTGCGTCATGGCCTCCTGCGCGGTGGTGCGTACGGCGGCCAGCAGCTCGCGGAAGGAGCCGGCGGTGTCCACCGGGGTGCGCAGGACGACGGTGTTGGCGAAGAGTCCGACCGTCTCGGCGGAGCGCCGGTCGGGCCGGCCGGCGACGACCGTGCCCAGCAGGACGTCCGGCTCGGCGCACAGCCGCCACAGGAGCACGCGCAGGGCCGCGGTGAAGCCCATGAAGGAGGTGGCGGCGCTCTCCCGGCACAGCTCGCCCAGCGCGTGGACCAGTTCGGGGCCGAGGGTGAGGCGTACGGTGCCGCCCGCGGCGCTGCGGGCGGCCGGGCGCCGGCGGTCGGCGGGCAGCTCCAGCGGTTCGGGCAGGCGGCCGAGCCGCTCGCGCCAGTACGCGCGGTGCGCCTCGCCCGCCGGGCCGGCCAGCCGGGCGGCGAGCCGTTCGGTGTG
This sequence comes from Streptomyces sp. NPDC048270, assembly GCF_040652335.1. Taxonomy (NCBI): domain Bacteria; kingdom Bacillati; phylum Actinomycetota; class Actinomycetes; order Kitasatosporales; family Streptomycetaceae; genus Streptomyces; species Streptomyces sp. NPDC048270. The sequence continues at coordinate 80,353 of NZ_JBEZLV010000028.1, forward strand.
CTCGGTGTAGGCGGGGGCCGGCTCCCGGTCCCCGGCCCGGCCGGTCAGCGACGCCAGCAGGTCGCGCATCAGCAGGCCGAAGGACCAGCCGTCGCACACCGCGTGGTGCACGGTGAAGAGCAGCACCCCGCCGGCTTCGGCGCCGGGCAGCCAGGCGATCTCGGCCAGCGGGCCCTCGGCGAGGTCGAAGCGGCGGCGGCAGGCCCGTGCGAAGGCCTCCTCGGGCGTGGTGCCGCGCTCGGTGCGCAGGACGCCGGCGGGCGGGTCGAGGACGACCTGGGTCAGGCCCTCGGGGGTCTGGCGCAGGACGGTGCGCAGGGAGGCGTGCCGGGCCACCAGCTCGTCGACGGCCGCCGCGAGGCGGGGCTCGTCCACGGCGCCGTCGAGCCGGTAGGCCTCGACCATCGTGTACGGGGGGAGGGGCGACTGGTCCATCCGGTCCAGCAGCCACATCCGGCGCTGGGCGTTGGAGGCGGGGAAGGTGTTGCCGGGGCGGGGGGCGGGCGCGGCCCCGTCGGCCGCGGTCGGGGCCGGGGAGGAGGCGGTGCGGCCGCGGGGCAGGGCGCCGCGTTCGCGCAGTACGTCGGCCAGCGCGGCCGGGGTCCGCAGGTCGAACACCTCGTGGACGCGGGCCGCGTCGGGCCGGCCGGTGCCCTCGCAGAGCGTGGCGACGAGCTGGACGGCGGACAGGCTGTGTCCCTCGGCCCGGAAGAAGTCCTCGTGGGCGGAGAGCGGCGGGCGGCCCAGCACCTCGGTCCAGGCGTCGTGGACCAGCCGGTCCACGGGGTCGACGGGCTGCCACACGGCGCCCCTCGGCGAGGTGGGCAGGGCGAGCAGCGCCGCCCGGTCCACCTTGCCGTGGACGGTGAGCGGCAGGGTGGCCAGCCGGTGCAGGGCGGCCGGGAGCATCGCTGCGGGCAGCCGTTCGCGCAGCCAGTCGGCCAGTGCGGCGGGCTGGACGGGGGCGTGCTCCGGCGAGCCGGCGGGGCCGCGCCGGGCCACGTACCAGGCGTGCAGGGTCACGGTGCCGTCGCCTGCGGTGCGGGGCACGACCACGGCCTCGACCACGCCGGGGTGCCCGATCAGGGTCTGCTCGACCTCGCCGGTCTCGACGCGGGTGCCGAAGATCTGCACCTGGCCGTCGGCGCGGCCCAGGAACTCCAGTTCGCCCTCCGCGTTCCAGCGGCCCTGGTCGCCCGTGCGGAAGACGGGGGCGTCCCCGGCGTGCGGGGAGCGTCCGAAGCGGACGGCGGTGGCCTCGGCGTCGCCCCGGTAGCCGGGGGCGACGGCGGGTCCGGCGATCTGGATCTCGCCCGTCACGCCGGGCGGGGCGAGCTCCCCGGAGGGGGTGACCACGAAGACGCCGTAGCCGGGCGAGGGCCGGCCGACGGGCACCCGGTCGAGCCGCTGGGCGAGCGCGCCGTCGCGGATGAACATGGTGGCTTCGACGGTGGCCTCGCTGGGCCCGTACAGGTTGGCGAAGGTGCCGATGCGCAGCCGCCCCACGGTGCGCGGGAGCAGGCCGCGCGGGATCGTGTCGCCGCCCAGCAGGAGGTGGCGCAGGGGGAGTTCGGCGTCCTCGGGCAGGGCGCGCAGCAGGACGGAGAAGAGGCCGGGCACGCAGTTGACGAGGTTGACCTCGCCGTCGCGCACCCGCTGCCACAGCGCGTCGGGGTCGAGCCGGTCGGGGTCGCCGACGGCGACGAGGGTGCCGCCCGTGGTGAGCGTGGTGAAGACCTGGAAGGCGGTCGCGTCGGAGGTGACCGCGGAGAGCATGGCGGTACGGGTCCGCGCGTCGATGCCCAGCGCGGGCGCCCCGGTGAGCACCTTGTGGCCCAGCTGGCCGTGGTGGACGGCGACGGGCCGGGGGGTGCCGGTGGATCCCGAGGTGAACAGGATCATCGCGGGGGCGCCGGGCTCGGCCCGGTCCGGGACCTCGGCCGTGGTCGTGTCCGTGTCCGTGTCCGTGTTCCCGTCCGGGGCCCTGTCCGTGAGCAGGCCGGCGAGGTCCGCCACCGGTACGGGCAGCTCCGCGTCGGCGGGTCCGACACCGTCGGCGCGCAGCGCGAGGGCGGCGCCGCTGAGGCGGGCCAGCAGGGCGATGCGGGCGGCGGGCTGGCGCGGTTCGAGGGGGACGACGGCCGCGCCGGTGCGCAGGACGGCGAGGAAGGCGGTGACGAGGCCGGCGCCGCGCGGGGCCAGTACGCCGACCGCGTCGCCGGGGCCGATGCCGTGGCGGGCGGTCAGCGCGGCGGCGGCCAGCACGGCCTCGGCGGCGAGCTGCCGGTAGGTCAGGGTGCGGCCCTCGCCGGTGACGGCGACGGCATCGGGGGTGCGGCGGACGGCCTCGTCGAAGAGTCCGGTGAGGGTGGTCGGTGCGAAGGCGGCGGGGGCGGGCAGGGCGGCGAGGTCCCGGAGTTCGGCGCGCAGCGGGGCGCCGAGCACGTCGATGTCCTCGGGGGTGCGGCGCGGGTCGGCGGCGAGGGCTTCGAGGACGGCGGCCACGCAGCGGGGCAGCGCCCCGGTGAGGGCGGCCGTGCCGTCGGCTCCGACGGACAGGCCGCCGTCCGGGGCGTGTTCGACGCGCAGCACGAGCGCGGCCGACGGCTCCGGCGAGCGGTCCCCGTACAGGGCCGGGCAGACGACGGCGAGCTGGGCCAGGCCGGCGCCCGCGCCGGGGGTGACGGCGTCGAGGCGGGTGCTCAGCGTGTCCCGGTCCTGCCAGGGGCGGGCGGCGGCCTGCTCCAGCTCGGCGTGCAGGGCTTCCAGGAAGGAGGTCGCGGGCGCGGCCGGGTCCAGCGGGGCCAACAGCGCGAACTCGGGCTGCGGGGCGGTGGATCCGGCGGCCGGGCCGAAGGCCGGTACCACCACGGGGACGCGCCCCGGTGCGGCCTGGCCGGCGGCTCCGGCGGGTCCCGCGCTTCCGGTGAGCCCGGCGAGGGCGATCCGGGCGGCGGCGACGGTGAGCAGCAGCAGGCCCCCCGGGGCCCCGCCGGTCATCGCGTGCAGGGCCGCGGCGGCCTCGGGGGCGACCGCGGCGCTCCCGCCGGCGCCGGCGGCCGGGGCGGCCTCGGGCTCGAGGAGCGGTTCGAGGCAGGCGCCGGTCAGCCGCGGGAGCCAGAACCCGGCCTGTTCGGCGCCACGGGCCGCCGTAAGGTCATCCCCATGGCCGAACTCTCCGTCACCATCGTTCCGCAGCACCTCTACGTCCTCCCTGACCAGTTGTGGGTGCACCGACTGCCCCCGGATGCCGCCGTGCCCCCGCTGCCGGCCCTGCCGTGGTCCTCGGTCACCCGGGCCCGGGACGGACTCACCGTGGTGTGCGCCGGGCGCCTGCCGGCGGGCGCCGGGTCCGTCAGCGGTCCCTGGCGCGGGCTGTACGGGGCCGACGCCCACCACCTGGACCTGCCCGGCATGCTGGCGGGCCTGCTGGTGCCGCTGGCGGGGGCCGGGGTCGGCGTGTTCGCCGCGTCGACGTTCGACGCGGATCTCGTACTCGTACCGGCCGAGAAGTACGAGCGCGCCCGGACCGCGCTGGAAGCGGCCGGGCACACTCTCTCGTCGGGCTGAAGCCGGGGATCAGACCCCGGCGGTGATCCGCTCCGGGAGCACCCGCAGGGCCTGGAACAGCTCGACGTCCTTGCCCTCGACACCCCGCATGACCACGTCGATGGCGGTGCTCATCAGGTCGATGTGGTACTGCGTGAAGGTGCCCAGGCCCAGGCCGAGGTGCACGCCGGGGTGCCGCTCGTTGGCGAAGTAGTTGCTGGGCTGGAGCGGGGAGCAGCTGGTGTTGGTGCCGAAGCCGATCTCGTGGAGCTTGGCGTAGCGGTCGTCCGCGGCCAGCAGCTTCTCGAGGTTGGTGGCGAACTCGGTGCGGCCGGCCACGGCCGGGCGGACGGCGGTGATGCGGCCCTCGGCCAGGGAGATGATCGCCGGCTGGTCGGCCATGGAGACCAGGTCGCGGTAGACCTGCTCGGTCTCGGCGAGGCTGGTCGTGTGCTCGCCGCGGTGGACGATGGGCGCGCCCTGGAGGGTGATCTCGCCGTCCAGCTTGAAGTGGGTGTGGAGCTCGAACTCGCCCGAGGCGTTGACCAGCGAGCTGAGCTCGCCGGTGGGCAGGACGACCTGCTGGCCGGGCAGGAGCGGGCCGTGCAGCGAGAACCAGTGCTCGGAGAGCTGGTGCTGGAAGACGGCCTCGGTGCCGAACTCGCGGCCGAGGAAGAGCATGTCGTCGGCCTGGTCGAGGAGGGTCAGGAACTCCTCCTCGATGCCGAGCTCGCGCTCGTAGTCGACGTCGGTCACGACGCGGATGTTGTTGCGCAGCGTCTCGACGGAGAAGGGGGCCGAGAAGCTGGAGAAGGCGCCCATGGCCATGCCCACGAGGTCTTCGTCCTCGAAGTGGACGAACTCGTCGTCGGCGATCCACAGGACGGAGGCGCGGCGGCCGGACTCGCGGATGGCGGCCATCTCGGCGATGAGGCCCGCACGGGACTCCTGGCCGGTCCAGTTGTACTCCTGTACCGGGGTGGCGCTGTTCTCGACGATGAGCGCGTTGCGCACGCCCGGCGACGTGACCAGGAGGAAGACGTCTCCGAGGTCACCCCCGAAGACCTTGCGGAACTGCTCCGGGCTGATCGTTACGGACGGTGCGGTGCTCAAGGGAACCTCCCTGTAAAAAGGCGTGCCGGGGTGCGAGTGCGTTCACTCGCACCCCGGAACACGACTTGAACTCAGCTCTCGAGGCGGTCGTACTTCCCGTACTTGCTGATGCGGGAGCTGATCGACGCCTTCTCCGGGGCGGCGGCGGACTCGCTGCCGGCCTGGGCGGACTGCTCGATGGCGGACTGCTGGTCCATGTTGTTCTGGGTCACGTCGACTCCTAGTCGTGTTCTGGTGGAGCTCCGGATCCCGCCTGGTGCGGGGTCCGGCGTCTGTGGGTCACGGCGCGGGCGGTGCCGCTGCCGTGAGGCGGAGGAGGGCGGCCGCCGCGTCACCGTGTGCGCGCAGCCGTTCCTGGTCGAGCCCGGCGCTGAGCCGGGCCGCCGCTCCTCGGGCGAGTTCCACGGCGGCCTCCACGAGGTGGCCGCCGATGCTGACGGGATAGAGCGTGGTCCCGAGCGTCTGGCTGGTGATCATCGGATCTCCTCCTCCAGGGCGCGGGCGGCGTCCGCCGCGACGGTGCGCAGGGCCTGGGCGGCCCGCGTGGCGTCCGGGTCGGCCTCCAGCTGCTCGGCGAGCGCGGCGAGTCCGAGGACGGACCGGCGGCGCGGGCCGGGCGGGAGCCGGTCCAGCTCGGCGGTGATCCAGCGCGCCTGCTCGTCGGCGAGCAGCACCTGCTCGTCTTCGACGGTGAGCTGGAGTGCGGCGCGTCCCACCAGGGGCGGGGCGCCGCCGTTGACGGCCTCCAGCACCGGGGCGAGTTCCGCCCCGCACTGCATCACCGCGGCCGCGGCCTGTGCGCCGCCGGGTACCTGCTGGAGGCGGACGCTCAGGTTGAGCAGGAGCACCACGGCGGCGCGCAGCCGCACGGGGTCCGCGATGCGGCACAGCTCCTCGTAGAGCCCGGAGACCCCGGCCGGCACCAGCGAGACGGCCGCGTCCTCGCCCTCGCCGGTGACCTCGACCCAGCCCGGTACGGGCACGGGCCGCTCGGACACGGCGGTGGCGGTGTCCAGGGCGTCCGCGAAGGCGGTGAGCTCCCGGGCGGCTGCGGCGAGTTCCGCCTGGGCCAGGGCCTGCGCGAACTCCCGTACCGGGGCGCCCGTGGCGGGCGCCGCGGACGGCGTGGTGGGCGTGGGGGCCGTCGGCGGCGTGGCGGCCGTGGACGGCGTGGTGGTCGTGGGCGGCGTGGCGGCCGCGGGCACGGTGGTCATCGGCTCCCCTCGCTCTCGGTACGGGCCGGGGCGGCCAGGGCGTGGTGGTCGACCTTGTCGTTGACCGTGCGCGGCAGCCGGTCGTGGAACTCGACCCGGGCCGGCACCATGGCCGCGGGGAGCCGGCCGGCGAGCTCGCCGCGCAGGGCGCCGGCGCGGCGCGCCGGGTCGGCGGGCGGTTCGGCCAGTACCACGTGGGCCACCAGGCGGCTGCGGTCCCCCTCGCCGGCGACGGTGACGGCGGCGGCGGTGACCCCGGCGCAGTCGGCGAGCGCGGCCTCGACCTCGCCCGGCTCGACGCGTACGCCGGAGATCTTCAACTGCCGGTCCCGGCGCCCGTGGTAGACGAGCACGCCGCCGGCGGACCCGGTGGCGAGGTCGCCGGTGCGGAAGGCACGCCGGCCGTCGGGCAGGGTGGGGAAGGCGCGGGTGGTCGCCGCCGCGTCCCCGGCGTAGCCGTCGGCCAGGCAGGGCCCGGTGACGAACAGTTCGCCGGGGCTGCCGGGCGGCGCGGGCCGCAGCTCCTCGTCGAGGACCAGGACCGAGCGTCCGGGCAGCGGCCTGCCGATGGGCAGGATCTCCCCGGGCGGCAGGGCCCCGGCCTCGCGCGGCACCTCGTACAGCGTGGAGGTGACCACGCCCTCGGTGGGCCCGTAGGCGTTGAGCAGGCGGACCGCTCCCATCGGCGAGCCGAGCCAGCGGCGTGCGGCGGCCGTGGTGGCGGCCTCCCCGCCGATCAGCACGGTGTCCAGCGAGGGCGGCGGGCGCAGGTCGCCGCGTACGGCGGCCTCGGCGCCCAGCAGGGTCCAGTAGGCGGTGGGCAGCTGCCACATGGTGATGCCGTGGGCGGCGGTGACGTCGAGCAGCTCGGGCAGCGACCACAGGCCGCCGCCGCGCAGCACGACCCGTCCGCCGGACAGCAGGGTCGGCCAGATCTCCTCGAGCGCGACGTCGAACCCGGGCGAGGCGAACTGGAGCGTGACGCTGTCGGGGGTGAGTCCGTAGGCCTCGGCGGCCACCTCGCAGTGCCGGGCGAAGGGGCCGTGCGCGACCCGTACGCCCTTGGGCACTCCGGTGGATCCGGAGGTGAAGAGCAGGTAGGCGGGATCGTCCGCGGCCACCGGTACGGGGAAGGCGGGTGCCTGTCCGGCGTCGGCGCGGCGCGGGCCGGTACCGACCTCGACGGCCTGCTCCCCGAGTTCGGCGAGCCAGTACGCCGCCCGCTCGGGGGAGGCGACCAGGGCGATCGCGGCGCCGGCCACCCGCATGGCGCTGCGCACCCGGGCGGGCGGCTGCGCGTCGTCGAGCGGCGCGCACACCAGTCCGGCGCCGGCGGTGGCCAGCAGGGCGACGACCAGTTCGGGGACGCTGGCGGCGACCAGCGCCACCGTGTCGCCGGGGCGGGCGCCGCGCCGGTGCAGCGCGGCCGCCAGGTCCCGGGCGGCGTCGGCGAGGGCGCCGTAGGCCAGGGTCCGTCCCGGGGCCGCGGGGGTCCGTGGGAGTTCGACCGCGGTGCGGTCCGGTTCGTGTGCCGCGCGTTGCAGAACGCGGGCCGCCAGGCTCGTGTTCATCAGCGCATCCTCGCGGCGGGGGGTTCGAAGCTCGTGACGTGCACGCCGGGGTGGAGTCCCTCGGCGGGTGCGCGGAAGTAGCCGGACCAGTCGTAGGAGAAGAGCTCGACGCGGGTGGTGCCGGCCTCGGCGACGGTGAACACCGAGGCGCGCTGGTAGCGCAGCAGCTCCTCGAGGCGTTCGTCGATCTTCACGCCGGCGGTCTCGAGGTGGCCCCGCAGCTCGCCGTAGAACCGGTCCAGCTCGTTCTGTACGTAGGCCCAGCACCATTCGTAGATGAGCCAGGACTCCTTGTCCGGCACCCAGCGGGCGAGGCGCTCCATCATGTCCGGCTGGGAGGCCACCTTGCCCTCGTTGGGGACGGTGGGCGACTCGATGTACTCCCAGAGCAGGGCGCGGGCCCGGTCGACGGCGGCGCCGAGGACGGAGGAGGAGTCGGCGAGCGCGGCGTCGGCCAGCGAGCGGTAGAAGTCCTCGTAGCCGAGGAGTCCCTCGGTGTGCAGGTAGGTGGCGAGCCGGCGGGTGATGCCCCGGTTGTGCAGGGCCTGCAGGACGGCGCCGAACAGGTACATGCGCACCCAGTCCGCGCGGCTCATCGTCGAGTGCCCGACGACCACCTCGACCTCCTCCACGTCGTCCGGGAGGTAGGTGCGGGTGATGGTGTCCAGCCGGTACTTCTCGCGGTGGGCGGCGCTGCCCATCTCGGCGTTGGGCAGCAGGACGCACTCGTAGATCATGATGTCGTCGTGGATGCCCATCTCGAGCATCCGGCACAGGCCGCGGGCGAAGGTCTCGGGGGTCTCGTTCGGCAGGCCGACGATGACCTCGGTGTAGGCCTCGACACCGCGCTCGCGGAAGGCGGCGGCGAGCTTCTCGTAGTTCTTGGCCGGCATGTTGGAGCGCTTGACCTGCTCCAGCACGTCCTGGGTGCCGCTCTGCATCGCGAGGATGGTGCCGTTCGACATGCCGTTGAGCGCGAACATCGAACTGATCTGCACGATCCGGTCGTTGGCGTTCTTGGCGTAGCTCGTGACGAACTTGCCCGGGAAGCCGCTCTCCTGCTTGTTGCGCACGAGGTGCTCGGCGAGGCCGACGTCACGCGGGAGGATGCCGAAGTTGGCGTCGGCGCACAGGATCGCCGAGACGTTCTGCTCGGTGAAGTAGTCGATCTCGGCGTGCAGCCGGTCCTCGTCGAACTTGCGGATCTTCGACTGGTTCGCGGAGCCCCAGTCGCAGAAGGTGCAGCTGTAGGGGCAGCCGCGGTTGGTCTCCCACAGCACGGTCGGCTGGTAGCCGGCCGCCCGGGCCGCCTCGAAGGAGGGCTCCATCAGGCCGGTGAGCCAGGGGCTCGGCACGTCGATCTCCCGCGGCAGCTGGCCGCCGAGCGGGTTGCGGCGGACCGTGCCGTCCTGGTCCCGGTAGCTGAGCGAGGGGACCGAGGAGAAGTCGGGCTCGTCCTGGAGCAGCGCCCGCAGCAGCTCGGCGAAGGGCGCCTCGCCCTCCTTGTGGATCGCGAAGTCGATGTAGGGGTGCTTGCGCAGGAACTCGGTCGCGTTGTCCGGCACGTGCGGGCCGCCGACGACGGTGACCGCCTGGGGGAAGCGCTCCTTCACCGCCCGGCAGGCCGCCATGTTCTTGTTGAAGTTCCACAGGTAGCAGGACATCGCGAAGACCGCCGGGTCCTCCATGAGCGAGACCGGGTCCTTGGCCTGCTCGGGGAGGAAGAACGGCTGCTCGAAGGTGTAGGCCTCGACGAGGTCGGGCTGGGTGTCGGCGTAGGAGCGCAGGGCGCCCCACACGGCGGGGAGGTAGGCGGAGCGGCTGAAGGCGGATACGTAGATCCTGCGCTTGGCCGCGTTCACCGTTGCCGTCGTACTCATGTCTCGCTCACCTCATCCCGTTCGTGGCCGGTCCGTCCGAGGGACCGTGGCGTTCTGGGAACAAGCACAACCCCGGGGACTACAGCACCGCTTGAAGAGCGGAAGAGATCGAGGCCAGAGTGGGTTCCGGGGGTTCCGGGAGGGTGTAAAGGGCCCCTCGCCCGCGGCCGGCCGGGCCGTTTCGAGTGCGATTCGAGTGGGCCCTGAGAGGCTGCGGCAACCTCGCGTCTCCAGAGGAGCCACCATGCAGACCATCGCACCGCCTGCCGCGGCGTCCGCCGCGGTGTCACACCCGGGACCGGGGGTCCCGCGCATCGAACTCCTGCCCGACGAACGCCACCGGGTGGCCGCGCTCGCCCACGAGTACGCGCGGGACTCCGCGGGCCTCGACGCCCGGCGCTCCCTCCAGCTCGCCGCCCTGATGTCCCACGAGCTGCCGCGCTCGCTGCGGCGCGTGATGACCGACTTCCGCCTGTCCGGGGCCCCGCACGCGGGATTCCTGGTCGGCGGGCTGCTCATCGACGAGAACGCGCTGGGGCCCACCCCCACCCGCTACCAGGAGCGCCCCGACCGCCCCGAACTGCGGCACGCGGACGCCGTACTGCGGCTGATCGGCTCCCTGCTCGGCGAGCCCTTCTCCTTCAGCAGCCAGCAGCGCGGACGGCTGATCCTCGACCTGTACCCGGTCCGGGGGCACGAGTTCGACCAGCTCGGCTCCGGCTCCACGGCCATGCTGGACTGGCACACCGAGGACGCCTTCCACCCGCACCGCGCGGACTGGATGATGCTGATGGGGCTGCGCAACCACGACGCCGTGGCCACGACCTTCGCCGCCATGCAGGACATCGAGCTCTCCGACGAGCACCGCGCGGTCCTGTTCGAGAAGCGCTTCGCGATCCTGCCGGACCAGTCGCACACCAAGAGCTTCAACCAGGCCACCGGCGCCGCCGACGCGGCCGAGGCCGCCGACGGCGAGCAGTTCCGCCGCATCGACACCATGGCGAACCGGCCCGAGCCGATCGCGCTGCTGGACGGCGACCCCGCCGCCCCGTGGCTGCGCGTCGACCCGCCGTTCATGCACAGCAACCCGCTCGACCCGCAGGCCGCCGAGGCGCAGAACGCGCTGCTGGCCGCGATCGAGGCGAAGCTGACCGACGTGACGATCGGCAACGGCGACCTCTTCGTCATCGACAACAAGCGCGCGGTGCACGGGCGCCGGCCGTTCGCGGCCCGCTACGACGGCACCGACCGCTGGCTCAAGCGCATCAACCTCACCGCCGATCTGCGGCGCAGCGCCGGATCCCGGCGCGGAGACCACGGCCGGGCCGTGGTCTGACCGGGTCCGCGGTCCGACGAGGTCCGCGTTCTCACCAAGGCCGTGGTCCGACGCGGTCCGCGGTCTGACCAAGGCCGTGGTCCGACGAGGTCCGCGGTCTGACCAGGTCCATGGCCTGACCAGGGCCGCGGGCACAACCGCCGGGCGGAACCCGCGGGCGGACACCTTCCCCTTGAAAGGATTCAAGGCCTTGGCCGCAGAACCCAATCTGATCCGACGCCACCGGCTGTTCCGCCACTTCTGGCTGGCCCGCGCGGTCTCTCTGATCGGCGACGGCGCGGCCATGGTGGCCCTCGTCCTGCTCGTCAGCCGCGGCGAGCACGCCGGCACCGCCGTCTCGCTGATCCTCCTGGCCGAGTCCGTGCCGCGGTTCTTCGGACCGCTCGCCGGCGCACTCGCCGACCGGATGGGCGTGCGGCGCCTGCTGATCGCCGCCGAGCTGGTGCAGGCCGCGGTGTTCGGAGTCATCGTGCTGGCCCGCCCGGGCCTGGCCGTGCTGGTACCGCTGGTCGCGGTGGCCGCCGCCGCCTCCACCGTGTTCTCCGCGGCCGGCCGTACGGTGGTCCCCCGCCTGGTCGACGAGGCGGACCTGATGCCCGCCAACGCGTGGATGGGCACCGCCTTCAACCTGCAGGCCGCGCTCGGCCCGGTGCTCGGCGGCGTGTTCACCGCCTGGGGCAGCGCGTACGGCGCGCTCGCGATCAACGCGGGCACCTTCGTGCTGTCGGCCCTGCTGCTGACGCGCATCCCGGCGCTGGAGCCGCTGCGCACCGGCGAGCGCAAGAGCCTGCTGGGCGACACGGTCGAGGGGCTGAAGTTCGTACGCCACCACCGGGTGGCCCGCGCCATCGTGCTGCTGCTCCTGCTCGGCCTGTTCTTCGGCTCGCTGGACAACCTGGCGCTGGTCTTCCTCGCCGAGCACTCGCTGAACACCGGCGAGACCGGGTTCGGCGTGCTGTCCGCGTCCTTCGGCGTCGCCATGGTCGCCGCCTCGCTGTGGCTGGTCCGCGCGGCCGAGAGCCGTTCGCCGGTGTGGGTGCTGCTCGCGGGCTGGTTCTTCACGGGCCTCGGCCTGCTGCTGACGGCCGCCGCCCCGGTGCTGTTCGCCGCGATCGCCATGCAGCTGATCGCGGGGCTCGGCAACGGCGTGGCCAACGTCGGCGAGGAGACCCTGCTGCAGAAGGCCGTGCCCGGCGAGGTGCTGGGCCGGGTCGGCGGGACGCTGTCCTCCGCCGCCTTCTTCGGCAGCACGGCCGGATACCTGGCCGGCAGCCTGCTGAGCCCCGACGGCAACCCGCGGCTGGTCTTCGTGATCGCCGGTGGCGGCATCTTCCTCACGCTCGCCCTGTGCGCGCCGGCCCTGCTGTCGGCGCGCGGCGCACTCGCGGCGTCCCCGGCCGGCGACGAGCAGGCCGGCGACAAGCCGGGCGCGGACGAGCCGAACGACGGCCGCCTCCCCGGCTCCCCGGTCCCGCCCGTCGCCTCCGCCCAGGCCATCGCACCCCCCGGAGGCACACCGTGACCTCACCGGCGCCGCTCCCCTCCCCGGCGCCGGCGGCTCCGGCCGCCCCGACGGCTCAGGCCGCCGGGGCGGCCGCGGTGCTTCCGGGCGACGCGGTGGTTCCGACCGCCCCGGCCTTCAACGGGCGCCGCGCGGCCAGGGGTTACCTGAACCCGTCCGTCGTCCCGCAGCCCCTGCTGCACCGCTGGTACGCCTGGTGCCACCTGGTGCCGCCGCACACCGCCGCGCTCAACCTGCGCGAGCGCTACCTGCCCCAGCTGCGCAGCTACCTGCGCTCCCCGCAGGTGCACGCCTCCGCGCTGAGCAACCCGGCCCGGTACGGCGGCCCGTTCCTCGCCCCGTACGGCGGCGTCCCCGGCGACGCCGAGGAGCTGCTGGACGCCACCGAGACGGCCGCCGCTCCCCTGCTGCGGCTGGCCGCGGACATCAAGGAAGCCCAGCGGATGCTCGCCGAGCAGGCCGACGGCAAGCCGATGGAGTCGCTGTACGCCCAGCTGCCCGAGAGCCTGCGCGGACTGGTCGAGCTGGTCTACGACACCGGCAACCGGCCGCGGCTGCGCTTCTTCGAGCCGCTGGTCCACCGGGCGTACGCGGCCGAGCTGGCCGAGGGCCAGGTGATCTCGCTGGCCCCGCGCACGGACCTGGAGCAGCCCTTCACCTTCGGCAGCCCGATCCTGCCGGGCGCGCACCGTCTCGACCTGCGCATCCCGTTCGCCGACCCCCGCCTCGACGCGCTGTACGCCTCGCGCCGTACCGGGGCCGACGTCGCCGGCCTGGCCGAACTGCTGCTCGGGGACGAGGCCTCGTCGAACACCGCGGCGGCCGCCTTCGCGGGCCTGTTCACCGAGACGGCCCCGGCGCCGTACGAGCGCGCTCCGGCGGGCTCCGTACGGATGCGCTACCTCAACCACGCGACGGTCCTGCTGGAAACCGGCTCCACGGCCGTGCTGCTGGACCCGCTGCCCGGCTACGCGGACGACGGCCACCGCCACCTCACCCTGGCCGACCTGCCCGACCGGCTGGACGCCGTGGTCCTGAGCCACCTGCACTGCGACCACGTGTCGGTGGAGGCCCTGCTCCAGCTGCGCCACCGGGTGGACACGGTCTTCGTGCCCCGGGGCGGCGGCGGCTCCCTGGAGGACCCGAGCCCCAAACTCCTCCTCCAGGCGCTGGGCTTCACCTCGGTGGTGGAGCTGGGCGAGATGGAGTCGGCGCGGATCGGCGAGGACGCCGAGGTCACGATGCTGCCGTTCCTGGGCGAGCACGGCGACCTCGACATCCGCTCCAAGGCGGTCCCGCTGGTGGAGATCGGCGGCCGGCGGGTGCTGTTCGCGACGGACGCGGTGGACATCGACCCGGACCTGTACCGCAGGGTGCAGGAGAACACCGGGGACGTGGACACGGTCTTCATCGGGCTGGAATGCGTGGGCGCTCCGATGTCATGGCTGTACGGCCCGCTGATGGAAGGCACCCAGGACCGCGCGCACGACCAGGCCCGCCGCCTCAAGGGCTGCGACGCGGACATGGCGGAACGCCTGGTCAAGCGCTTCGGCGCGCAGGAGGTCTTCGTCTACGCCCTGGGCCTGGAGCCGTGGCTGCGCCACCTGACGGGTTCCAGCTACGACCCGCAGTCGGAACAGATCCGCCAGACCACCCTCCTCCTGGACCGCTGCCGCAACCGCGGCGTCCCGGCGGAACTCCTCTACCAACACGGCGAACGCCTCTGGCCGACCCGCCACCCCTGACCCCGAACCCAGCGCCCCCTCCCGCCTTCGACCGGGAGGGGGCGCTTCGTGTGTTCCCGCTCAGCCCTTCCGTGTCGTGCCAGGCGCTCGCGCAGCCACCTGAGTGGCGCGGGAGACCCGCCGCACACCGGGTGGCACGGCGAGGGCCCGGCCGCGGAGGACGGTTTCGTCCTTCGGGGCCGGGCCCTTGGGGGGTGCCGGAGAGGGGGGTTGGTTCAGTGGGCGGCTGATTCCTGCAGGGCGGGGGCGGGGGTGGTGGCCGTGTCGTTCTTGGTTTCGTCTGCGGGGGCGGTGGGGGCGCCGCGGAGGGGGACTTCCTTGATGAAGATCGCGGCGATGAAGCCGAGGACGGCGATGGCCGCGCAGACCAGGAAGGCCCAGTGGGTGCCGACGGCGACCGCGTACCGGTAGGCCTCGCGGACCGCTTCGGGCAGGGTGGC
>NZ_JBEZLV010000029.1:0-94421 GCF_040652335.1 Streptomyces sp. NPDC048270
GCCGCGCCGGGTTCAGCGGCCCCGGCCGGCTCAGCGGCCCCGGCCGGCTCAGCGGCCCCGGCCGGTACGCCGGGTTCCCGGCAGGATCCCGATTCCCCGCACTCCGCCCTCGGTTCCGGCCTGCTCTCCCCCGGCGCCCTGCTCTCCTTCAGCTGGCGCCACGCCCTCGGCGGCCAGGACGACCTCACCCGCGCCGAGCTCGACCGCCTCGCCGAGGCGAACCGCCCGCTGGTGCGGCTGCGCGACCAGTGGGTGCTGATCGACCCGGCCGAGGCCCGCCGGGCCCTCGCCCGACGGGGCAGCCGGCTCACGGCCGCCGACGCACTGGCCGCCGTACTCACCGGGTCGGCGGAGATCGGGGGCGAGCGGGTCGACGTGGCGGCCACCGGCTCCCTCGAACGCCTGCGGGCCCGCCTGGCCGCCGATCCGCAGGAGCCCGGCGGCCCCGCGCTGCTCCCGCCCCCCGAGCTGCGCGCCACCCTGCGCGACTACCAGCTGCGCGGACTGCGCTGGCTGGACCGGATGACCTCGCTCGGCCTCGGCGCCTGCCTCGCCGACGACATGGGCCTGGGCAAGACCGTCACCTTGATCGCGCTCCACCTGCACCGCAACCGCGACGACAGCCGCGACCGCCCCGACGGCGACTGCGCCCCCGCCCGCCCTCGGCCCCAGCCCACGCTCGTGGTCTGTCCCGCGTCCTTGCTGGGCAACTGGCAGCGGGAGATCGAGAAGTTCGCCCCCGGCACGCCCGTCCGCCGCTACCACGGCCCCGCCCGCAGCCTCGCCGGCCTCGGCGGCGGCTTCGTCCTGACCACCTACGGCACGATGCGCGCGGACGCGGCCGTCCTCGCCGCCACCGGCTGGGGCATGGTCGTCGCCGACGAGGCCCAGCACGTCAAGAACCCCCGCTCCTCGACCGCGAAGGCGCTGCGCACCATCCCGGCCGCGGCGCGCGTCGCGCTCACCGGCACACCCGTCGAGAACAACCTCTCCGAGCTGTGGGCCGTCCTCGACTGGACCACGCCCGGTCTCCTCGGGCGCCTCGGCACCTTCCGCACCCGCTACGCCGAGCCCGTCGAGAGCGGCCGCGACCCGCAGGCGGCGGCCCGGCTGAGCGCCCTGGTACGCCCGTTCCTGCTGCGCCGCAAGAAGTCGGACCCGGGGATCGCGCCCGAGCTGCCGCCCAAGACCGAGACCGACCACCCCGTCACCCTCAGCCGCGAGCAGACCGTGCTGTACGAGGCGGTCGTACGCGAGACGCTCGCCGCGATCGCGGAGTCGGACGGGATGGAGCGGCGCGGTCTGGTCGTCAAGCTGCTCACCTCCCTCAAGCAGATCTGCAACCACCCCGCGCAGTACGCGAAGGAGGCCTCCGGCGCCCGTTCCGGCAAGCTGGACCTGCTCGACGAGCTCCTCGACACGATCCTCGCCGAGGACGGCTCGGTGCTGGTCTTCACCCAGTACGTGGCGATGGCCCGGATCCTGGAGAAGCACCTCGCCGGGCGCGGGATCGCCGCGCAGCTGCTGCACGGCGGGACGCCGGTGCCGCGCCGCGAGGAGCTCGTCGACCGGTTCCAGGCGGGCGAAGTCCCGGTGTTCCTGCTCTCGTTGAAGGCGGCGGGCACCGGGCTGAACCTCACCCGGGCCGGCCACGTCATCCACTTCGACCGCTGGTGGAACCCGGCCGTCGAAGAACAGGCCACCGACCGCGCCTACCGGATCGGCCAGACCCAGCCCGTCCAGGTGCACCGCCTCATCGCCGAGGGCACCGTGGAGGACCGGATCGCCCGGCTCCTGGAGCGCAAGCGGGCCCTCGCCGACGCCGTCCTCGCCGGCGGCGAGAGCGCGCTGACCGAACTGACCGACGCCGAACTGGCCGACCTCGTGGCGCTGCGCCCGACCCCGGGGAGTGACGGATGAGCACCCGAGACCCGCACCCGTACCCGCGGGAGAAGACCTTCCCGGCGCTCCCGCCCGCTCCCGCCCGCGGCTTCGCCCGCACCTGGTGGGGCCACGCCTGGCTGAGCGCCCTGGAGGACAGCGCTCTGGACGGAGAGCAGGTCCGGCAGGGCCGCCGCTTCGCGCGCGCGGGCGCCGTCGGGGCGGTCACCGTCCGCCCGGGCGGGCTGACCGCGGTGGTGCGCGACCGGGACGGGACGGCGCACCGGACGGACGTGCTGGTGCAGGAGTTCACCGCCGGCCAATGGGACCGTCTGCTGGGCCTGGCGGCCGGGGAGTCGGGGTACATCGCCGCTCTGCTGGACCGCGAGGTGCCTCCGGAGCTGGCCGAGGACGCGGCGGCGGCCGGGGCGGATCCGCTGCCCGGCATCGGGGACCTCGACCCGCGCTGCGACTGCGGCGAGTGGGACCACTGCCCGCACACGGCGGCGCTGTGCTACCAGGTGGCGCGATTGCTGGACCAGGACCCGTTCGTGCTGCTGCTCCTGCGGGGGCGCGGCGAGCGGGAGCTGCTCGGGGAGCTGGAGGAGCGCAGCAGCGCGGAAGCCGAAGCTCCGCAGGGGGCCGCCGACGAGGGGGTTCCGGCGGCGGAGGCCTTCGCGGCAGGGGCCGTCCTGCCGCCGCTGCCCGCCCTGCCCGGGCTGCCGCAGGGGCCGGGCCAGCCGCCGGCGCTGGACACCGGGGCGGAGGCGGACGGGCTGGACGTGGACGCGGTGGAGTTCCTGGCGCAGGCGGCCGCGTCGGAGGCGTACCGGCAGCTCGCGCGGGCGCTGGCTCCGGGTCATGCCGACCGCGCCCCCGCGGCTCCCCTCACCGCCGCCGAAGACGCCGTACGCCTCACGGCGGAGGCCGGTGACGTCCGGCTCCGCGCCCGCCTGTCGGCGGCTGCCGGACGTGGGCGGGCCGAGATGGAACGGGCCGTACTGGCCTGGGGCTTCGGCGGGGCCCCGGCCCTCGCCGCGCTGGAGGACGACTGGACGCCGGACCGGTCCGCCCTGGCCCGGGCCCGGGCGGCGCTGGCCGCGGCCTGGGCGGACGAGGAGGCTCCGGTCCTGCGGCGGGTCCGCGCCCGCTGGACGGAGGCGGACACCGGTCGCCAGCTCCGGCTGGGCCGGGAGGGCCGCTGGTGGCCGTACCGCCGGGAGGCGGGCAGCTGGATCCCGGCGGGCCCCTCGGCCCCGGACCCGGCCTCGGCCCTGGCGGCCGACCCGGGGTAGGAGCCCGTCGGCCCGGCGCGCCTCCGCACGGGTTTCGGCGCGGACTGGCCGACGTACCGCTTGCCGGGGGCCGGTAGCGGGGCGACGATGGGGCGTTCCGGGTTCCGCGGCGCCACGGGAGGATGGGATGGACGATCCTTCGGTGGCCCTGCCGGGCGGGACCGATCCCGCCGAGCGCACCCGCGTACTGCGGCGTGCGCATGCCGCGTTCACCCGGGACGGGCGGGTCGAGGCCCCCGTCCGCGCGGTCATCGCCCGGTCCTGGCGGCGGTGCGCCCGGGCCCGGGTCAGCCCGGAGTGCCTCCCCCGGCTGGAGCTGGCCGAGGCGCAGCTGCGGCCGTACCGCGAGGAGCACCCGCTGGCCCGGGTGATGCCGCTGTTCCGGGACCTCGTCGGCGCCTTCGCGGCCAACGGGGCGCACCTGCTGGCGGTGTGCGACGCGCAGGGCCGGCTGCTGTGGGTGGAGGGCGAACCGGGCACGCTGCGGCGGGCGGAGGGGCTCGGCTTCGTGCCGGGAGCGCACTGGGCGGAGACGGCGATGGGGACCAACGCGCCGGGTACGGCGGTGGCGGTCGGCGAGCCCGTCCAGGTCTTCGGAGCCGAGCACTTCAGCCGGCGGGTCCATCCGTGGACGTGTGCGGCGGCCCCGGTGCGCGATCCGCGGACGGGCGGGCTGCTGGGTGCGGTGGACATCACCGGCGGCGACGGTCTCGCCCACCCCCATTCGCTGGCCTTCGTGCGGGCGGTCGCGCGGGCGGCGGAGGCCCAGTTGGCGCTGCTCGGCCCCGGGCCGCCGACGGCGGGCGACACGCTCACCGCACTCGGCCAGGACGAGGCGCTGCTGGTCGCGGGAGGCCGCCGGGTGCGGCTGGGGCGGCGGCACAGCGAGATCATGGTCCTGCTGGCGCACCACCCGGCGGGCTTGTCGGGCGAGGAGCTGGCGATCGCGCTGTACGAGGACGAGTCGGTTTCACCCGTGACGTTGCGCGCCGAAATCTCCCGGCTGCGCGCCCTGTTGGGGCCAGCCGCCCCGCTGTCGCGGCCCTACCGCACCGCCGGCGCGCTGGACGCCGACTTCACGGCGCTGACCCGGCAGCTGGCCGCCGGGGCGGTCTCGGCCGCCCTCCACCGCTACCCCGGGCCCCTCCTGCCCGCCTCCACCGCGCCGGGCATCGTCCGGCTCCGGCGGCGGATCGAGGACCAGGCGCGGGCCGCGGTGATCGCCCGCGCGGATGCCGGGCTGCTGACCGACTGGGTGTGCAGCCCGTGGGGCGCGGACGACCGGGAGGCGTGGCGGGCCCTCGCGTCGGCGCTGCCGCCCGAGGACCGCCCGGCCGCGCTGGCCCGGGTCCGCGCCCTGGACGGGGAGCTCGGCGCCGGCGGGTTCCCCCTGCGGCCGCCCGGACCGCCCGGCGGCGGCCGCAGGCGTGCAACGTATCCGCAACCCGCCCGCTCCTAGCGTTCCCCCGAGCGCCGGCCGCTGGTGGCCGGCGTCCGTCAAGGGGAGGACATCCATGGCCCGTTACGCCGCGCCCGGTACCGAGGGCGCGCTCATGTCGTACGCATCCCGCTACGGGCACTTCATCGGCGGTGAGTACGTCGAGCCCGCCCGGGGCGGCTACTTCGCCAACCCGTCCCCCGTCACCGGGGAGACCTTCACGGAGGTGGCGCGCGGTACCGCCGAGGACGTGGAGCGGGCCCTGGACGCGGCGCACGCGGCGGCGCCCGCGTGGGGGCGGACCTCCGTGGCGGAGCGGTCCGCGGTCCTGCTGCGCATCGCGGACCGGATGGAGCAGAACCTGGAGGCCCTCGCGGTCGCGGAGAGCTGGGAGAACGGCAAGCCCGTCCGCGAGACGCTGGCCGCCGACATGCCCCTGGCGATCGACCAGTTCCGCTACTTCGCGGGTGCGCTGCGCGCGCAGGAGGGGGCCCTGAGCCAGCTGGACGAGGACACGGTGGCCTACCACTTCCACGAACCGCTGGGCGTGGTGGCCCAGATCATCCCGTGGAACTTCCCGGTCCTGATGGCCGTGTGGAAGCTGGCCCCGGCGCTGGCGGCGGGGAACACGGTGGTGCTGAAGCCCGCCGAGCAGACCCCGGCGTCGGTCCACTACTGGCTGAGCCTGGTCGCGGACCTGCTGCCGCCGGGCGTGGTGAACATCGTCAACGGCTTCGGCGAGGAGGCCGGAAAACCGCTCGCCTCCAGCCCGCGCGTCGCGAAGGTCGCCTTCACCGGGGAGACCTCGACCGGCCGGCTGATCATGCAGTACGCGGCCGAGCACCTGAAGCCGGTCACCCTGGAGCTCGGCGGCAAGAGCCCGAACCTGTTCTTCGACGACATCTGGACGGCCGACGACGACCTGCGCGACAAGGCCCTGGAGGGGTTCACCATGTTCGCCCTCAACCAGGGCGAGGTGTGCACCAGTCCCTCGCGCGCCCTGATCGAGCGGGGCCGGTACGGCGACTTCCTCGAAGCG
This sequence comes from Streptomyces sp. NPDC048270, assembly GCF_040652335.1. Classification (NCBI taxonomy): domain Bacteria; kingdom Bacillati; phylum Actinomycetota; class Actinomycetes; order Kitasatosporales; family Streptomycetaceae; genus Streptomyces; species Streptomyces sp. NPDC048270. The sequence continues at coordinate 5,654 of NZ_JBEZLV010000029.1, forward strand.
GCGGTGGCCCGCACCGAACTGATCGTGCCGGGGCATCCGCTGGACACGGACACGATGATCGGTGCGCAGGCGTCCGAGGAGCAGCTGAAGAAGGTCCTGTCGTACGTGGAGATCGGCCGGCAGGAGGGCGCGAAGATCCTCACCGGCGGCGAACGCGTCGACCACGGCGGCGACCTGGCGGGCGGCTTCTACGTCCAGCCGACCGTCTTCGAGGGCGACAACCGCATGCGGATCTTCCAGGAGGAGATCTTCGGCCCGGTGGTGTCGGTGACCTCGTTCCACGACTTCGACGACGCGGTGCGGATCGCGAACGACACGGCGTACGGCCTGGGGGCGGGCGTCTGGACCCGCGACATCAACACGGCCTACCGCGCGGGCCGCGCGATCCAGGCGGGCCGCGTCTGGACGAACTGCTACCACGCCTATCCGGCCCACGCGGCGTTCGGCGGCTACAAGCAGTCGGGCATCGGACGCGAAACCCACAAGATGATGCTGGAGCACTACCAGCAGACGAAGAACCTCCTGGTCAGCTACTCCCCCAAGAAGCTCGGGTTCTTCTGAGGACCCTCACGTGGGCCGCCGGATGCGGTGTGCTCCGGGGGCGGCGTTCTCGGTAGCGTGACCATCCGCCGCGCGGGATGTCCCTGGGGCGGGTGGTCCGCACGGGGCCCTTCTACGGAGAGTGACGAGGCTGCGATGAGTGAACCGACGAGGCCCGAGGTCCGCGTTCCGACGGGTGACGCTCCCACCGAGCTGACCGTCCGGGACCTGGTCGTCGGGGACGGGGACGAGGTGAAGCCGGGCATGGTGGTCAGGGTCCACTACGTCGGGGTGGCCTTCGAGTCCGGGAAGGAGTTCGATGCCTCCTGGGACCGGGGGGAGCCGTTCAAGTTCGCCCTGGGCGCCGGCAGGGTCATCAAGGGCTGGGACCGGGGGGTGCGGGGCATGCGGGTCGGCGGCCGGCGGGAGATCATCGTTCCGCCGCGGCTCGGCTACGGCAATCAGTCGCCCTCGCCGTTGATCCCGGCGGGCTCGACCCTGGTCTTCGTGGTGGACCTGCTCGACTCGTATTCCGGCACGGCCGGGTGGAGCAGCGCCCGGTGAGACGCGGGTGCGTCGAAGCCCCGGCTCCCGGGGCTGCGACGGCGGGCAGCACGGCTGTGGTGTCAGACCGCTGACGTATCCTTCCCGCCACCGCACACCGACTCGGAGGACCCAGAGAATTGACCGGCCTGTCCGCTTTCCCGCTGCCCTTCCACGCATCGCGTTCCCTGGCGTTCGCGACACCCCGAACGCTGCGGGAACTCGAGATGATGGAGTGCAGCTCACACCTTCGGGCCAAGCCCGGGTGGTTCGACAAGATGAACGATGCCGGCATCGTCGCCCGGTGGACTCGGGAAGCGGTCGACCAGGGTCTCACCGAGGCCCAAGTCCGCTACGTGCTCGCCGAGCTCGCGCACTACGCCGCGCTGCGGGACGGCCGGACCGGTGTCGAGGTGTCCGCCGTCGACGGGGTGTGGCAGTCGGACGCTCTGGTCGAGGACGAGCTGAGGTCCCGGCTGCGCGAGGCGGTCCAGGTCCTGGAGCAGGTCCCCGAGGCGGAGAAGGACTGGCATCCCGGATCCGGCGGCCAGGTACTGGATCTGGTGCATCCTTCGCTGTTCTGCCTGGTGCGGGAGGCGAGTGGCGCGCCCGAGCAGGCGTGGCACAACCCGACGGACCGCTATTCGAGGTACGAGTTCTCGGAGAAGTTCCAGTGGCTGCCCACGGACGTCGACGTCAGTGACGACGGCGAGGTCGCCTTCCGTTCGTACGTGAACAACGTCCACCCCGAGTGGCACCGCGAGCTGCTCTCCGTCCTGCCGGAGCTGTTCGCGCGCATGCTCCCGCTGCTGGAGAACGTGCTGTGCGACCTGCGTCATCCGCGGCCCCTGCGGATAGCGGCCGATCCCTACGGGTGGTACGACTCGGAGCCGCAGCGCCCGGACAAGTCCTCCTACGGCGACGAGGGGGCCTACGAGGAGGCCCTCACCGCCTGGGAACAGGCCCAGGACGACTGGTGGGAGAACCGCTGCCCGGTCGTCCCGGACGCCCCGGCCTTCGCCCCGCCCCAGGTGCCCGACGCATCCGCCCGTGTCGACCTGCGGGGCCGCCGTCTGCAGGTCATCGTCAAGCTCGCCACCATCCATCTCACCCCGGACAAGCCCGAGTACGCCGAGGGCTCCTGGCACGTCGAGGGGATGATGAACGAGCGGATCGTCTCGACCGGCCTCTACTACTGGGACAGCGAGAACATCACCGAGAGCCGGCTGAGTTTCCGCGCCGCGCTCGACGACCCGAACTACGAGCAGAACGACGACAACGGTCTGCGTGAGGTCTACGGCCTGGAGGACGAAGACGCGCTGAACCAGGTACTGGGGTCGGCGTCGACGCCGGCGGGCCGCTGCCTGGCGTTCCCGAACATCCTGCAGCACCGCGTCGGCTCCTTCCGGCTCGCGGACGCCACCCGCCCGGGACACCGCAAGATCCTCGCGTTCTTCCTGGTCGATCCGTCGGCGAGGATCGTCTCGACCTCCGATGTGCCGCCGCAGCAGCCGTGGGCCGACACCTCGACCATGACGCTCGAGCAGGCGAAGGACCATCGCGAACAACTCATGCGGGAACGGAAGTTCTTCGTCGACGAACACAACGAGCAGCTCTACGAGCGTGAGTTCTCCCTCTGCGAGCACTGAGCCTCGCTCCCACCGCTGTCGGCCACAGCACTAGCCTGCGTCTCATGATCGAGGGGGAATACGCCGCACCGTCCGTCGGTGCGCTCGCCGACGAGGTCGCGGCCGTGCTGGCCGACCGCCGCGACCCGGGCGTGGAGACGTTCGAACGGCTGCTCGGCGCCGTGGTGGTGCACGCCCACCGGGACCGGGAGGCACTGGCCGCGGCGCTGGGGCCCGTCCCGCGCGCCTTCGCGGTGCGGCCGAGCCCTCAGGTGGCGTGCCTCGCGGGGGTGGTCGGCGCCGCGGTGGAGCCCGTACGGGCCGAGGAGTCCTGGGAGAAGGCCGGGGCGGGCTGGCTCGAGCTGTGCCAGCACGTGGCGCTGGACTACATAGCGGGCGCGCGCGTGGGCGAGGTCCACGCACGGCTGCGGGCCGGTGACCCGGTCCCGTTCCCGCTGTCCGTGCCGAGCGGGCCGGCCGGTGCGGTGGAGCCGCGCCATCTGGTCGAGCGGCTCGCGCAGTACGGGCGCCTCGGTGTCCGGCCCGGCCCGGCGGACCTGGGGCAGGCGCTGTTGCGCGTCGGCGGCCCGGTCGACGCCGAAGCCGTGCGCGCCGCCGAGAAGCTGGATCTCGCGGAGGGGCCCCGGGTGGCCGACTGGCTGCGGCAGGGCGGCCTCCCGCAGCCGGCGGGATGGCGGGAGCGCGAGTCCGGTGCGCCCGAGCGCCCCAGCAGGCGCCGCGGGGCACGCGCCGGCCGCCGGATCCTGGTGGGGCACGAGGCGATCGAGGGCCGCGGGGCGTTCCCCCGGCGGTTCTGGTCCCTGTTCCGGAAGTTCGAGCCGGACCTCTCCTGTCCGCACTGGTCCCTGCCGGACTTCCGGGACGCGCACACGGTCGCGACGCTGCCCTGGCACCCGGAGATCGCCGCGGCCCGGCTGCTGACCGGGGTCGCGTCGGCGGCCGACAAGGACGGGGGCCGCGGCGCGCCCGCCTTCCTGGAGGCGCTCGCGGCGGCCGACGGCCCGGCCGGGCCGGCCGTGCACCTCGCCGTCGCCTACGGGCTCGCCTCGGTGCCCCAGGAGGACCGGGAGGCCGCCGTACGGGCGCTGCTCCTGCTGGCCGCGCGGGGCAGGCTGGACGGGGGCCTGCTGGGCCGGGAACTCGCCGAGCTCGTCGGGCTGGGCACGCTGAAGGCCGCCCTGGTGACCGAGTCGCTGCGGTCGGCGGCCGCCGCCCCGCAGGGCGCCGCCCCGGTGTGGGCTGTGCTGGCCGCCGGGCTCCCGGGCCTGCTCGCCGCTACCCGGCCGCAGGCGCACGGGGCGCTGCTGGCCGTCGCGGCGGACTCCGCGCGGCTGTCGGGTGCGCGCGGTGAACTGCCCGAGGTGACCGCCCTGGCCCGGCGGACGGGGTCGTCCCGCCTGCTCGAGGAGGCCCGGCGGCTGCGCGACACGCTGGCGGGGCGCTGAGTCAGGGGGCCCGGCGGTCGGCCGCGTCGAAGCGGGCGAGTGCGAGCGCGCCGGCGCCGAGCGCCTGCTCCAGGGCCGGGGCGAGGCCTTCGTCGAGGCCGCCGAGGGCCTCGGCGGCCTCCTCGACCGCGTCCCGGGCGATCTCGGCGGCGACCTGCTCGGCCGGGGTGCGCGGGCCCAGCTTGCTGACGGCCGCCGCAGCCCGGGCCGGGGTCAGCAGCGCGGCGACCTGGCCGAGGAGCCAGCCTGGCACCCCTGCCGCGCCTTCGGCCGGTGCCCGGTAGGGACGGGAGCCGTCGAAGCGCTCGTCCTCGGCGAAGGCGGGGTGCTTGAACTTCGCCACCGGGCGGCCGGCCGGGCCGGCGGCGACTGCGTCGGGGGCCTCCCAGTCCTCGGCGGGCTTGACGACGAGCCCCTCCGCGAGGTTGCCGGGCAGCTCGGGCAGGCCCAGCAGCGCCGGTACCCGGGTCGGGAACACCGGTGTCCGCTCCTGCACCTCGGCGAGCGTTCCGCGCGCGATCAGCGGGGCGCAGTGCAGGCCCGCCGCGTCGGCGGCCTCCCGCAGTGCCCGGTCGCCGGCCCAGCGGGTGGCGCCGCCGGCCGTCTCGACCGTGGCGTCGAACGGCATCCAGAGCAGCCCCGGCGCGTACCAGACGCCGGTCTGCACCGGCTCCGCGCCCGGCGTGGGCGGCACGTCCGGGTGCGGATAGCGCCCGCCGGCCAGTTCGCCGTAGACCGTGACCGGCGCCGAGGGTCCGGTGCCGTACGCGCGGCGCAGGGCGGCGGCGCAGCGGTCCGCGGCGACGGCCAGGGACGGCCAGATCCGCCCCACGCCGAAGAACTCGTCGAGGCCGCTCTCACCGAGCAGTTCGCGGCGCTTGGCCGGGCGTACCGCGGCCCCGCCGCACACGACGGCGAAGTTCGCCCCGTGGACCTTCTCCAGCGCGACCCACTCCCGGGCCGCCCTCGCCTCTCCCAGCCGGGCCCTGGAGGGGATCTTGGGGTACGGCGCCCAGCCGCTGTCAGCCGCCATGCCGACCGCCGCCCTGCTGGTGCTGTTCGGGCAGCCGGCTGTCGGGGTGCGCCCACAGCACGACGTTGTCGGGGCGGGCGTCGCCGAAGAAGGCGAGTACGTCCTGGTCCGAGTGGCGCAAGCTGAAGTGGGTGAGGACGAAGAGGGTGTCCGGGCGGGCCTCGACGACGGGCCGCAGCCGGCTCCAGACGGTGTGCCCGACCCGGTCGGCCCGGTCGAGCTCGGCATCGTCGAGGTAGGTGCACTCGGTGATGACGACCGGGTACTCGAAGAGCCACGGGTTGTCCTCGAAGACGCTGACGTGGGTGTCGCCGAGGAACGCGAACAGCGGCTTCAGCACCTCGTGTTCCACTTCGGCGCCCGCCTTGCGGCGCTGCGCGAGGACGCGCCCGAACTCGGCGCCGCCGCGGCCCTGTCCGGCGAGGGTGCGCCGCAGCTCCTCGTACTCGGGCAGCAGTTCCCGGCGGCGCTCGGAGAAGGCGTAGCCCACGCACGGCACCTTGTGCGCGCACTCCACCACCCGGACGTGGTGTCCGCGGCGGCCGAAGGTGAACGTGTCGCCGCCGCGCACCCCGTGCAGCCGGCAGTTCGCGGCGAGGGCGGGGTCGTAGGCCGTGCCGTGGTTGAGTTCGGCGGAGGCCCGCAGGTGGCGCTCCACGTACGGGACGGCGGGGGCGGGCAGGTGGATGTCGACTCCGGCGGGCCGGGCGGCGAGGTAGTCGAGGTCCTTGGCATGGTCGTGGTGGGTGTGGGTGAGGAAGACGGTCTCCGGCTGACGGCCTTCCGCGAGGCCGGCGTCGAGCGCGCAGCGCAGTTCGGGAATGTGGAAGAACGTCTTGTCGTTGGCGCGCGAGTAGCCGGTGAGGGTCAGCTCGGTGCCGGGTATGCGCCAGGTCTTCCACTGCCGGAACGGGTGTCCCCGCTCGAGCCGTTCGGGGTGGGCGGGCATCCGCTCGGGGGCCTGTGCCATCGGTGCCTCCGTCGGACCGCCGCGATCAAGGTGAGGGCCCGATCGTAACGGGCGGTGCGGCGGGGCGGCCCGTGGTTTTCCGGGGGCGGACCGGCCCGGACCTGCCCGGGACGTGGAGTCCCGGACCGGGAAGTCCTACCGTGGGAGCAGCGGCAACTGGAGCGGCCATGCTCACCACGTCACCCCCGGACCAGTCCCCTTCCCGCCGGTCCCGCCGGCCCGCCCCCCGCGGACCCGGCCGGGGACGCCCGAGTGCCTGCTGCCGAGATGCTCCAGTCTGAGGGGCCCGGGCCGCTGTCGCCCCTGGGGCGGATGCGCAGCGCGGTCCGCCGGGTACGGGCGGGACGCCGCTGGGGGCGCGTGCGGGAGGTGGACCTGTGGCAGCGCGCGCTGGGGTTCGCCGCGCTCGGCTTCCTGACGCTGGTACCGCTGCTGATCGTCGTCTCCGCGGCGGACGCCTCCGGCGGGCAGGGGTTCGCGCAATGGCTCGGGGACGGGCTCGGGGTGTCCGCGTCCGCCCGGTTGGAGATCGAGCAGCTCTTCGCCCTGCCGGGCCAGGCGTGGCGCAGCACCACGGCGTTCGGTCTCGCCCTGCTCGCCGTGTTCGGCCTCTCCTTCGCCACGATGCTGCAGAACGGCTACGAGAGGATCTGGGACCTGCTGCCGGCCCGCTGGTGGGCCAGGTGGCGGCACGTGCTGTGGCTGGCCGTGCTCATCGGGTTCCTCTACCTCTCGGCCTTCACGCCGCTGTGGCGCGACTCTCCGGCCCGCGGCTACGTGACGTTCGTGATCGGCACCCTGTTCTTCTGGTGGTCCCAGCGGCTGCTGCTCGGCGGGCGGGTCCCGTGGACCGCCCTGTTCCCCGGGGCGGCGGTCACCATGGTCGGGCTGCTCGGGCTGCGGATCTTCTCCCGGCTGGTGTTCTCGCCGCTGATCGCGTCCAGCGCCGTGACCTACGGACCCTTCGGCACCGTCCTGGTGATCCAGACCTGGCTGGTCGGCGTGGGCGTCGTGGTGTTCGGCGGCGCGGTCGCCGGCCGCATGCTCCACGAGGAGCTGCTGCGCCGCACGAACCAGGCGAACCGGGACAGCTGAGCCCGCCCCGCGCGGCGGCGGCGCGGGACGCGCCGTCGCACGCTCTCGGACGGCCGACAGCCGCAAAAAGTGACAAAGTCCTCGAGAGGGCCGATTTCCCCCTTCCCCCTTCGTGAGGAACGATGCCGCCTCTGATCCCGCAGGACCCGGACTCGCTGAAGGAACTCCTCGCGCGCGAGGTGGCGGCCCTGCGCAAGGCCGCCGTCGGCGCCGCCGGCGTGCGGCTGGACCAGGACGGGGCGCCCGCGCCGGACCCGGCGGACCCTCCGGCGCAGGCTTGTGCGTGCGGCGGGGGCGGCGGCTCCGGGCACTCCTGCGGCGACGAGCCGGAGGGGCACGATCCGTGGGCCTGCGTCTGCGCCACGCTGCCCGCCATCCCGGTGTCCGCGGCGCTGCTGGTCCCCGTGCGCGACGAGGACGGCCGGACCGTGGACTTCACCGTCAGGGCCGGGAACCACGTCCGGCCGGCCCGGTGGCTGGACTCCCCCGACCGCCAGGTGGGCCGCAGGCTGGGGGACGTCCAGCCGGGAGCCGCGGCCGGCGGGCTGGTCGACGCGCTCGCCGAGGTGCTCCGCACCGGTCGCGCCCTGAAGGCGCTGGCGGTGGACTACACCGAGCGGCGCGGCGACGGCCTGCACCGCACCCAGCTGCTCTACGAGGCCGCGTCCTGCGGGGACAACGTACTGGCGACCTGGCGGCCCGCCCACAACCGTGCGGAACTCCTGTCGCGCGACGCGCAGTACATCGCGTCCATGGGCTGGGGCACCTGGGACCTGCTGTCGGGGGAGACCATCTGGTCCGAGGGGCTGTGCTCGCTCTTCCGCACCGACCCGAGCCGGCCCCTGTCGCTGTCGGACCTGTGCGACGCCACCCTGCTGGACGACGTGCCCCGCCTCGGGAAGCTGCTGCTGGGCCTGCTCGACGGGGAGGAGCCGCCCGGGGCCGAGGTCCGCTTCACCGTGCTCGGCGAGCTGCGGACCCTGCACCTGGTGGGCCGTCCGGTGCTCTCCACCGACGGGCTCGTCTGGTCGGTGCACCTGATCGCCCGCGATCTCACGGCGCAGGTCCGCAGCCGGCAGCGGCTCGCGGCGACCCGGCGCCAGACGGAGCGCCTGCGCGAGGAGGCGGCGGCCGAGCGGCGGGTGGCCTCGGTGCTGCGGGAGGCGCTGCTGCCCACCCACTCGGCGGAGCTCGCCGGGCTCGGGCTGTCCGTGGCGGCCGCCTACGTCCCCGCGGAGTCGGAGGCCGCCGTCGGCGGCGACTGGTACAAGTGCCGCCTGCTGCCCGACGGCCGGGGCCTGCTCGCCATCGGAGACGCCTGCGGGCACGGACTGGGCGCCGTCGCGCGGATGGCGCAGCAGCGCCACGCCCTGGCGGGTCTCGCGCACGCGCCGGGAACCCACGCCGGCGAGCTGACCACCTGGCTCAACGAACTCCTGTGCGGGGACCCGGCGGCCCAGACCGCGACCGGGATCATCGGCCATGTCGACGCCCGGCGCGATTTCCGCTGGGCCTGCGCGGGCCATCCGGCGCCCCTGCTGCTGCGCGACGGCCGGGCGACGGCCCTGGACACCGGCCACCGCGGGCCGCTGTTCGGCATGCTGCCCGGCTACGAGTACGCCACGGCCACCCTGGCGCTGCGGCCGGGCGATCTCCTGCTGCTGTACACCGACGGCATGGTCGAACGGCGCGGGGAGGACATCACCGCGGGCATCGAAGCCCTGCGCGCGGAGCTGGTGGCGTGCGACGGGCTCACGGCGCAGGCGGCCCTCGACCGCATCATGGCCGCGTACACGCCCCAGACCCACGAGGACGACACCTGTCTGCTGGCCATCCGGCTGGACTGACCGGCCGCAGACCGGGTCCCGGGCCCTTCGGGCGGGCCCCGCGGGGGGACGGGATCACTGCGGCATGTCCGGCGAGATCTTCGCGGCGTGCACGGTGAGCCGCCCGATCCGCGTCTCGTGGCTGGTCGCGGTCGTGCTCTGGTCGGTGATCACGTCGGGCCTGGCGTCGCTGAGGTACCACGTGGTGACCGGGGCGGCCGAGTCGGGCCTCATCTCCTCGATCTTGACGTGGCAGGGTTCGGCGGCGGTTTCCGCCGACAGGGCCCAGTCCGCGGCGCCGGGGACGTCGGTGAGGACGCAGTCGCCGAGGGTGAGGGTGAGTTCCTGCCCGGGCAGGCCGAGGTCCCCCTGGGGGCCGAGGCCCGTGACCTCACCGCAGGTGAAACGCTCCCCGCGGACCGTGACGTAGTAGCTGCTGGACGTGTGCGCAACGGATTCGCTCATGCCCTCCGCCTGCCCCGCCCGATCCGTCCCAGACATCGCCGAGGAGCTCACCGGTCCGCTGCCGCCCACCGGCCGGCGAGGAGCGCCGGGCCGGCCCTGCGGGCCGGCGTGGGCGCCGGTGCCGCACCGTCCGGGTGAAGTCGGGCGCAGCGGGGCCGTGGGACTCCGGGAGCCCGACTCGAGTCGGCAACCGACGCAACCTGGACCGCAGTTCGCTCGTCCTGCCACGCGGGCGGGCCGGTGCGGGGGTCGGCCCCGTCCGCACCGCGCCCGCCGAGAGGTCTCCCCCATGCCCGTGGCCAGTCCCGAAGTCAGCGTCCTGTCCGAGGAGTTCGCCGCCGACCCGCCACCTGGGCGCCGAGCACCGCTACCAGTACGCCGTCTCCTTCCCCGACGAGAAGGGCTTCGGCGGCTACGGCATCGTCAAGTACGACCGCACGACCGGAGCCCGCCGCATCCACCGGGCCGGCGACGCCAGGCTGCCCGGCGAGGCCGTCTTCGTCCCCGCCGCCCGCGCCACGTGCGAGGACGACGGCTACCTGCTGACGGTGGTCTCCGACCTCAAGCAGGACGCCTCGCAGCTGCTGGTCCTGGACGCCTCGGGCCTCGACCGGATCGCCACCGTCCACCTGCCCCACCGGGTGTCGGCCGGCGTCCACGGCTCCTGGGTCCCCGACAGCGCCCTGGACGGCGCCGCGGGCTGACCGCGGTCCCGGCCGGCCGCCGGGGCCGGGGCCGGACTCAGGCGGGCCTCAGTCCGCCCGGCCCTTCCAGCGCGGCCTGCGGGCCAGGGTCACGGCGCGCAGCGCCCACTCCACGGGGCCGTAGGGGTGCCGGGCCAGCCACCAGCGGCTGAAGACCAGCTGGGCGGCGAACAGGGCCAGGGCGGTCAGGGTGACGTACGCCGGTGCGAGGCGGCCCACCAGGGCGGCGCCGTACCCGGTGAACACGAGGGCCAGCAGCAGGGATTGGGCGAGGTAGTTGGTCAGGGTCATCCGGCCGGCCGGGGCCAGTACCGCCGCCAGGCGCGGGCCGCGGGGGCCGGCCAGGGTCCGCAGGACCGTGGCCGCGTACGCGGCGGCCAGCAGCGGCGCGGTCAGCACGTCGACGGCCACGGCCACCAGTTGAAATGCCGTTCCGGAGTGCTCCTGGGTGGCGTACGCCCAGACCAGGCCGCCGGCGAGGCCGACGGGGAATCCGGTCCACTGCAGGCGGCGCAGGAACCGCTCGTGCCGGGTGGGGTCGGTGAGCCCGCCGCCCTTGCCGGCCGCCAGGCCCAGCAGGAACGCGGCGAGGGCGGCCGGTGCCTGGAAGAAGGCCAGGATGAACAGCATGTCGGGCAGCTGGCGCAGATGCGCTCCGACCACCGATGCCGCGTCGCCGCGCAGCGCCTCGGTGGCCTGGCGGCCCTGTTCGGTGACGGCGGCGGTGTCGAGGCCGCCGCTGCCGGTGGCGGCGACCGCCCAGGCCAGCAGCAGATAGCCGGCGGCTATCGCGGCGAGCAGGACGCCCGCGGTGATGACGGCGGTGCGCGGCCGGATCCGGTGCACGGCGAGCAGGACCAGGCCGAGCACGGCGTAGGTGGTGAGGATGTCGCCGGGGAAGAGCAGGACCGCGTGGCAGAGCCCGAGGACGAACAGGCCCGCGCAGCGCCGCAGGAAGCGGGGCAGGAAGGCGGCGCCGTCGCGGGCCGCGGAGGCCGCCTGGAGGGTGAAGCTGTAGCCGAAGAGGAAGGAGAAGAGCAGGTAGAACTTGGTCTCGAGGAGGATCTCGGTGAGGTAGCGGACGGCGGTGTCGAACGCGGAGCGGAAGGCCGGTTCCGCCACACCGGTGCCCTGGTAGGCCGAGGCCATGAAGGTGATGTTGACCAGGAGGATGCCGAGGAGGGCGAAGCCGCGCAGGGCGTCCACGTGCGACAGGCGCCGTGGGGCGGGTGTACCGGCCGGTAAGGCGGCTGCCGGTGCTGCCGTGGGTCCGTGCGCGCCTTGCGCGGGCCCTGGCGTGGGTCGGGTGGTCATCGTTCGCCCCTTCGGCGTCGACGGACAGGAACCTATCGGATGCACAACGCTCGTTTCTGATTCGACCGTACTATGTTCATACGAAGAGCGCGAGGAGACATCGTGGACAGAGCACCCGCGGCGCAGGACGCCCCGACCGGGATCGGGACCCGGACCCTGGTGTTCGCCCTCGTCCGTGAGGACGGCACCGTCGACGCGGGCGAGCTGTACGCCGTCGCCGAGGCGCTCGGGATGACGGACCAGCAGGTCAGGCTGTGCGTCAAACGGCTCGTCGGCGAAGGCCGGTTCACCCAGGAGGGCCGGGGCCGCAAGGCCCGGCTGCACGCCGCCGCGGACCCCACCGGCGCCATCGCGCCCGACGCGGAGTACGTCCGCCACGCCTACCGCCAGGACCAGGGCCTCGCCCCCTGGGACGGGACCTGGCACCTGTTCGCCTTCGCCATCCCCGAAACCGCCCGGCAGGCCCGCGACGCCCTGCGCGACACGCTGCTCCACCTCGGCGCGGCACCCCTGCAGGGCGGGCTGTACGTCAGCGCCAACGCGATCGGCGAGATCGTCGAGGCCCACGCCCGGCACCTCGGCGTCCCGGCCTCGCTCACCCGCCTCACCAGCCGCGACCTACGGGTCGGCGGGGAGGCCGACCCGGCCCGGCTGGCCGCCGTGCTCTGGCCGCTCCGGCAGATCGCGGCACGCCACGAGGCGCTCGCCGCGCTCGCCGCGGCCCGCCTCGAGCGGCTGGCCGGCCCCGGCCTGCCCACCGGGACCGAGCGGCTGACATTCGCCATCGAGTTGGCCGCGGCCTTCACCGACGCCATGGAGCCCGACCCCCTGCTGCCCCCCGAGCTGCTCCCGCAGCCCTGGCCCGGCGCCCGGGCCCGCGCCCTGGCCGCACGCTGCTGGGCAGCCCTCGCGGCGGGGGACGGCGAAGCCCCGGGGCGGCTGCGGCTGTTCCGGCTCTACGACCTCGGCTGACCGCCGGTCAGGAGGCCCTGCTGACCGACGCGTAGACCTCCCGGGCCCGCTCACCGAGCCTGGGACCCGCGAGCCAGGTGTTGCCGGCCGGGCCGATGGAGGTGTTGCTGACCAGCGCGAGGGAACCGGCGGGGTCGCGGGCGAACCACCCGCCGCCCGAGGAGCCTCCGGTCATGGTGCAGCCGATGCGGTAGAGGACGGGCTGTCCGCGCCTGACCGCGAGCCGGCCCGGGCGGTCGGCGCAGGAGAACATCCGCTCCCCGTCGAAGGGTGCCTCGGCCGGGTACCCCCACGCCCCCACCGCCGGGATCGCCGACGCCGACGCCGACGCCGCACCGAACCAGACGGGCGCCGCCGCCCCGATCGTCTCCTCCAACGAGGCGCCGGAGCCCGGGCGCTTGACGTGCAGGACCGCGAAGTCGAAGGGGGCACCGCCGCCGCCGCTCGGGGCGCCCTGGGCGATCCACTCGGGCGCGGTCCGGGCACGGTCCGCCCACCAGGTCCCGAAGGGGGCCACGGCGGCCGCGGCGGCGCGGGCCCGCGCCGCCCCGGTCAGCCCCTCGTTGTTGTACGAGGGCACGAAGACGATGTTGCGGAACCACCGGCCCCCGGCACCGCCGTGCACGCAGTGCCCGGCCGTCCACACCAGCCCGGACCGGCCGGGCCGGGCGGGATCCCGTACGGCGGTGGCGGAGCACACGCTCGGCCCTTCGTCCGTGTCGAAGAAGAGCTTCCCGACGACGGCCGCGTGCTCGTGGTAGGAGGTCGCCTCCGGTTTCGCCGCGACCGGGGCGGGCTCGGGGTCGGTCACGTCCGCGTCCGCGTCCTCGCCGAGGCCGCCGGTCACCGGGGTGTCGGCGGGGGCGGCTCCCGCCATCCGGTCGGGGGTCCAGAGCCCCGGGACGACCGGGTTGGTGAAGGCGGCCGGCAGCCGCGGGGAGACACAGCCGGAGGCGGCGAGGACCAGGGTGAGCGCGAGGGCGATCAGGGCGGCCGTGGCGGCGCGGTGCTGGAACATGGTGAGGCCCCCTGGCGGACGGGCCCGGCCCTGGCGGCCGCGGCTTCGGCGTACGACTCGGACACCCGAGCCACGCGGCTCCTCCGGGCGGGGTTCACCCCCGTGCGGGCCGAGACAGAAACGTGATGTTCCGTTCCGCCGCGGCAACCGTGTGCGAGTCCTCCCTGCTGTGGGCCCTCCAAGGCTCCGGCCCGCGCCAGGCCGGCTCCGCCGAGGGCGGCGTCATCCCGGTGGGGCGGACCGGCTACTGCCAGTCGTCCCACGGCGGGTCCATCTCGTCCAGGTCGAAGGGCGGCTCCTCGTCGTCCGGGGCCGCGGACCCGGACGCCGCCGCGGCGGCGGGCACGGCCCCGGCCGCGGGCACCGCCGCGCGGGCCGGGACGGACTCCGCCGCGGGCGCCGGCGCGGGAGCCGGGACCGTCGCGGGAGACTCGGCCAGCGTGTCGAGGACGCCCTCGCCGTACTTGGCGAGCTTGGCCTCGCCGACCCCGCCGATCGTGCCCAGCTCCTCCACCGTGCCGGGAAGGCGCGTCGCGATCTCCCGCAGCGTCGCGTCGTGGAAGACCACGTACGCCGGGACGCCCTGCTCGCGCGCCGTCGCGGCCCGCCAGGCGCGCAGGGCCTCGAAGACCGGTACGGCGGCCGGCGGCAGGTCGGCCGGGACGCGGGAGCCCTTCCCCTTGCCCGACGCCGAGTCCTTGCGGGCCGGGGCGGCGACCGCCTTCTCCTTCCGCATCGAGACGCTGCGGCGTCCTCCCAGCACCTCGGCGCTGTCGTCCGTCAGCACGAGCGTCCCGTAGTCGCCCTCCACCGCGAGCAGCCGCAGCGCCAGCAGCTGGCGCACGACCCCCCGCCACTCCGCCGTGCCCAGGTCCGCTCCGACGCCGAACACCGACAGGGCGTCGTGGTCGAACTGGATGACCTTGGCGGTCTTCTTGCCCTGCAGGATGTCGATGATCTGGCCGGCGCCGAACTTCTGGCGCCGTTCCTTCGCCAGCCGCCACACCGTGGACAGCAGCTTCTGCGCGGCCACCGTCCCGTCCCAGGACTCGGCCGGGGTCAGGCACGTGTCGCAGTTGCCGCACGGCTCGCCCGACTGCCCGAAGTACTCCAGCAGGCGCGTCCGGCGGCAGTCGACCGTCTCGCACAGCGCGAGCATGGCGTCCAGGTGCATGCCCAGGGAGCGGCGGTGCGCCTCGTCCCCCTCGGAGCCGTCGATGAGCTTGCGCTGCTGCACCACGTCCTGCAGGCCGTACGCCAGCCACGCCGTGGCCGGCTCGCCGTCGCGTCCGGCGCGGCCGGTCTCCTGGTAGTAGCCCTCGACCGACTTGGGCAGGTCCAGGTGCGCGACGAACCGCACGTCCGGCTTGTCGATGCCCATGCCGAAGGCGATCGTGGCCACCACGACCACCCCGTCCTCCCGCAGGAAGCGCGCCTGGTTCGCGGCGCGCGTGCGGGCGTCCATGCCGGCGTGGTACGCCACGGCGTCGATGCCGTGCTCCACCAGGGAGGCCGCGGTCTTCTCCACCGAGGCCCGCGAGAGGCAGTAGACGACCCCGGCGTCGCCTTCGTGCTCGGTCCGGATCAGGTCCAGCAACTGCTTGAGCGGGTTGTTCTTCGGGACGATGCGGTACTGGATGTTCGGCCGGTCGAAGCTGGCGACGAAGTGCCGGGCGTCCTCCAGACCGAGCCGGGCCACGATCTCGGCGTGGGTGGCCTCGGTGGCCGTGGCGGTCAGCGCGATCCGCGGCACCTTGGGCCACCGCTCGTGCAGCATCGACAGGGCCAGGTAGTCGGGCCGGAAGTCGTGCCCCCACTGGGCGACGCAGTGCGCCTCGTCGATCGCGAAGAGCGACACCTTGCCCCGGTCGAGCAGCCGCTGCGCGCTCTCGGTGCGCAGCCGCTCGGGAGCCAGGTAGAGCAGGTCCAGCTCGTCCGCGAGGAACGCCTGCTCGACGGCCTGCCGCTCGTACGGGTCCTGCGTGGAGTTGAGGAACCCGGCCCGCACCCCGAGGGCGGTGAGCGCGTTCACCTGGTCCTGCATCAGCGCGATCAGCGGCGAGACCACCACGCCCGTGCCTTCTCTGACGAGCGCCGGGATCTGGTAGCAGAGCGACTTGCCGCCGCCGGTCGGCATCAGCACGAGGGCGTCACCGCCGCCGACCACCTGCTCGATGATCTCCTGCTGCTCGCCGCGGAAGGAGCTGTAACCGAAGACGCGGTGCAGTACCTGCAGCGCGTCGGTGGTCTCGGGGGACGCGTCCGGAAGGGCCATTCACGAAGCCTAACGGCTCCCGCCGACACCCCCGATCCGTCCGCCCGGACCTGTGGACAACCGGTTGTCAAGTGACGAACAGCCGGGGCTACGGCGCCGCCCCTGCGCCCGGCACGGTGGAAGTCGATCGTCCCGCAGCACGGCGGGAACGGCCCGCCACCCGGAACGGAGTCCCCCGATGGACCGTCGCGCAGGGGTCTTCGTGACCCGCCGCCCCCGGCTCGTCCTCCTGGCCGCGCTCGCGTTCCTGGTGCTGTCCGTCGTGTTCGGCGCGGAGGCGACCGGACGCCTGAAGAGCCAGGGGTACGACGATCCGCGATCCGAGTCCAGCCGCGCCGCCGGCGTGGCGGCCGAGCACCTGGGGGAGTCCCCCAACCTGGTCCTCGTCGCCCAGGCCCCCGGCGGCTCCGTCGACGACCCGGCGGCCCGCGCCGAGGGCGAGGCCCTGACCAGGCGCCTGGCCGCCCAGGCGGGTGTGGCCGACGTGAGCTCGTACTGGACCGGCGGCGCGGCGGAGCTGCGCAGCCGGGACGGCGGGGCGGCCATGCTGGTCGCGCACGTGGACGGCGAGGGCGAGCGGCTCGCGGAGCGGGTCAGGCAGCTGCGCGACGAGCTGGCCACCCCGGCCGCCGGCGCTTCGCGCACTCCCCTGACGGTGCGGGTCGGCGGGTCGGCGCTCGTCGACGCCGAACTCCAGGACATCGCGGAGTCGGACCTGAAGCGCGCCGAGGCCGTCGTCCTGCCGGGGACCCTGATCCTGCTGGTCCTGGTGTTCGGCAGTGTGGTGGCCGCCGCGCTGCCGCTGCTGATCGGGGTGCTGTCCATCGCCGGGACCCTGCTGGTCCTGAGCGTCCTCGGCGCCGTCACCGACGTGTCCGTGTTCGCCCTGAACCTCACCACCGCCCTCGGGCTGGGGCTGGGCATCGACTACGGGCTGCTGATCGTCTCGCGGTTCCGCGAGGAGCTCGCCGCCGGGTACCGGCCGCGCAACGCGGCCATCCGGACCGTGCGCACCGCGGGCCACACCATCGGCTTCAGTGCCGCGACGGTGTCCGCCGCGCTCGCCACGCTGCTGGTGTTCCCGCCGTACTTCCTGCGCTCCTTCGCCTACGCGGGCATCGCGGTGGTGGCCATCGCGGCGGTGAGCGCCGTGACCGTGCTGCCCGCCCTGCTCGCGCTGCTGGGCACCCGCGTGAACGCCTGGGCCGTGCCGTGGCGCCGCCGGGCCCAGGAGGGCTCGAAGTCCCGTTTCTGGGACGGGCTGGCGCGGATCGTCGTACGGCGCCCGCTGCTCGCGGCGCTGCCGGTGGTCGGCCTGCTGGTGGTGCTCGCCGGGCCGTTCGCGCACGCCGGTTTCGCCACCCCCGACGACCGGGCGCTGCCGGTCAGCGCCTCGAGCCGGCAGACCGGGGACCTGGTGCGCGGCGCCTTCGACATGAAGGGCTCCAGCGCGCTCACGGTGGTCATGACGGGTGCGGCGTCCCCGTCGGCGCGCGAGGAGTACGCCCGCCGGCTGTCCGCGCTCCCGAACGTCGCCCAGGTCTCGCCGGTCGCTGCGCCGGCCGGCGACGGCCCGGCCCGGATCTCCGTGGTGCCGCGGGTCGACCCCCGGTCGAGCGCCGCCCAGCGGCTCGTGCACGACATCCGCGAGGCTCCGGCTCCCGAGGGCACCGAGGTGCTGGTCGGCGGACCGAGCGCGGTGCTGGTCGACGCGAAGGCCACGGTCGCAGACCGGCTCCCGCTGGCCCTGTCCGTCATCACCGTCACCACGTTCCTGCTGCTGCTCGGCTTCACGCGCAGTCTGCTGCTGCCGCTCAAGGCCATCGCGCTGAACGCGCTGAGCCTGGCGGCCGTCCTCGGCGCCATGGTCTGGATCTTCCAGTCGGGCCATCTGAGCGGGCTGCTCGACTTCACGCCCGGACCGCTCAGCACGACCATGCCGGTGCTGCTGTTCTGCATCGTCTTCGGGCTGTCGGTGGACTACGAGGTGTTCGTCCTCGCGCGCATCAAGGAGGCGCACGACGCCGGGCAGGACAACACCTCCTCGATCGTCTCGGGCATCGCCCACACGGGCGGGATCGTCACGACCGCCGGCGCGCTGCTCGCCTTCACCCTGCTGAGCTTCGGCACCTCCCAGGTCTCCCTCCTGCAGTTCTTCGGCATCGGCGCGGGCCTCGGCGTGCTCCTCGACGCCACGCTCGTGCGGGGCGTCCTCGTACCGGCGCTCATGCGTCTGGCGGGCGACCTGAACTGGTGGGCCCCGCGGCTGCTGAGGCTCAGGGCCCCGGCTCCGGCGCCTCCCCCCGGTCTCTCGGGGAGGTGCCCCCCGGCGCGGGGCCGGACCCCGGTCCGCACCCCCCTGTGCGCCCACCCCCCGGCGCCCCGCTGCCCGCGCGCCCCGGCGCGCCGCTGACCCCCGGCACCCCGCCCCCCAACCACCCGCACCCCCACCCACCCGACAAGGAAGACCCGTCATGTCTGACATCGCCATCACCGGGCTCGGCTGCCGCTTCCCCGGCGCCCCGGACGTCCACGCCTACTGGGAGCTCCTGCTGCGCGGGGAGCGGCAGTTCTCCGCCGTACCGAAGGAGCGCTGGAACCACGGGACCTTCCACGAGCCCGGCAACCGGTCGGCGCCCAATGCCGCGTACACCGACCAGGTGGCCTTCCTGGAGGACGTGGACCGCTTCGACGCCCTGCACTACGGGGTGCCGCCGGCCCGCGCCCGGGCCATGGACCCGCAGCACCGGCTGATGCTCGACGTGACCCGTGAGGCCCTCGACGACGCCGGGATGGGCCGCGGGGACTTCGACCGGGAGAACACCGGGGTCTTCCTCGGACTGTCGGTGTCCGACTACAAGGACCTGATGGCGGCCCCGATCCGGGCCATCAGCCTGGCGGAGGAGGCCCTCGCCGAGGACGACCGCGCCGGCCTCGACTCGGTGCGGGAGCAGGCGGGCCGGCTGGGCGCCGTCCAGAGCTTCACGCTGCCGGGCAGCCTGCTCAACATGGCGTCCGGCACCATCAGCCGGCACTTCGACCTCGGCGGCCCGAGCTTCGCCGTCGACGCCGCCTGCTCCGGCTCGCTGGTCGCCCTGGACCAGGCCATGGCCCAGGTGCGCCAGGGCACCTGCCGGGTCGCGGTCGTCGGCGGCGTGTACCTCAACCTCACCCCGGACAGCCTGGTCGGCTTCTCCAGGCTCCGCGCCCTGTCCCCGACGGGGGTGTGCCGCCCGTTCGACGAGGGGGCCGACGGGTTCGTCCTCGGTGAGGGCGCCGGCGCCGTCGTCATCCGGCCGCTGGCCGACGCGCTCGCCGACGGCGACCGGGTCTACGCGGTGATCAAGGGCATCGGCTCGGCCAACGACGGCGCCTCCCCCGGGCCGCTGGTGCCCACCCCCGAGGGCCAGCTGCGCGCGATGCGCCGGGCCTATGACGACGCGGGGGTCGCCCCCTCCTCCGTGGGCTTCATCGAGGCCCACGGCACCGGCACCTCGGTCGGCGACCGCGCCGAGGCCGAGGCGCTGCGGCGGCTGCGCACCGAGTACCCCGACGACGACCCCTCCCTGTGCTACCTCGCCGCCGGCAAGGCCCTGATCGGGCACTCGCTGTCCGCGGCGGGCGTCGCGGGACTGATCAAGACGGCCCTGGTGGTGCACCACGGCACGATCGTCCCGCAGCCCCGGACGAGCCCCCACCCGGACCTGGGCATCTCCGCCGCGGGCCTGCGGATCGCCGACAGCGCGCGGCCCTGGCCCGACGCTGCCCTGCCGCGGCGCGCCGCCGTCAGCTCGTTCGGATTCGGCGGCACGAACGTGCACGTGGTGCTGGAGGAGCAGCCGGCCCCGGCCCGGCGCCGCCTCTCGGTGCGCACCGAGTCCGCCGCACCCCACCTCGTCCTGCTGTCGGCAGGCAGCCGCGAGCTGCTGGACCGGCACATCGGCGAGGTGCTCGACACCCTGGACCGCTCGCCCCGCGCTCCGCTCGCGGCGGTGGCCCACACCCTGGGCGGGCGCCGTCCGCTGACGGCCCGCCTCGCGATCGTGGCCGACGACACGGAGGGGTTCACCGAGCGGCTGCGGTACGCGCGCCGGCAGCTCGCCGACGGAGCCGGCGGCGGCCCGGGCGACGGCACCGGGGGCGACCTCGGCGAGGGCGCCTTCGCCGCCGACGCTCCGCTGCCTGCCGAGCAGCGCCGCATCGCCTTCCTCTTCCCCGGCCAGGGCAGTCAGCGGCCGGGCATGATGCGGGACCTGTACGAGCGCTTCACCGCCTTCCGGTCGGCCGTCGACTCGCTCGGCGCCGTGGCCCGGCGCGACAGCGGCTTCGACCTCGCCGATCTGCTGTTCGGCGGGGCGGCGGCCGGCGACCCCGAGGAGCTCGGGCGGCGGCTCGCCGCCACCGAGGTGTGCCAGCCGCTGCTCGGCACGGTCCAGATCGCGGCCACCCGCCTCCTCGCCGACTGCGGCGTCACTCCCGACCTCGTCCTCGGCCACAGCGTCGGCGAGTTCGCGGCGGCCGCGGCGGCCGGCGCGCTCTCCGACGAGGACACCGTCCGGCTCCTGGTCCACCGGGGGGCGGCACTGCGGGAGGCCGGGGCGGGCCTGGAGGGCGGAATGCTCGCCGTACAGAGCGACGAGGAGACCTGCCGTGGGCTCCTGGACGGCATCGACGAGGTGTGGCCCGCCTGCTTCAACCAGCAGCGGCAGGTCGTGGTCAGCGGTACGCCGCGCGGGCTCGCAGCCGTGCGGCAGGCCTGCGCGGACGCGGGGATCGTCACCGCGGCGCTCGACGTCTCCCACCCCTTCCACTCACCGCTGCTGGCCCACGCCGACGAGACGATGCGCGCGGACCTCGCCCGGCGGCGGATCAGCGGTCCCGTGCTGCCGTTCGTCTCGTCGGTGGACGCGGCGCTCTGCGCCGACCCCGGGCGGCTGCGCGAGCTGTGGGCCCGGCACGCGTCCGCGCCGGTCCGGTTCGGCGAGGCCGTCGCCGCCGCCCACGACCAGGGGGCCCGCGTCTTCGTCCAGGTGAGCGGCGGCAGCTCGCTCCTCACCTCGGTCCGCCGCGGCCTCGCGGGCCATGGGGACGTGCACGTCGTGCCCGCCGCGGGCACGGCCCCGGACAACGGGCGCGGCCTGGTACTGGCCCTCGCCCGGCTCGCGGTCCTGGGCGCCCCGGTCGACCCGCGCGCCCTGGTGGCCCGGGAGGACCGCCGTCAGCTGGACCTGCCGGCGGCCCGGCTCGACACCCAGTCCTACTGGGTGGCCGCCCGGGGCCCCGCGCGGCAGGACGCCCCCGCCGGCCCGGCTCCGCGCCGGTCCGCACCCGCACCCGCACCCGCACCCGCACAGGAGTCCCCGATGGCCCACCCCGCGAACCTTCCGGTGAGCGAACTGCTCGAGCTGGCCCGACAGCAGCTGACCCTGCTGACCCGCCTCACCGAGACACTCCCGGCGGCAGCCCCGGTCGCCCCGGCTCCGGCGGCTGCCGAGGCCCCCGCGGCCCCGGCTGCCCCCCTCGCCCCGCCCGCGCCGGCGGCCCCGGCCGTCCCCGGCGAGGGCTCGGCCCCGGAGGAGGCGTGCCCGGGCGGGGACATCGGCGAGGTCACCGCGGCGGTGCTCGCGCACGTGGCCCGGATCAGCGCGTTCCCGGTGGACCGGCTGCGCGGGGACCAGCTCCTGGTCGACGAGCTCGGATTCGACTCGCTGATGCTGACCGACCTGTTCACCTCCCTCAAACGGCAGTGGCCGTCGTGGACCTTCGACGACACGACCGCCGACCGGCCGACGGCCGGCCGGATCGCCGCGGCGATCGCGGGCCCCTCCCCGGACCGCGCACCGGCGGCCGTCCCCCCGCAGCGAGCCGTCCACACCGGCGGGGCCCCGCAGGAGGCGCAGGAGCCGGCCGACGCCCCGCGGGCGTGCGAGCCGGTCCCCGCCGCCGCCCCGCTGCCCGAGGAGCACACGCGGATCGAGAGCTTCCCGGAGGTGGCCGCCCACGGCGAACGGATCGCCTCGCTCCAGGGGATGGGGCTGCCGAACCCGTACTTCCTCGTCCACGAGGGCGGCATGACGGACACCACCGTCGTCGACGGCCGGGAGCTCCTCTCGTTCTCCAGCTACAACTACCTGGGCATGGCCACCCACCCCGCGGTGGGCGCGGCGGCCAAGGAGGCGATCGAGCGCTACGGCACATCGGTGTCCGCGAGCCGGCTGCTGTCCGGCAGCCGGCCCCTCCACCTGGAGCTCGACGCGGAACTCGCCGGCCTGCTCGGCTGCGAGGCCGCGATCACCCTGGCCAACGGGCACGCCACCAACGTGACGGTGATCGGGCACCTCGTCGGACCCGGGGACCTGGTCATCCACGACTCCCTGTCCCACGACAGCATCCTGCAGGGCTGCAAGCTCTCCGGCGCGACCCGCAGGCCGTTCCCCCACAACGACGCGGCGGCCCTGGACGCCGTCCTCACGCAGGTCCGCCACCAGTACCGGCGGGTGCTCGTCGTCATCGAGGGCGTGTACAGCATGGACGGCGACATCGCCGACCTGCCCGCCCTCGTCGAGGTCAAGGACCGGCACGGCGCGCTGCTGATGATCGACGAGGCGCACAGCATCGGGACGATCGGTGCGACGGGGCGCGGGGTCGGCGAGTACTTCGGCATCGACCGCTCGGCGGTGGAACTGTGGTCGGGCACGCTGTCCAAGGCGATGGCGAGCTGCGGGGGCTACGTGGCCGGCAGCCGCCCGGTCGTCGAGTACCTGCGCTACACCGTTCCCGGCTTCGTCTTCAGCGCCGGCATGACCCCGGCCGACACCGCCGCCTCCCTGACGGCCCTGCGCGTGCTGCGTGCCGAGCCGGAGCGCGTCACGCGTCTCGCGCGGAACGCCGCCCTGTTCGTCCGGCTCGCGCGCGACGCGGGGATCGACATCGGGGACAGCAGCGACACGGCGATCGTTCCGTGCATCGTCGGGGACTCGCTGAAGACCCTGCGGCTCGCCGAGGCCCTGTTCGCGCAGGGCATCAGTGTCAACCCGATCCTCTACCCGGCGGTGCCCGAGGAGATGGCGCGGCTGCGCTTCTTCGTCACCTGCGACCACACGCCCGACCAGATCCGGCAGACCGTGACCGCGCTGGAGCGCGAACTGCGGCGCCTGGACGCGATCCCCGCCGCCGCCTGAGCCCGCCGTCATGGACACCGTGCACCACGGCTTCCAGCCGATCGCGCCGGGACATCCGCACCGGTGGGGCGGAGCCCTCCTCACCGTGGCCCGGCGCCGCGACCTCCGCGGGGCGGTCAGGCTCTCGCCCGCCGAACGGCGCGTGGCCGCAGCGCTGCCGGCCCGGCGGCGGGCCGAGTGGGTGGCCGGCCGGCTGCTCGCCAAGCGCCTGGCCGGGGAGCTCCTCGCCGTGCCGGCGGACGACGTGGAGGTCCTCCCGCGCGGCGACGGCAGCCCGTACGTCCGCGTCGGCGGCCGCCCGGTGCCCGCCGCGCACGTCTCCCTCAGCCACACCGCCCATCACGTGGCCGCGGCCCTCGCGCCGGAGCCGGTCGGAGTGGACCTGTGCGAGACCGCCTCGGCCGAGGCGGTCCGCCGGGTCGCCGACCACGTGCTGTCTCCCCGGGAACTGTCGCTGACGGGTACGGACCGGCCCGAGGCCCTGGCCGGGGCCTGGGCGCTGAAGGAGGCCGCGGTCAAGGCCGACCGCAGCGGCATCTTCGGCGCCGCCCCGCGCGGCGTCCCGATCCTGGGCCTGTGGCCGCCCGTACTCGGCGGGCCGCGCCGCGCGATGGTGTGGCAGGCGGGGGACGCGGTCCTCGCGCTCGTTCTCGCGCACGGGGCCGCGCGGCCGTGACGCCACTGCGTTGGTGCTCCTTGCCAGGCCGGATCATGCTTGTCAGTGGAGCCCCTGGCCGTGCAGGTTGCCGTGGATCAGCGGCAGGAATAGCGAGGGTGAGATGACCGACGCCTCCCATGAGCCGGCATACACCGCCACGGCCACCCTCAGCGAGCAGGGCGTCGTGACCGAGTGGAGCGAGGAGGCCTCCCGGCTGCTCGGCTACCCGGCTTCCGAGGTGGTGGGGCTGCCCGCTGCCCGCCTGCTCGCCGACGGCACGGGTGACACGGGGTGGCGGATGCCGGCCGGGCAGGAGCGGTGGAGCGGCACGGTGGCGCTGCGGCACCGGGACGGCCGGCGGCTGGAGGTGGGGCTGCTCGCGCACCGCTGGACGTCGACCGGAGGGACGGCCAAGTGGTTCGTGGTGTCGGCGGTGCCGGGCGGCGATCCCGGCTCGGCCTGGGGCGGACGGCTCGAGGAGTCGGCGTTCACCCAGTCCCCCTGCTTCCTGGCGGTCTTCGACGCGGATCTGCGGCTGGTGCGGGCGAACGCGGGCATGGAGCGCACGCTGGCCCTCAGCGAGGCCGAGATGCGCGGGCTGCGCCTGCCGGACATCGCGCCGGATCCGGTGAGCGACGAGACCGAGCGCAGGATGCGCCTGGTGCTGGAGACGGGTGAGCCGCAGGACGTGCAGGCGTTCGTCCGTCCCACGGGGGCGAGCACCGAGCACGGCTGGGCGACCTCGCTGGCTCCGTTGCGGGACCGGGACGGCCGGGTGCACGGGGTGTTCCTGGCCGCGCACGACAGGACCGGCATCGAGGGCGACCAGCAGCTGATGCTGCTGCCGGACGACGGCGGCGCCCGCATCGGCACCACGATGGACAGCTCCCGCACCGCGCAGGAGCTGGCCGAGGCGGCCGTCCCCCGGTTCGCGGACTTCGCGGTCGTGGACCTGCTGGAGCCTTCCGGGCGGGGCGAGGAGCCCGCCACCGGACCGGTGGCGGGGCCGGTCACGGTGTCCCGGGCGGCCGCGCGGTCGGTCCTGGAGGGAAATCCGGAGTCGCCGGTCGCCGCGGGCGGGACGACCGTCTATCCGCCGCTGTCACCCCCGGTGGAGTGCCTGGCCGCGGGCCGCGGCGCCGTGTACGCGACGGCCGACGCGGCGGTCGCCCGGTGGACGGCCGAGGATCCCGGGGCCGCCTGGATCGGGGAGTGCGGGACCCACTCGATGATGGTGGTGCCGCTGCGGGCCGGCGGCGCCACGCTGGGCCTGGCCCTCTTCGGCCGGCACCAGCGCCAGGAGCCCTTCCAGCCGGAGGACCTGTGGTTGGCCCAGGAGCTCGCGGGCAGGGCCGCCGTCAGCATGCACAAGGCGCGCCGGTTCAACCGGGAGCACACCAGCACCATGACCCTGCAGCGCAGCCTGCTCCCGCAGACGCTGCCCGCGCACGCGGCCCTCGAGACCGCCTCCCGCTACCTGCCCGCCGGTACCGACGCGGGCGTGGGCGGCGACTGGTTCGACGTGATCCCGCTGTCCGGCGCCCGGGTGGCGCTGGTCGTGGGCGATGTCGTCGGCCACGGCATGCGGGCCGCGGCCACCATGGGCCGGCTGCGCACGGCGGTGCGCACGCTGGCCGACGTCGACCTGCCGCCCGACGAGCTGCTCACCCACCTGGACGACCTGATCATCCACCTGGCCGCCGACGAGGCCGACCGGGACGCGGCCGGGGAGGCCGCCGGGGGCATCGGCACCACCTGTCTGTACGTGGTGTACGACCCGGTCACCCGGCACTGCACCGTCGCCCGGGCCGGCCACCCGCCGCCCGTGGTGGTCTCCCCCGAGGGCTCCGTGTACCTCCTCGACGTCCCGGCCGGCCCGCCGCTGGGCCTGGGGGGGCTGCCGTTCGAGCCGGTCGACGTCGAGCTGCCCGAGGGCAGCGTCATCGCCCTGTACACCGACGGCCTGCTGCAGGCCCGGGACCACGACATCGACGAGGCCCTGGACGGGATGTTCGCGGCCCTCGCCCGGCCCGCGACCACCCTGGACACGGTCTGCGACCGGGTGCTGACGGCGATGCTGACCCACCCTCCCGAGGACGACGTCGCCCTGCTCGTGGCCCGCACCCGGGCCCTGCACGCCGACAAGGTGGTGGTGTGGGACCTGCCCTCCGACCCCTCCGTCGTCGCCGGCGCCCGCCGGTACACCACCGAGCAGCTGACGGCCTGGGGCCTGGACGAGGCCGCCTTCGTCGCCGAGCTCGTGGTCAGCGAACTGGTCACCAATGCCATCCGCTACGGCCAGCCGCCCATCCAGCTGCGGCTGATCCACGAGAACAACACCTTGATCTGCGAGGTGTCCGACTCCAGCAACACCGCCCCGCACCTGCGGCGCGCCCGGACCTTCGACGAGGGCGGGCGGGGCCTGCTGCTGGTCGCCCAGCTCGCCCACCGCTGGGGCACCCGGCACGCCCCGATCGGCAAGACCATCTGGGCCGAGCAGACCCTCGTGGGGTACTAGCCCGTCGTCTGCGGGCCGCGGAAGACCGGCCCGGCCCAGGCGGGGGGCTCCGGCGGGGGCCCGGCGTCCGAGGTCCCGGGGGACCGGGAATCCGGCGCGGGCGAAGGACCGCCGCGGTGGCCGCCCCCCTTCCCGGCGGCGGCCCGCAGGGCGGCCACGAACTCCAGGCAGGACCCGTAGCGGTCCTCGGGCACCTTCCCCAGCGCCTTCGCCATCACCTCGTCCACCGCGTGCTCGACGTCCGGCCTCCGCTCCGTCAGGAGAGGGGGCTGGTCGTACTGGTGTGCCCACAGCAGCGCCGCGGCGTCGTCGCGCTCGAAGGGCGGCCCGCCGGCGAGAGTTTCGTAGACGACGCAGGCCAGGCTGTAGAGGTCGCACCTGCCGTCCACCGGCCGGCCGGAGATCTGCTCCGGCGCCATGTAGTCGAGCGTGCCGACGAACTCTCCCGTGTGGGTGAACCCGGTGAGCGAGAGCGCCCTCTTCGTCAGTCCGAAATCCGTGAGGTAGATGTGCTCGGGGTGCTCGCTGTCGGTCCCCGCGGCGACCAGGATGTTGCCGGGCTTGACGTCCCGGTGCACCAGGTCGTGCTCGTGGGCCGCGTCGAGCGCGGAGGCCACCTGGGCGGCGATGCGCAGCGCGGTCGCGACGGGCAGCGGGCCCTCCCGGTCCAGCAGGGCGCGCAGGTCCAGGCCGGAGACGTAGCGCATGGCGATGTACAGCACGCCGTCGGTCTCGCCGGCTTCGAAGATGGGCACGATGTGCGGGTGGTCGATCGACGCGGCGACCCGTGACTCGTGGGTGAAGCGGCGGCGGAAGGTGTCGTCGCGCGCCCGCTCCGGGGCGATCAGCTTCAGGGCGACCGTACGGTCCAGGCGCAGGTCCTTGGCGCAGTAGACGACGGCCATGCCGCCGCGGCCGAGCATGCGCTCGACCCGGTAGCCCGCGATCTGCTTCCCGATCAGGGCGGAGGGCCGGCCCGTGTAGCTGCTCAGGTTCGGTGCCGTCATGCCGACCCCGTCCTCGATCGTCCGCGACCAGCCGTACCGAGAAGTCTATCGAGTGGTCCACAGCCGTGCCCGCCACCCGCCGGAGCGGGTGACGGGCACGGGTGGGGCGCGCTCCGCGCGTCACGGGGGGGTCAGCCGGCTCCGCCGTCGCCGCCGCGGCCGCCGAAGCCGCTGTTCTGGCAGCCGACGCCGATGCAGATTCCGCCGTCGCCGCCGAGGCCGCCCGCACCGCCGTCGCCGCCGGGTCGCGCGGCCCCGCCGTTGCCGCCGTTGCCTCCGTTGACGCTGCCGTTGCACACTCCGACGCAGACGCCGCCCCTGCCTCCGGTCTGGCCGGTGCCGCCCGTGGGGCCGGTGGCTCCGGTGCCGCCGTTGGCGCTGCCGTTGCAGATCCCGGCGCAGACGCCGCCGGCGGTGCCCTTGCCGTTGGTGCCGTTCACCGATCCGTCGCACTTGCCCGCACAGACCTTGTCACCGACGCGGACGCTGCCGTTGCCCACGTTGACGTTGCCGAAGGAGCCGGAGCGGCTGCCGCCGGGCCGGTCGTCGCCGCTGTACGCGGAGCCGTACTGCTGGGCGCCGAGGGCCGGGGCGGTCTGGGCGGACGGGGCCGGGGCCGGGGCCGCCATGGCAGCGGGCGTCATGGCGCCGGCGCCGAGCAGGGTGGTCGAGACGACGAGACCGAGGCGGAACTTCCAGGAACGACGGATGCGCATGTGATTCTCCCTTGGCTGGATATCGGTTTCGAGAGGCGGGCCGGCGGTCTGTCGGCCGGCCGGCCCGTCCCCCTGCCTCACGAGTCGGTGAGGCCGCTCCCCATCAGGGCGAACCAGTCGCCGTCGACGTACTGGCGCTTCCAGGTGTCGAGCTGCTCCTCCGAGATGTCGTACTTCTTGGCGATCTTCTCCTTCGTCTCGTCCGAGTCGTCGGCCAGCAGGGTCAACACGATGCGCACCTTGTCCACCACCGTCAGGTCCGACTTCTCCTTGTCGGGCAGTTCGTCGAATCCGAGGACGCAGCCCACCCCGCCGGGCTTGCCGGGCTCGCCCGGCTGGCCGGGCCGGCCGCCCTTGCCGCCCTCGCCGCCCTTGCCGCCTTCCCCGCCCTTGCCGCCCCCGATGCAGGTGGAGACGTCGGCCACGGCAGCCGCGGTGACGCCCGCCGGAGTGTGGTGCACCGACGCCTGCGCCGCGACGGCCGTACCGGTGACCAGAGCGATCGAGGTCGCGGCCAGGACGAGCGGACGCTGCCAGGAAATCGTGAACATGGGGTTCTCCGTAGGTGTGATCAAGAAGGGGTGGGGGTGGGGGTGGGGGTGGGGGGAGGCCGTGAGGCCTCCCCCGTGGGGCCGGGCGCTTCTCTTGGAACCTCTTAGAACAGGGCGCCGCCGCCGTTCCCGGCGTCGCCGCCGAGGCCACCGATCAGGCCGCCGAAGCCGCCGTCGCCGGCGTCCCCTCCCTTGCCGCCCTGGAAGATGCTGAAGCCGCCGTCACCGCCGTCGCCGCCGACGCCGCCGACCAGCCTGCCGTCGCCGCCACCGCCGCCACCGCCGCCTTCGCCACCCTCGAAGATGCCGAAGCCGCCTTCGCCGCCGTCGCCGCCGGCGCCACCGATGCGGCCCTCGCCGCCACCGCCGCCGCCACCGCCGCCACCGCCGACGAGGAGTCCGTCGCCACCGGCGCCACCGTCTCCGCCCGCGCCGCCGGTGCCGTTGACGCTGCCACCGCCGGCGCCGCCGGAACCACCGCCGCCGCCGACGAGGCCGCCGCCCCCGCCCTTGCCGCCCTTGCCTCCGGCCCCACCGTCCTCCACGAGGGAGACGACGTGCCCGGGCATCGGAGCCGCCATGGCCGTGGAGGCGGGGAGGGCGATCCCTCCGCCGATCACAGCAGCGGAAGCGATCAGCGTGGCGATACGAATCTTGCGGTTCATGATTTTCTCCCAAGCTATTCAAAGTGATGGATCGGAGTTCCCCGGGACTGGGGCGGTGCGGTTGTTTGTCGCCTCATTTCGTTTCCGGTGAGGCCCGCACCACAAGTAAGCCCCGGCTGGTACATCCGGGTCACGTTCCGGAAAGTCGGGACTTGACACGCCCCTAAACCTGGGATAAAACCCCGCCCGCACGGCTCCACAACGCCCTGAACAGGGGCGAAGCCCCTCCGGGACATTGGTCCTATAGCGAGCGGTGACCCCCGGCGGCCAAAGTAGTGACCACGGCGAGGGCGAGCGGCACAGGCCACGAGGGAGTGATCATGACTCGGATATCCATAGATCCCGGACGCTTCAGCCAGTTCGGCGAGGCCACCGGAAGCACTTTCTGCCTGGTCACGAACCCCGAATTGGTCGATCAGTTCGAGATCGTCGAATCCGCCGCGTACAAGAGCTATCTCACGATCCCGATGGGCACGGGCGACCGTTTCGAGGACATCCTCGAAAAGCGGATCCCGGAACCGGCCCACATCCTGGTCGTCTCACCCCACCGGTTCTTCGCGTCCCCGGATCCCGATCTGGTGGGGCAGCGGAAGATCATGGGCATGGCGTGCAACTCGACGCCGACCACCCTCGAGGAGATCCGGCACTTCCTCGGGGTCATGGAGCGGACCTCGTCGGCCGACCAGGCGGCGTTCTGCGACACCTTCTTCGAGCTCGCCGAAGAGGCCGAGCACCTGGTGTACGCCGACCCCGTGCACGGCACCCGGGCCGTACTGGACCACCTCCGCGACGGCCTGGTGTGGAACCAGCAGGCCGGACCGCTCGAGTGGGGCGACCAGCAGATCGTGCCGTCGGGCGAGATCAGCGTGCTGCCGGTGGAGATCAGGGAGTTCGACGAGGCCCTGAAGCTGCCGCTGGAGGGCGAGATCACGCTGCGCGGCTACCCGATCCTGCACAACGGCACCCCGTCCTTCTCCCGGACCGACCAGGCCCGCATCCACTCCCAGCTCTGGTCGATGCGCGACAACGCCATCAAGGCCAAGGTCGAGGACGGCAGGATCACGCGCCTGGAGGCGCTGGACCCGGGAGCCGCGCCGGCCGTGGCGATGCTGGAGCAGATGTTCGCGGTGGACTCCCGCTACCGGATCGTGTGGGAGATCGGCCACGCGCTGAACACCTCGCTCGACATCCTGCCCGGCAACCACGCCATGAACGAGGTGTACGGCGGCACGGAAGGCTGCCTGCACTACGGCCTCGGGCTCACTCCGTACACCCAATACCACCTGGACATCATTTCGCCCGACACGCGCGTCCTCACGAGCAATGGACTGGCGCTGATCGGCCACCCGGACCACCCCACGGTGGAGAGGGTCGTCTCCGCGGACTAGCGGATTTCGACCTTCGGACCGTTCGGGGTGAATGCAACAGAATCCGATTCAAACAGGAGGTGACTGTCATGAAGAAGATCAAGGTGCAGAAGAACCGCAACTACCTGGGCACGCTCCTGGGCTGAGTACCGACCCGTGGCGGGGCATGCGAATGCCCCGCCACGGGGTTCTCGTCTTCTCACCGTAGGGAGTTCGCCCGTGTCACCGCTGGATCTCACCACCCATGACTTCGGTCAGTTCGGCGAGCCGGCCGAGACTTTCTGTCTGATCACGAGTGAGGACGGCGGCAAGTCCCTCTCGTTGCTGCCCGGTGACGGGAATTCCCGCGTGGTCCACCTGACGCTGCCGCGCGGTACGCGCCTGGGCTCCCTCATCGAGCGGAGCGTTCCGCCGGACGCGCACGTGCTGGCCGTCTGTCCCGGCCGCTTCCTCGACTCGCCGACGCCGCAGGAGCTGGGCGCCCGCAAGCTGGCCGTGCTGCCCGCCGGCTCCACCCCGCTCACCGACGAGTACGTCCGCTACTTCCTGCGCAGCGCGGCGAAGACCGACATCGCCCAGCAGGCGGCCACCGCGGAGGAGTTCTTCGACCTCGTCGGGGACAGCGACCGGCTGACGATCGTGGACGACGCCTCCGGCACGGAGGCCGAGTTCGACCACACCGTGGGCGACTGCGTATGGAACCAGCAGGCGGGCGTCCTGGAGCCGGGCGACCAGCAGATCTTCCCCTCCGGCAAGCTGAGCGTCACCGCCGCGGAGATCACCACCTTCGAGCCGGAAGCCCGGCTGCTCGGTCTCCACGGGGACCTGACGCTGCGCGGGTGGCCGATCGTGCACCGGCACGCGGACCCCGCCGACGGCGCCGAGCAGCAGCGGCTGTTCGAGGCGCTCTCCCCCCTCGTCTCGCACGCCGTGACGCTCCACGTCACCGCCGGCAGCATCGAGGGGGTCACCCCGCAGACTTCGGGGGCCGCGCCGGCCGCCGCGGAGCTGGACAAGCTCCTCACCGACGATCCGCGTTACCGCGTCATCTGGGAACTCGGCTTCGGGATCAACACCACCACAGAGGTCATCCCGGCGAACTGCGGCCCCAACGAGGTGTACGGCGCCACCGGCGGCGTGGTCAACCTGGGCCTCGGCATCACCCCGGCCACGCGCTTCGCCCTGGCCTTCCTCTGCCCCCGCAGCTCGCTGCTGACTTCGGACGGAACCGCCGTCCTCGGCGCCCGCAAGGCGGTGCGCCGCGGCCGGATGCAGCGCGTGTCCAGCGCGAGCTGCGGCTGCCACTGACCCCACAGGAGGGAAGCAAGCCCATGACCATCAACCCGGAACTGCGCAAGCGGGTCGACGCGATCCTCGACACCTTCATCAAGGACTTCTACGAGACGGTCCCGTTCGCCCAGCACCAGAAGAGCGCGGCCGAACTCAACCTGGACTACTACAAGCGCCACAACATCGAGACCATCCTGCGGCTGCGCCGCAAGCGCACCATCGACGCGCTGGCCATCAAGTACTTCACCAAGGTCGACCCGGTGCAGGCCAAGGCCTGGGCGCACTACACCGACGACGAGATGCTGCACGACCGGCTGTTCGCGGCGGACCTCGCCAAGGTCGGCGTCACCAAGGACCAGATCTACTCCACCGAGCCGATGCTCTCCACGAAGCTGCTCACCGGCTACCTCCAGTACGGCATGGAGTTCGAGGACAGCCCGCTCGCGCTGATCACCAGCGTGTACTTCGTGGAGTACGTGACCACGCGCACCCAGCCCGAGTGGCTGGACAACCTGGAGAGCGTCCTCGGCCAGGAGAACGTGAAGGGCGCGCGCGCCCACGTCAACACCGACCTCGACGACGACCACGACGACTTCGTGTGGCGCGTGATGAGCACCCTGGTCACCTCGGACGCGGACGAGCAGAAGGTCGTCGAGCACCTCAACCACGTCTACTGGCTGTGGAAGCTCTACTTCGTCGAGCTGCACCAGCTCACCGTCCTCGGCCGCACCGGGGCCCAGATCCCGCTGCCCACCTCGGCCGACGTCTGAGCGGGGCCGTCCGTGCCGGACAACGACCGGGCCGCGGGGCCGAAGGGGCGGCAGGCCGTCGAGGTGATGGCCCTGCCGCCCGGCCGGGAGCTGCCCACCGAGACCGAGAAGTGGATCGTGGACGGCCTGGTGGAGACCATGCCCGGCCTGCAGGCCCGCCAGCTGTTCACGCTCCGCCGCGACATGCTGACCGAGGCCGACTACGTCGTCGTCGGGGTGGACCGGGAGCGCGACCGCGTGGTCTCGCTGCTCACGTCGCACTGGGCGCAGATCCCGTCGGGGCGCTCCTGCCTGCACGTGATGATCCAGTTCGTGGGCGACAAGTACCGCAACGGCCCGGTCTTCGGTGAGAGCTGGTCCGTCCATTTCGCCCGGCTGCTGGCCGACGGCCGCCCGTTCCCCGAGGTGATCGCGCTCAAGACGTACAACCCCGTGGTGCACTGTGCGATGTCGGCGTTCAGCGGGCATCCGGACATCGCCCTGTACCCGGATCTGGCGGGCAAGGACGACAGCCAGCAGGCGCTGGCCGCCGAGGTGGCCGGGGCGCTCGCGCCCGGCGCCGCCTTCGACGCGGCCCTCGGCGTCTTCCCGGGCATCGGACGTCCGCGCGACCTCTACCGGGAGCGGCCCACCAGCTACGTGCCGGAGGCGAACGCATACTTCGAACGGCACGCGGCGCCCGGCGACCGGGTGCTGTGCATGCTGCACGTCCCCACCCGGGACGGGGCTCACTCGATCCTCGCGGCCCTGGGTGTGCCGCTGCCCTCCGGGCGCGGCTGAGGCCCGTACCGGACCCGGAACACGGAATTCGGAATTCGGTCCTCAAGGAACGCGAGACAGCCATGGCAGACGTCCCCTTCCCCTCCGACTACGCGCAGGCCCGCGCGGACTTCCTGCGCGCCGCCGAAGCGGCGGGCGCCCGGCTGCGGTCGTTCGCCCTGCCGGGGCACCGGGGGCCGGACGGCGGTGAGCTCTGCGTCGACACCGCCTACGTGGGACCGTCCGGGCCGCGGAAGCTGCTGGTGACGGTCTCCGGAACGCACGGCATCGAGGGCTTCTGCGGTTCGGCGTGCCAGACCGGGATCCTGCTGCGGGAGGGGATGGCGGAGGAGGCCGGGCCGGGGACGGGCGTGCTGCTCGTGCACGCCCTCAACCCGTACGGCTTCGCGTACCTGCGGCGGGTCAACGAGGACAACGTCGACCTCAACCGGAACTTCGTCGACCACTCCACGCCGCCGCACAACGACGCGTACGACGCCGTCCACGCGGCGCTGGTGCCGCCGGACTCCCCCGCCTTCGCCCCGGCCGAGCTGGTGGCCGGCCTGAACGCGCTGCGCGACCGGCTCGGCCCGCAGACCCTGCAGGAGGCCGTCACCCGCGGCCAGTACCGGCACCCCGACGGCCTGTTCTACGGCGGGGTGCGGCCGGCGTGGTCCCAGCGGGTCTTCCGGACGGTGGTGGCCGAGCAGATCGCCGGCGCCGCGCACGTGGCCTACATCGACCTGCACACGGGGCTGGGCGAGCGCGGTGTCGGCGAACCCATCTTCCGCGGCGGCCGCGACGCCGAGGCCCACGAGCGCGCCCGGCGCTGGTACGGCGACGCGCTCACCGCCTCGGAGCTGGGCACCTCCTCGTCCACGCCCATCGTGGGCAACACCGCGACCGCGGTGGCCGACGGCCTGGGGCCCGCGGGCCTGCTCACGGCCATCACCCTGGAGTTCGGCACCCAGCCCGGCCCCGAGGTGCTGCTCGCGCTGTGCGCGGACGCCTGGCTGCACCGCCGGCACGGGCCGGCCGAGGCGGTGCGCTCCGAACTCAAGCAGCTGATCCGTGCGGCGTTCTGCCCGGCCGAGGACGCGGTGTGGCGCGAGAAGACCGCCCGGCGGGCGCGCGAGGTCTTCGGCCAGGCCCTCGCCGGGCTCGCGGACGCGAAGCCGGGGGACGCGCGATGACGGCGCGTGGCAGGAAATCGTGGACGGACGTCAGTCTGGCCACTGTCGCCCTGGCCTGCACCATCGCAGAGTAATCCCATGGCAAGCAGCGATTCCCCCTCCGCAGTGAACGAGACGGAGCCACAGCCCGCCCACGTCGGGGTCAAGACGGTCTGGCGTGAGTCGCCGACAGCGGTGAAGTCCCTGCTCGTCGGCACCGCGGTGAACAGACTCGGCGGTTTCATCCAGGTCTTCATGGTGCTGTACATGACGCAGCGCGGGTTCACCGACACCCAGGCCGGCATCGCACTCGGCGTCTACGGCGCGGGGACCGTGCTGGGGGTGCTCACCGGCGGCTGGATGTCCGACCGCGTCGGGCCGCGGCTGACCATCATGTCGACGCTGGTGAGCTCGGCGCTGCTGTTCCCCGCGGTCCTCTACCTGGACAGCTACGCGGCGATCCTGGTGGTCATCGGAGCCGGCGCGGCCCTGAGCCAGGCGTACCGTCCCGCCTCCACGAGCATGATCAGCCAGCTGATCCCCGCCGAGCGCCAGGTCATGATCTTCGCCATGGTCCGGCTGGCCATCAACCTCGGCACGACCGCGGCCCCGCTGCTGGGCGCGGCTCTGGTCCAGGTGTCGTGGGACTTCCTCTTCTGGGGCGAGGCCGTGGCGATCCTGGTCTTCGCGACCGTGGCCGGGGTGACCCTGCCCCGAGCGCCGGCCGGGTCCGGGGAGAAGGAGTCGGCGGGCGGCGCGGGGTCCGGGGCGGCCGCGGGCCGCAAGCCGAGCTATCTCGCGGTGCTGTCGGACGGCCGGTACGTGCTGTTCCTGCTGGCGATGTTCGCGAGCTCGGTCATCTACATCCAGTACGTCTCGACCCTTCCCCTGACGGTCAAGCACCAAGGCCTGGGCACCGGCGTGTACGCGGCGATGGTCGCGCTGAACGGCGCGCTGGTCATCACCTGCGAACTGCTGGTCGCCAAGGTGGTGCAGCGCTGGCCGGCCAGGATCGCGGTGATCGCCGGTGTGGCGCTGACCGGCATCGGGATGAGCCTGTACGCGCTGCCCTGGGGGATCGCCGCGCTGGTGATCGCGACCCTCGTCTGGTCGCTCGGCGAGATCATCGGCTATCCGACGCTCTTCTTCGCCTACCCGGCGCAGGCCGGACCGCCCGAGCTGCGCGGCCGCTACCTGGGCGCGTCGAACTCGCTGTACGGACTCGGCACCGCGGTGGGCCCGTTCCTCGGCGTCATGCTCTGGAACCGGTTCGGGGACGGCCTGTGGCTCGGCTGCGGGGCCGTCGGGCTGCTCGCGGTGGGGGCCGCCTGGCTGGGCGTGCGTCCCACCGGCGCCGCGGACCGCAAGCCGCCGCGTGCGGAGCCGGACGGCGGGGCGGGGTCCGGCGAGGGCCTCGGCACCGGCGCGGAGGCCACGGTCGGCAAGTGAGGCAGGCAGCGCCCGCGCACTACTCAGGAGGAAATGAAATGCCCCGCTACGCGATCCTCGTCGACCCCTACTCCGGCGCGGCCGAGTACGCGAACGCCTTCCGGGAGCGAGACATCGAACCGGTGGCCGTGCTCAGCACGCCCGGACCGCTGAACTCCTACCGGCGCACGTGGAATCCGGACGCCTTCTTCCGTACGCACCATCACGACGGCGACTTCGAGGAGCTCCTGCGGACGGTGAAGGGCTACGACCCGGTCGCCATCGTCCCGGGGAACGAGTCCGCGGTGATGCTGGTGGACGCCCTGGTCGAGCGGCTGATGCCGGGCACGGGCAACGTGTTCGAGCTGTCCGAAGCCCGCCGTGACAAATGGCCCATGGGCCAGGCGGTCGCGGCCGCCGGCATCCCGCATCTGCGCCAGATCGCCACCGACGACCCCGAAGAGGTCGCCGCGTGGATCCGCGACAACGGCCTCGAGGGCCGGCCGCTGGTGCTCAAGCCCCGCCGCAGCGGGGGCACGGACGACGTGCACAAGGTCGGCGCGCGGGAGGACTGGCGGCCGTACTTCGAGCGGCTCCTCGGCTCGGTCAACCGCTTCGACATCCGCAACGACACCGTCCTGGTGCAGGAGTTCGCCGAGGGGACGGAGTACATCGTCGACACGTACTCGGTCGACGGGAAGTTCGGCCTGGTCTCGGTCAGCCGCTACAGCAAGTCGGCGAAGAACGACCGGATCGGGATCTACGACGCGGTCGACTACCTGGCCCCGCAGGACCCGGTCGCGGTGCTGCTGGGCGAGTACACCCGGCAGGTCGCGCAGGCGGTCGGCATCCGTACCGGCTGCACGCACACGGAGGTCATGCTCACGGCCGACGGCCCGCGGCTCATCGAGACGGCCGCGCGGCTGGCCGGGAGTTGCCTGCAGTACTCGGCGCGCCTGGCCACCGGCGACTGCCAGATCGACCGCACGGTGCGCCACCACCTCGACGGGACGTTCACGCCCGGGTACGAGATCGTGCAGCCGGTGCGCGTGGTGTGGCTGTCCAGCCCGCGCGAGGGGATCCTGCGCAACGCCGAGGCCCTGGACGCGGTCCGGGCCCTGCCCACCTTCCAGCGGCTGGGCGTGCCGTACGCCAACGGCGAGCTGGTGCCGTGTACCGAGGACCTGTTCACCAGCCTGGGCTGGGTCATCCTCGCGGGCCCGAGTCAGGAATCCGTTGACGCGGACACGGTGCGTGTCAAGGAGATCGAGGCACAGCTGACGGTGGAACCCGCCTGACAGGGGGGCCCGAGGGGGGCGGGGCGGGAAGGGGCGGGGTGGGAATTCGGACACCCCGCCCCTTCCCGTATGGGACGAGAGTCCTATGGTGAGGGGGAATTGGCCGGACTAGTGTGGCCCTCACCTGATCAAATTCGGAATGAATATGCAACGTAATGTTGCCGATCGGTCAAGAGGGCGAGGGCAGACGGTGGAGCCGGTTGCGTGGGTCGGAGGAAGTTCTCCAGAGCACGAGAGGATCATCGGCTGGCAGGCCCCACCACTGAAATTCGGTGTCGGCGCCACGCGGGAAATCGGCTACGAACTGCGCAGGGCCGGGGTCCGGTCGGTCCTGCTGGTGACCGACCGGACCCTGGCCGGCCTCGGCCTGCCGGCCCGGGTCGCCAAACTCGTCGAGCAGGAGGGGATCGCGGTCACGGTCTTCGACCGCACCCAGGTGGAGCCCACCGACGAGAGCGTCACCCTTGCCGCCCGCGAACTGGCGTCCCTCCGGGTGGACGGCTTCATCGGCCTCGGCGGCGGCAGCGCGATCGACACGGCCAAGATGCTGAACCTGCTGCTCACTTACCCCGGCCGGCCGGTGCGCGACTACCTGAACGCGCCGATCGGCGTCGGGGCGCGGATCCCCGGGCCGCTGAAGCCGCTGGTGGCGGTTCCCACCACGGCCGGCAGCGGGAGCGAGTGCACCGCCATGGTCGCCCTCGGCGTCAGCGGCCTGAACGTGAAGACGGGGATCAGCGACCTGCGGCTGCTGCCGTCGCTGGCCCTGATCGATCCGGCCAACACCCTGACCCTGCCGCCGGAGGTCACCGCGTCCTCGGGGTACGACGTGCTGACGCACGCCTGCGAGTCGTATACCGCCCGCCCCTACGACCGGCGCCCGCCCTACCCCGCGCCCGGCGACCGGCCGCTGTACGTGGGCGCCAATCCGATCAGCGACGTGTGGGTGGAGCAGGCGCTGCGGCTGGTCGGCCGCTACCTGCGGCGGGCCGTGCTCAATCCCGACGATCTGGAAGCCCGGATCGGGATGAGCCAGGCGGCGAGCTATGCCGGAATGGGATTCGGCAATGCCGGAACCCATATTCCACACGCCTGCGCCTATCCGATAGCCGGACTCGTGCGGGACTACCGGCCGGAGGGATACGCGGTCGATCACGCAATGGTGCCGCACGGCGCCGCGGTCGTCTCGACGGCTCCGGCCGCATTCGAATTCACCTATCCGACATCTCCCGAACGGCACCTGCGCGCGGCCGAGTTGCTCGGCGCCGATCTTCGCGGAGTGTCGACGGCCCACGGTGCGGATGTACTTCCGGCCACATTGCAGCAGTTGGTTGCGGACACCGGCGGTCCGGGCGGCCTTGCGTCCTTCGGCTATTCGGGCAAGGATCTCCCTGCACTTGTCGATGGTGCGCTCAAACAGCAGCGCCTTCTGGTGTGCTGCCCGCGCGATGTCGCCGCTCGTGATCTGAAGAGAATTCTCGGCGGTTCGATGACCGGCTGACGACGAGTGTTGCGGTCCCCCACGCAAGGAGCTTGAGGCCCCCGTGAGCGAAGCAGACTTAACCGAGTACACGGCCGTCATCGCGGGAAAGAAGGTCCCCGCGACTGCGTGGATCGACGTCCTCGATCCGTCGAACGGCCGGCCTTTCGCCCGAGTGGCCCGCTGCGGCGCGGCCGAGGTGGCGGACGCCGTGGACGCAGCGCGGCACACGTACGAGTCCGCCTGGCGGTTCGCCACGGTCGCGGAGCGGTCCGGGGCCTGCCGCCGGATCGCCGCGGCGATCCGGGCCGAACGCTCGGAACTGGCCAGACTGGAGACCCTCGACACCGGCAAGCCGCTGAGCCAGTCGCTGGTCGACGCCGACGTCGCCGCCCGCTACTTCGACTTCTACGCCGGTGCCGTGGAGGCACTGGGTGGCGAAACGATCCTGCACCGAGCGGACCGGTTCGCCTTCACCCTGCGGGAGCCCTACGGGGTGTGCGGGCACATCATCCCGTGGAACTACCCCCTGCAGATCGCCGCCAGGACCGTCGCACCCGCCCTCGCGGCCGGAAACTGCTGTGTGCTCAAGCCGGCGGAGGACGCGCCGTTGACCTCGCTCCGCCTGGCGGACATCGTTTTGGAAGCAGGACTTCCGGCGGGCGCGCTGAACGTCGTGCCGGGCTACGGAGAGGAGGCAGGTGCAGCACTGGCCGCGCACCCCGGCGTGGACCGGCTGGCCTTCACGGGTTCGCGGGAGATCGGCGAGGCCGTGATGGCCGCGGCCGCGCGCAACATCGTGCCGGTCACCCTGGAGCTCGGGGGCAAGTCCCCGCACATCGTCCTTCCCGACGCCGACGCCGCACGGGCGGTGCCGCAGATCGTCGACTCGATCACCGAGCACGCGGGGCAGAACTGCTCGGCCGGCAGCCGGCTGCTCGTCCACCGGTCCGTGCACGGGGAACTCGTGGCGGCCCTCACGGAGGCGTTCCGCGCCCTGCGCGTCGGCCCGGGGACCGGCGATCCCGACATGGGGCCGCTCATCTCCGCGAAGCAGCGCGACAGGGTGCTCGGCTACCTGGCCGAGGGCAGCAGGCACGCCGTGGTCCGCACCGGCGGCAAGGCGCCCGGGGGCGCGGCCCACGCCGGGGGGTTCTACGTGGAACCCACCATCCTGGACCACGTGACACCCGAGCACCGGGTGTTCCACGAGGAGATCTTCGGCCCGGTCCTGTGCGTGTCGGTCTTCGACACCCTGGACGAGGCGGTCGAGCTCGCGGAGAACACCACCTACGGGCTGGCGGCCGGAGTGTGGACGTCCGACGTGACCACCGCCCACTGGCTCGCCCAGCGGCTGCGGGTGGGGCAGGTGTTCGTGAACAACTACAGCGCGGCCGGCGGCGTGGAGCTCCCCTTCGGGGGATACAAGCGCTCGGGGATAGGCGTGGAGAAAGGGCTGGAGGCGCTGCGGGAATACACGCGGTGCAAGACCGTCGCCATCCACACGCAGCTTCCTTCTTGAGCCATCACCGAAAAGAAAAGAGCGGTTCGGTTATCACATCTGCATTATCTGCATTAAGGGAGTGCACCTGATGGCACGTGTCGTGCAGAGGCGAGTCGTGAAGTTGAGTGGCAAGAGGTGCTGTGAATCCTGCGGTGCGCCACCGCAGCCCGTCACGGCGCTTGCCGAAGCGGTCGACAGGATGCACAAGGCCCTCGGCGAGGTGCAGGACGCGCTGGAAGCGCAGGAGCAGATGATCGAGGACCTGCGTACGGACACCGGCGACGAGCAGCGGACGGAACCCGACCCCGTGGGCATCCCCGCGGATCCGACGTCCCGGGAACCCCTTTCCTCCCTGACGGCGCGCGAGCGGGAGATCCTCGTCCTCGTCTCGCAGGGCAAATCGAACCGGCGGGTGGCCAGTTCGCTCGGCATATCGGAGAAGACGGTGCGGAATCATTTGTCCGCCGTCTTCTCGAAGGTGGGCGCCTCTGATCGGACACAGGCCGTCGTCATGGGAATCCGCGGCGGTATCGTCTCGATCGGCGAGTGATTGCGGGATGCATGCCGTCAGTGTGCGGGAGCTTTTGGCCACCTGACAGTGGTGGGACTGTCAGAACACCACGAATCCCTGCCACATTGGATCCCATGCTGAAGAACGTAGCCGCTGTGCTACTCGACAACGTCCACCCGTTCGAGCTGGGCGTCGTATGCGAGGTGTTCGGGATCGACCGCCAGGAGGAGGGGCTGCCGGCCTACGACTTCGCGCTGGTCGCCGCGGAATCCGCGTCCGTGCGAGCGGTCCCGGGATTCACCATCAGCACGCCGTACGGCCTCGACCGGCTCGCGGACGCGGATCTCATCGCCATCCCCGTCGGGGACGACTTCCACACCAGGGACTTCCCACCGGACCTCCTGGAGGCCCTGCGCCAGGCGGTGGCGCGCGGCGCACGGGTGCTCAGCGTCTGCGTGGGGGCCTTCGTGCTGGGGGCGGCCGGGCTGCTCGACGGGCGGCGCTGCACCACGCACTGGCGGTACGCCGCCGCGCTCGCCGAGCGGTATCCGAAGGCGGAGGTCGAACCGGGCGTGCTCTACGTCGACGAGGATCCGGTCTTCACCTCGGCCGGCACCTCCGCGGGCATCGACGCCGCGCTGCACCTGGTGCGCAAGCTCCAGGGCAGCGACGTCGCCAATGCGATCGCCCGGCGCATGGTCGTCCCCCCGCACCGGGACGGCGGCCAGGCGCAGTACATCGAGCGGCCGGTGGCGGAGTACCGGGAGGACGGGGTGCGCGACGTGCTGGCCTGGGCCGAGGAGCACCTGGACCAGGAGATCAGTGTCGAGCAGCTGTCGGCCCTGGCCTGCATGTCGCCGCGCACCTTCGCCCGCCGCTTCCGGATGGAGACCGGCACCACCCCGTACCGCTGGCTGCTGGCGCAGCGGGTCCTGAGCGCCCAGCGGCTCCTGGAGAACACGGACGAGACGATGGAGGCCGTGGCCGCCCGTACGGGATTCCCCAACGCGGCAGCCCTGCGGCACCAGTTCGTGCGCTCGCTCAACACCACCCCGAACGCCTACCGGCGTGCCTTCCGGGGTTCTCTGACCTGACCGACACACGCCGCGCCCACGTGGGCGCGAACAGGAGGACGGGAATGCTGCGCATCGCGATAGTCGGCGCCACCGGCGCCGTGGGCAGGGAGTGCCTGGCCCTGCTCGACAGCGGGATCGTGCCGGTGGAGCGGGTGGTACCGGTCGGGTCGGCGCGCAGCGTCGGGCGGGACCTGGGCGCCGAGCTCGCGCTCTCCCTGCCGCTGGCCCCGCTGGTGACCGTCGAGGAACTCGACCCGCAGGATCTGGACGTGGCCGTCTTCTGCGCGGGGGCGGACGTCAGCAGCCGGGAGGCGGAGCGGCTGGCCGCGGCCGGGGTGCTGATCGTCGACAACAGTTCCGCGTTCCGCATGCGGCCCGACGTGCCGCTCGTCGTCCCCCAGGTCAACCCGGGCGCCCTCGCGGTCCGGCCGGCCTCCAACCTGGTGGCGAATCCGAACTGCTCGACCATCCAGATGGTGCGCGCCCTCCAGCCGCTGCACGAACTCGCCACGCTGGACAGCGTCGTGGTGGCCACCTACCAGGCCGCGAGCGGGGGCGGAGTGCGGGGGCTGGAGGAGCTGGCCGAGGGATCGCGCAGGATCCTGGACGACCCCGGGGCGCAGGGCACGCCGGGCGGGCGGTTCGGGCAGCCGCTGCCCTTCAGCCTCGTGCCCGAGATCGGCCTCCAGGACGACCAGGGGCTCACCCACGAGGAGCGCAAACTCGTCCGCGAACCGCGCAAGATACTCGGCCTGCCCCAGCTGCGGGTGAGCGCCACGGCGGTGCGGGTGCCGGTCTTCCACTGCCACTCCGAGGCGGTGCACGTCAGGCTGCGCGAGCCGGTCACCGCCGACGCGGTCGAGAAGGCGCTGGCGGCCACCGAGGGGCTGCGGGTCTACACCCGGTCGGACAGCCCCTCGTACCCGATGCCGCGCTCCGTCTTCGCCCGGCCCGAGGACCGGGCGCTGGTGCACGTCGGGCGCATCCGGGTGGAGCCGGAGGACCCGCGGGCCGTGGCGGTGTGGGTGGTCGCGGACAACCTGTGGGTCGGTGCGGCGCTCAACGCCCTGCAGATCGTGGAACTCGGGGTCAAGAACGGGTGGCTGGGGTGAGCGGCGGGCCGTCCGGCGGCCCCGGGCCGGACCGGGGTCCGCTGGTGATGAAGTTCGGCGGATCCGCCTTCGCCGACCTGGACGGCTTCGCGCGGGTGGCCCGGTACACGGCCCGTCGGGCCGCGCAGGAGAAGCGCCCCGTGGTCGTCGTGGTGAGTGCGATGTCCGGTACCACCGGGCGGCTCCAGCAGACCCTGGGGGCGCTGGCCGACGATCCGCCCGCACCGGTCGCCGCCATGCTGCTGACCAGCGGCGAGACGGTGAGCGTCGCCCTGCTCGCGGCCGCCCTGGACGCCGTGGGCGTGCCCGCGCTGCCGCTGACGGCCGCCGGCACCGGACTGCTGGGCGAGGGGCCCGCCGACCGGGCGGGGCTGGTCCGGGCCGATCCGGCGGTGCTGCTGTCGGGTCTGGAGGACAGCCCGGTCCTGGTCGTCCCGGGCGGGCAGGCGGTCGACGCGGCCGGCCGGACCGTCATGCTGGGCCGCAACAGCTCCGATCTGTCGGCGGCGGCGATGGCCGGGGCGCTGGGCGCCGGTACCTGCGTGCTCTTCTCCGACGTGCCGGGCGTGTGCACCGCGGACCCCTACCTGGTGCCGGCCGCGCGCACCCTGGACGAGATCAGCTACGAGGGCGTGCGGCGGATGTCGCGCCACGGCGCCAAGGTCGTCCACGAGAGCGCCGTGGACTGGGCGGAGCGCGGGGGCGTGCGGCTGCACTGCCGCCCGTTCCCCTGGGCCGGCGGTGCGGGCGGGGCGGGCGGGGCGGGGACCGTGGTCGGCGAGGGCCCGGAGGCCGCCGCGGTCGTCGCGCACAAGGGCAGCGACGTATGGCGCTTCCGGTCCGGGCCGGAGCGCCGGGCGGCGGCGCGGGGGCTGCTGGCGGACGGGCTGCGGACCACGGAGTTCGACTCGGCAAGCGGCCCCTACCTGGTGGTGCCGGCCGGGGACCGGGGCACGGCGGCGCGGCTCGGCGGCGCGCGGCGCCACGACGACCTCTGCCTGGTCACCACGGTGCACGCGGACGGCCGGGCCGAGCACGTCCTGGTGGCCCGCGCCGACGCCGACGCCGAGGCCCGCCGGTGCCACGCCCTGCTCTATCCGGACCCGGCGGGCGCCGCGGACCCGGACCGTGCGGGCGGCCCGGGCCCGGCCGTCGCGGCGCCGGTCAAGGCCCGCTCCCCGCACAGCGACGTCCTGTTCGGCTCCCGGCCGGTCCCGGCCGCGGTGGAGGCCGCCGAGGAGCCGCGGTGGCCCGTACCGCGCACGCGGAGGCATCCTGGAGACAGGGGCAGCGCCGGGGTGTGAGGAGGTACGTCATGACCCACGCCGAGGAATGGCAGGTGGGCGTCTACCTGATCGAGGAGGGCGGTACGACCAAGGCGCGGGCCGTGCTCGACAACGGCACGTCGACGATGGTCGGCCGCGGCGCCGCGCGGCGCAACCCCGAGGACCCGCAGGTTCCCGCGATCGGTGACGAGCTCGCCGCGGGCCGGGCGATGCGCGACCTGGCGGACCGGCTGATGCGGGCCGCCGACCGGGACCTGACCGCGATGGGCGCGGTGCCTCCCGCGCCCCGCACGGGGTACGGATGGCCGGAGGACGCCGACCGCTGAGGCAACTCCCCACGTTTGCATCGCAGTCCAGCGGCGGCAAGGACGGCGCCGTCCGCGCGCAGGCCTTCGGCGTCGCGCGGACGGCGGCCGCGGGGAGAACACCGAGATCGTCAGCCGCTCCACGAGATCGTCAGCCACTCCACGGAGGGCTGCGCAACCGGTCCCCCGGCGCACCTTCTCGGCCCGCTGCCTGGGCAAGGTCCGGGAGTGGAACCCGACGAAGGCGTCCTGGAGGTCCGGGCGATGGCCATCTTCCGCTGGGCCGCCGGCCTCCGTCAGGGCCCGGCCCGGCCCGCCGGGGGCGTGGCCTTCGACTTGTGTGGACGGCCCGCCACCCCGCCGGCCTGCTCGGCGCCGCTGGGCGCCATCGCCCGGTCGGCCGTGCTGAGCCCGGTCACGCGCCGTCCTCCCGGGGTACCGGACCTGGCTGGGCTCGAAAGCGCCCTG
Source organism: Streptomyces sp. NPDC048270 (assembly GCF_040652335.1). NCBI lineage: Bacteria > Bacillati > Actinomycetota > Actinomycetes > Kitasatosporales > Streptomycetaceae > Streptomyces > Streptomyces sp. NPDC048270. The sequence continues at coordinate 50,625 of NZ_JBEZLV010000029.1, forward strand.
CCCCGAGGCCGGTTGATCACTGTAGGCTGGCCGACAGCCATCAACTCATGTGGATGGGCACGGTAGGGGGGCGCGCGGGGAGCCGCGTGCATTGGCTTTGACATCAGGAGGAATGCGTTGGTCACCCTCCGACTGACCGTCGAGGACCTGTCGCGCATACGCTTCATCGGCACGCTGGGGGCGGAGTTCGAATCGCGCCTCGCCGAGCAGAGATACGCGGAGCCGCTCCAGGACGAGTTCAGCGAGTGGCGCCGGAAGGTGAAGCGAAGACTGCACCGCACCTCCACGATCGCCGCGGCGGGCCCCTCCCCCGCCGGCGGGTACTTCCACGCCATGGCCGTCGAGCCGTTCTGGGGGCGCATCCGCAGCCATCTGGAGACGGAGCGGGAGCTGTTCGGGCGCACGGCCCTGGCGGGCGGGGTGGAAAGCGCGCTCAGCCGGCTCCACCCGACGATCGACTGGGACGCGCCCTGCTTACGGGTGGACAACGGGCAGAACGCCCGGGAGATACGCCTCACCGGCGACGGGATCGCCCTCGCCCCCTCCCTGTTCGCCAGCCGCCCGCTCGTCCTCGACCCGGAGGCCGGCCGGCAGGGGCTGACCACACTGGTCTACAACGTCCCGCTCGACACCGAGGCGGCCTCCGCCCTGTGGCAGGCGGAGGAGGACGGGGCCGCCGCCCTGCGGGAGCTGCTCGGGCACACCCGGGCGAGCGTCCTCGAAAGCGTCCGCGTGCCCGGCTCCACCGGCGACATCTCGCGCCGCCTGCACATTTCGAAGCCGTCCGCGAGCAAGCACGTCAGCGTGCTCCGGCGGTCCGGGCTGGTGGCGACGGAGCGCACGAGCAACCTCGTCGTCCACCGCCTCACCCACCTCGGCGAAGCCGTTCTCGGCTAGCCAGGTCGGCCGCGACCACCATGAGCGGGAACTCCCCCTGGCCGGTGGCCAACGGGCCCGCCGCGGGCGCACGGACCCCGGCGACCGGATGACCCCTCAGGTACGAAGGTAAAATGCGCCTTCGAAGATGGAGGCACGGCGCATGACCAACCCCGACGACAAGCCGACCGGCAGCCTGGCCGACAAGCTGAACCACCTGTTCGACACCACGGCCCCGGCCGGCCGCGGGCCTTACACGGGCGAGGAGGTCGCCCGTGCCATCACGGCGTCCGGCGTCCCCATCTCGGGCAGCTACATCTGGCTGCTGCGCAAGGGCCAGCGCGACAATCCGACGCTGCGGCACATCGAGGGGCTCGCGAGGTTCTTCGGCGTGCCGCCCGCCTACTTCTTCGACGACGAGGTGACCGCCACCGTCGACTCCGAGCTGGCCCTCCTGGCGGCCATGCGCGACGCCCAGGTCCAGCGGGTCGCGCTGCGCACCGCCGGTCTGTCGGAGAGGAGCATGCGGTCGATCAACGAACTGATAGAGCGAGTGCGGGAGTTGGAGGGCCTTGCGGAGCAGCCGCCGGAAGCCGGGAGCCCTGTCGGCGGCTGACGCACGACCCCTCTCGAAGACCTCGACGGGTCCTACTGGCGCAAACCCGCCTGTACCAGCCGGGGCAACTGTGCTGGGGTAGAAATCCTGACGATCACTCGGGGGGATCAGGATGTCCAGCGGTGCGGCACTCAGCGTCGACGTGCTGTGATCGTCGTGCGCTGGCGATCAAGACGCGGCGGCCCGGCCGCCAACCCACTGGCCGAGCGGTGCCGGGAGAAGGTGCGGGGCCTGCGTCTGCCGCCGGGCGAGAAACTGTCCATCGGCGAACTGTGCGCCCACGTCGGCACCCTGCGCGACCGGCAGGTGCACATCGTCACCCTCCCGCTCCCCTCTGCCGGGCCGCACGGCCTGTGGGTCGCCACCGAGACCCGTGACTACATCTTCGCCGAGGAGCGCCTGGTGCCCGTCCACCAGCAGCAGGTGATCCTCCACGAGATCGGCCATGTCGTGTGCGACCACGACACCTCGCCCGTGATGGGCGCCGACGCCTCGCGCCTGCTGATGCCCTCGCTCGACCCCGCGCTCGTACGGCGGGTCATGGGCCGTGAACACGGCGACTCCGAGGCCGAGCAGGAGGCCGAGCTGGTGGGCTCGCTGATCGGCGGGATCATCGGCACCTGGAACGTCCAACCCACCTGGACCGTGCCGCCGCAAGCCCGCGAGATCGCCGAGCGGCTGAGCTCGCTGGAGTCCCCCGCGGCACGGGGCCCGGCGTGAACACCCTTCTCTATCCGCTGTGTTCGGCCGTCGCTTTGATCGCCCTCGGCTACAAGGCCCGGGTCCTGAGGACGGACCGCTCGGTCCCCCAGGTCGCCCTGGTCGCCAACTTCCTGCTGCTCTTCGTCATCTTCACCGTGTCCACCCCGTCCGTCTGGGTGCGGGTCAGCGAGCTCGCCGGCATCGAGAACTTCTCCGGCCTGCTGACCCAGAGCTGCGTGGTCGTCATGACCGTCTGCCAGCAGCTCGTACTGCTGCACTTCCGGCACGGGCCGGAGGCGGCCCGCCGCAAGGCGGTCCCCCGCGTGATCGCCCTGGGACTGGTCCTGGTCACCATGGCGGTGCTGTTCTTCGCCGCCTCGGCCCACGGCGAGGCACCGCACGACTTCGCGGTCGCCCGGGCCGGGTTCACCCCGGCCTACCTGCTCGTCTACCTCGCCGCGTTCACGGCGAACCAGGTGCAGGTCGGCGTCATGGGAGCGCGGTACGCGAGGATCGCGCCGTCCCCGTGGCTGCGCCGCGGCCTGCGCATGGTCGCCCTCACCCTGCCCTTCGCGCTCGTCTACACCGGCGCCCGGACCGCCGACGTCGTCGCGGCCCAGCTCGGGCACGACGGACGCGCCTGGGAGCCCGTCGCCCAGATCGGGGTGGCCATCGCGGTGATCGTCCAGACGATCGGCTGGATCCTGCCGGACTGGGGCCCTCACCTCACCTCCCTGCGCGACCGGCTGGGACACCGGACCGCGCTGCGCGCGCTGGGCCCCCTGCACCGGAGCCTGACCGAGCACGTGCCGGAACCGGTCCTGCCGTTCACCCGAGCCCTGGACCTGCGCACCCGCCTGTACCGCATGGTGATCGAGATCCGCGACGCGCAGTGGGCCCTGCGCACCTGGATGGACGCGGAGGTGGCCGAGCTGGCCCGGCACGACGCCGAGCGGGCCGGCCTGCGCGGCGAGGAGCTGGCGGCCGTGGTGGAGGCGGCCCAGCTCAGCAACGCGATCGACGCGAAGCGCCGCGACCTCCCGCCCCAGCGCCGGCCCAGGACGCCCATGGCAGCGGCCCCCGGCGACCTCGCGGCCGAACTCGCCTTCCAGCGCAGGCTGGCCCGCGCCATGTCCTCCCCCCTCGCCGTCCGCCACGCCGGCGGCCCCAAGTCCCCCGCAACACCACCCAAGGAACCCGCATGACCCTGAATACCGCCCCCACGGCCCTCCCCCAGCCCTTCGGGCCCGGCTTCCCGGCCGACCCGCACGCCATGTACGCACGACTGCGCGAGCAGGGGTCCGTGCACCGCGTCGCCCTGCCGGACGGCTCGCCGGTGTGGCTGGTGACCCGGGAGGCCGATGTCCGCCAGGGCCTCGTCGACCCCCGGCTGTCCGTCAACAAGCGGCACTCCGGTACCGGCTTCAAGGGCTTCGCCCTGCCCCCGGCCCTCGACGCGAACCTGCTGAACATCGACGCGGAGGACCACCTGCGGCTGCGCCGCCTGGTGTCCCAGGGGTTCACCCCCCGCCACGTGGAAGCCCTGCGCGGCTCGGTCCAGGCGGCGGTGGACGCCGGGGTCGACCGGCTGGCGGAGCGCCTGGCGGCCGAGGGCCGGGCCGACGTGGTCGCGGAGTTCGCCCGGCCCCTGCCCCTCACGGTCATCGGCGAGCTGTTCGCCGTGCCCGAGGCCGAGCGGGGGGCGTTCTCCGACTGGGTGGGGGCCATGCTCGCCCCGGCGTCCCAGGAGGACCTCGTCTCCGCGATCGGGGCCATCCACGGCTACCTGCTCGACCTGGTGGCCCGGCGCCGCGCCCGGCCCGGTGACGACATCCTCTCGGACCTGATCGCGGCCCGGGACGAGGAGGACCGGCTCACCGAGAACGAGCTGGTGTCGCTGGCCTTCCTCCTCCTCATGGCCGGCAGCGAGAACGTCCAGCACCTGCTGGGCAACGGCCTGCTCACGCTGCTCACGCACCCGCGGGAGCTGGCGGCGCTGCGGGACCGCCCCGAGCTGATGGCGCAGGCCGTGGAGGAGCTGCTGCGCCACTCGCACCCGAACCACACCGCGATCCGGCGGTTCCCGACCGAGCCCGTCGACATCGGCGGGGTGCGGATCCCCGCCGGGGACACGGTGCTGTTCTCCCTCGCCGCCGCCCACCGCGACCCGGCGCGCTACCCCGCACCGGACCGGTTCGACCTCGACCGGGAGGACAAGGCCCACCTCGCGCTCGGCCACGGGCTGCACTACTGCCTCGGTGCGCCGCTGGCCCGGATGCAGGTCACCCTGGCCCTCGGCACGCTGCTGCGCCGCCTGCCGTCCCTCCGGCTCGCCTGCCCGGCGCAGGAGGTGCCCTGGTCGACCAGCTTCAGGTTCCACGCCGTACGGGAGCTGCCGGTCGCCGTGGCGGCCGACGGCGCCGCTACGCGCAGGCCGGACACAGCCCCCGGTAGGTGACCTCGACCCCGGACACGGTGAAGCCGAATCGTTCCTCCGCGGGGAGCCCGGCCAGCGGGCTGCCCGTGGGGTGGACGTCGCGGATGAGGCCGCAGCCGGAGCAGACCAGGTGCTGGTGCGGGTGGTGCGCGTTCGGGTCGTAGCGCTTGGCCCGGCCGTCGGTGGAGACCTCCACGACCTCACCGAGGGTGACCAGCTCGCCCAGGGCGTTGTAGACGGTCGCCCGGGAGATCTCGGGCAGCAGCCGCGCCGCGCGGGCGTGCACCTCGTCGGCCGTGAGGTGCACGTGCTCGCCGTCGAGGACCTCCGCGACGACACGCCGCTGGGACGTCATCCGCCAGCCGCGGCTCCGCAGCCGTTCCAGCAGATCACTCATATCGGCTCACCCTTTTCAGGCTCGGCGGGATGTCCGTGGTCGCGGGTGCGTCGGAGATCCGATGGGATATTGGCTTGGTGTCCGTCTTGACTTGGATTCTGTCCATCGTAGGATCGGTTTCGTTGATAGCCAAGAGGATGAATGACCCCAAAGCGGCAGGAGTCATTCGAGACCGTCCGGGACGGTGACCACTCGGCGTCGAGCACCGCTGTCCGCCTGGTCCGGAAGGATTCCCATGACTGAGAACCACGATGCAATCGTCGTAGACGCCAAAACGGAGGGCACGGGAGGCTGCCCCGTCGCCCACGAGCGCGCCCCGCACCCCACCCAGGGCGGCGGAAACCGCCAGTGGTGGCCCGAGCGCCTCAACCTGAAGATCCTCGCCAAGAACCCCGCCGTGGCCAATCCCCTCGGCGAGGAGTTCGACTACGCGGCCGCCTTCGAGGCCCTCGACCTCGCGGCCGTGAAGCGGGACATAGCCGAGGTGCTCACCAGCTCGCAGGACTGGTGGCCGGCCGACTTCGGCAACTACGGGCCGCTCATGATCCGTATGGCCTGGCACAGCGCGGGCACGTACCGCATCAGCGACGGCCGCGGCGGCGCCGGCGCCGGCCAGCAGCGCTTCGCCCCCCTGAACTCCTGGCCGGACAACGTCAACCTCGACAAGGCCCGCCGCCTGCTGTGGCCGGTCAAGCAGAAGTACGGCCAGTCCATCTCCTGGGCCGACCTCATGATCCTCACTGGCAACGTCGCCCTGGAGACGATGGGCTTCAAGACCTTCGGCTTCGCCGGCGGCCGCGCCGACGTGTGGGAGGCCGACGAGGACGTGTACTGGGGTCCCGAGACCACCTGGCTCGACGACCAGCGCTACACCGGCGACCGTGAGCTGGAGAGCCCGCTCGGCGCGGTCCAGATGGGCCTGATCTACGTCAACCCCGAGGGCCCCAACGGCAACCCGGACCCGGTCGCCGCGGCCCGCGACATCCGTGAGACGTTCCGCCGCATGGCGATGAACGACGAGGAGACCGTCGCCCTCATCGCCGGCGGCCACACCTTCGGCAAGACGCACGGCGCCGGCCCGGCGGACCACGTCGGCGACGACGCCGAGGCCGCCCCGCTCGAGGCGCAGGGCTTCGGCTGGGCGAACTCCTTCGGCACCGGCAAGGGCGCCGACACGATCACCAGTGGTCTCGAGGTCACCTGGACCACCACCCCCGCCCAGTGGGGCCACGACTTCTTCAAGCACCTCTTCGAGTACGAGTACGAGCTCACCCAGAGCCCGGCCGGCGCGAACCAGTGGGTGGCGAAGAACGCCGAGGCGATCGTCCCCGACGCGCACGACGCCTCGAAGAAGCACCTTCCGACCATGCTCACCACCGACCTGTCGCTGCGCTTCGACCCGGTCTACGAGCAGATCTCGCGGCGCTTCTACGAGAACCCCGACCAGTTCGCGGACGCCTTCGCCCGCGCCTGGTACAAGCTGACGCACCGCGACATGGGCCCGGTCGTGCGCTACCTCGGCCCGGAGGTCCCCTCCGAGACCCTGCTGTGGCAGGACCCGCTGCCGGCGCGTGAGGGCGAGCTCATCGACGCGGCGGACGCGGCCTCCCTCAAGGAGCAGATCCTCGCCTCGGACCTCACCATCGCGCAGCTGGTCTCCGCGGCCTGGGCCTCGGCCTCCTCCTTCCGCGGCAGCGACAAGCGCGGCGGCGCCAACGGCGCCCGCATCCGCCTGGAGCCGCAGCGCACCTGGGAGGTCAACAACCCGGACGACCTCGCGCAGGTGCTGCGTACGCTCGAGGGCATCCAGGAGTCCTTCAACGCCGGCGCCAAGAAGGTCTCGCTGGCCGACCTGATCGTGCTCGCGGGCTCCGCTGCCGTCGAGAAGGCGGCCAAGGACGGCGGCGTCGACGTCGAGGTGCCGTTCACGCCGGGCCGTGTCGACGCCTCGCAGGAGCAGACGGACGTCGAGTCCTTCGCCGCGCTCGAGCCGGCGGCCGACGGCTTCCGCAACTACACCGGCAAGGGCAACCGCCTGCCGGCCGAGTTCCTGCTGGTCGACAGGGCGAACCTGCTGACGGTGAGCGCCCCCGAGCTGACCGTGCTCGTCGGCGGTCTGCGCGTCCTGGGCGCCAACCACGGCGGTTCGAAGCACGGCGTCTTCACGGACAAGCCGGGCACGCTGTCCAACGACTTCTTCGTCAACCTGCTCGACATGGGCACGACGTGGAAGTCGACGTCCTCGGCGCAGGACGAGTTCGAGGGCCGTGACGCCTCCGGCGCGGTCAAGTGGACCGGCACTCGCGCCGACCTCGTCTTCGGCTCGAACTCCGAGCTGCGCGCGCTCGCGGAGGTCTACGCGAGCGACGACGCGAAGGAGAAGTTCGTCAAGGACTTCGTCTCCGCGTGGGACAAGGTCATGAACCTCGACCGGTTCGACCTGGTCTGATCCCGGCATCCGGGCCGGCTCCCCTTCAGGGGGGCCGGCCCGGACGTTTTTCCACACCCCGGAAAACATCTCGTGGGCCGCCTCCGTGCGGCCCACCACCGTTTGCGGCCCGTCCGGGCGGCCCGTTCCTGGGGGTGGCGCGGGCGAATGACGGGTGGGGAGCTCCCATGTGCGGGTGGGGCCGGTGGCGTTGACTCGGGCATGGCCGACCGGCCGTGTACGGCGATTCCGACTCCGGCTCCACTCGACTCCCGAGGAGGTGACCCCGATGAGCGTACTCAAGCTCCAGAACCTGCAGCCCGTGGCGACGAACAACAGCGCTGCCGTCGTCAGTCTGACGAGCAGCAGCAGCACCTGCTGTTCCACCAAGCCGGTGTAGCCCCGACGGCGGTCCGTACGGGGGCGCGCTGTGCCCCGGTACGGACCGCTGTTCCCCGTTGCTCACCAGCCGCTGCCGGCGGCGGCCCTCGGACGATCACAGAGGCGGACATGCGCAACGAACGATGGGTCTACCGATTCCTCTTCGCCTGGAACGACACGCTGTTCTTTGACCCCCTCGACGTCGCCTACGAGCCCAGGCCCGACCACTTCCTCGCCGGGCTCGACGAGCGGGTGCGGGCGCGGTTCGTCCGCAGCGGCATCTGGTGGAGCCACCGGCACGACCCGGACCTGCCGGCGCAGGGCTGGAAGATCCACGTGTCGGCGGACCTGGGGACGGTGCGCGAGGTCGCCGCATCGGTGATCGCCCATCTGACGGCGCACGGGATCGACTTCAAGATCGCCCTCGATCTCAACATCTTCGAGATGCTCAACTCCAAGGCCATGTCCCGGGGCAGCGGCGGCAAGCTCGTCACCGTCTACCCGCGCGACGAGGAGGAGTTCCGGGCCTGCCTGGCCGACCTGGCCCGCGTCCTGGAGGGCGTCGAGGGCGCCTACGTGCTGTCGGACCTGCGGTACCGGGACAGCAAGGCGCTCTACTTCCGCTACGGCCAGTTCCTCGACACGCACGCCGTCGACGTCCTGGGGCGGCGGGTGCCGCACGTCCTCGGACCGGACGGACCCGTCCCGGACGACCGGCGGCCCGGGTACGCCCAGCCGTGGTGGGTGCCGTGGCCGTTCACCGACTGGAAGCCCGCCGAGGAGGACGAGGGGGAGGCCCTCCTCGGCGGCCGCTTCCGGGTGACCGGGGCGATCCAGTTCTCCAACAGCGGGGGTGTGTACACGGCCGAGGACACGGCGGACGGGGACCGGAAGGTGGTCCTCAAGGAGGCCCGCCCGCACACCAACATCAACCCGCGCCAGGACCACGACGCCGTGGACATCCTCGCCCGGGAGTGGCGGTTCCTGAACCGGCTGGCCGACGCCGGCTCGTATCCCAAGCCGATCGCCACCTTCCGGCACTGGGAACACCACTACATCGCCGAGGAGTTCGTCGAGGGCTCCGACGTCCGCTCCGTACTGCTGGAGCGCAACCCGCTGGCCCGGCCGGAGTTCGACATCGACCGGTCCCGGGAGTTCCTGCGGATCTTCATCGCCGTCTTCCGCGGTCTGGCGCGCGCGATCCAGGCCGCCCACGAACGCCGGGTGGTCCTCGGCGACTTCACCCCCGCGAACCTCCTCATCGACCCCGACACCCATGAGGTGACCATCGTCGACCTGGAGGCGTGCCGGCTGGCCGAGGGCGGGTCCGGAACGGAGGCGGGGGCAGGAGACGGATCCGGGGCCGGGGGCGACGACGCCGCGCTGGAGAAGCCGGTGGAGCTGTTCACGCCGGGGTTCAGCCTGTCCCGGAGCCTGTACAAGGCCTCCGGGCCCGAGGGCGACCTGTACGGGCTGGCGAACACCATGGCCTACTTCATCTTCCCGATCGCGGCGATGTCGTACCTGCGTGAGGACGTCCTCGGCACCTACCGGATCTTCACCGACGCCCTGGGCTGGCCCGAGCGCATCCACGAGCTGCTCACCGGCCTGTCACGGGCGCGGATCACCCTGCCGGAGGTGCTCGAGGCCCTGGAGGACGAGGCGGAGCTGATCGGCCGGGTCGAGGCCGCACCCGTGCGGCCGGTGGTCGAGGAGCGGCTCGGTCTGGCGCGGGCCGAGGCCGGGGTGGCCGCCTTCGTCGAGGCCGTCGCCGACACCGGCCGGGCGACCCTCTTCCCCGTGGACCCCTTCGCGCACGTCACCAACCCGCTGAGCCTGGGCTTCGGGGCGAGCGGCGTCCTGTGGTCGCTGAACGCCTCGGGCATCGGGATACGGCCCGAATGGCGCGCCTGGCTGCGGGGCGAGCTGGCCCGCGTCGACGTGGCGCAGTACCCGGACGGGCTGATGAGCGGGCTGGCCGGCATGGCCTGGGCGGCCGACTCGCTCGGGCTCGGGGCCGAGGCCGGGGAACTGCTGGCCGTGGCCAACCGGCGCGCCCCCGAGACGGGCGACCACACCTTCTACTACGGCCTCGCCGGGCTGGGCATGACGAACCTGCGCTTCTTCCTGCGCGGCCACGACCCGCGCGACCTCGCCGCGGCCCGGGAGTGCGCCCGCGTGCTGTGCGCCGCCGCGCAGCGCGAAGGCCGGTACGCCTACTGGCTGAACGAGTTCTCGTCCAAGGGACCGTTGACCGGTCTGGGCTTCGGGCAGGCCGGGGTGGCGCTGTTCCTGCTGCGGATGCACCAGGTCACCGGGGAGGAGCGCTACCTGCGGCTCGGGCAGGACGCGCTCGCCTGGGAGATGGCCCACGCCAAGCCGCTGGATCCCGATGTGCCGGGCAGTCCGGTGATGTTCGAGCACGAGGGGACGATGGAGCCGTACGTGGAGGTGGGCTCCGCGGGCGTGGCGCAGGTGCTGCTCCGCTACGGGGACCTGGACTCCGCGCGGACCGTCCTGCGGGGGCTGGACGCCGGGCACTCGGTGCTGCCGGGGTACGCCTTCGGCATGAGCGGTGTGGCCGACGCGCTGCTGGACGCGGCCGAGTTCACCGGCGACCGCTCCTACCGGGACACCGCGCTGCGGCAGCTCGACTTCGTCCGGAAAGTGTTCCTCTTCGAGCCCGCCGAGCGCTTCGCGGTGCCCCGGCCGGACGGGACGGCCCCGCTGGGCGTTCCGGGTGAGGGACTGCTGCGCTGTTCCTGCGACTACCTGACCGGCTCGGCGGGCGTCCTGCGGGTGCTGCACCGCGTGAACGGCGGTGGCACGGCGGACTTCCTGCTGGACGAGGTCTCGCGGTGAAACAGCTGTGGCTCACGCTGAGCGGCCACCGGACCCGGTTCGTCGTGATCACGGCGGCCGAGGCGGCCACGGGCGGGCTCGAGGCGCTGCTGCACCCGCTCCTGCTCAAGGCCCTGTTCGACCAGGCGATCCTGGCGGCGGACTTCCGGCGGTTCCTCGTCCTCGGCGCCGGCTACCTGGTGCTGGGGCTCACCCTCAACCTCGCGGGCTACGCGATCTCCGCGTGGCGCAAGCGGTGCGAGAACGCGTTCACGCTGGTGCTGGAGACGGAGCTGCTGGGCCGCACGATCGCCCTGGACGGCCGGAAGGTCTCGGCGGCGGGCAACGCCTCGTACGTCAGCCGCATCCACAACGACGTCTCCGAGGGCGTCCTGCCGGCCGTGGACGTCTGCGTCCGCATCGCGCGGCAGGCCGTCGCCTCGCTGGTCTTCCTCGGCGTGCTGCTGTACCTGTCCTGGCAGGCCAGCCTCATCCTGCTGGTGATCGTGCCGCCGCTGGTGCTCGTGAGCAACCGGCTGGCCCGGCGCATCGAGGACAACACCGAGCCCGAACGGGAGGCGGAGGCCGGGTACATCAACCGGCTGACCCGGACCCTGGAGTCCTTCCACGCGCTCCGCGGGCTGCCGTCACTGCTGCCGGGCACCCGTGCGGTGAACCGGGACGCGCTGCGGGGCTTCCTCGGCATCAAGTTCGTCAACTACCGCCTGTCGCTGCGGCAGAGGACCCTCAGCGACCTCGTCATGAACCTGTCGGACACCGCTTCGATGGTCATCGGGGCCTTCTTCGTCTTCACGGGCAGGATGTCCTTCGGCAGCTTCCTCGCCTTCGTGAACTCGCTGTGGCGGGCCGTCACCGGCATCTTCGACCTCGTCAACATGATCCCGCAGGCCCGCCGGAGCACCGCGGTCCTCAAGCGGATCCAGGCCCTGCGCGACTCCCGCGAGGCGCCGTACCACGAGGAGGGAACGGTGGTGCGGGTCCGCGGGGCGCTGGTGCGGTACGGCGACGGCGCCGACGTGTCGATCGGCGACTTCTCGCTGGCCGCGGGCGAGCACGTACTGCTGCGCGGCCCCAACGGCTGCGGCAAGAGCACCCTCCTGCACATCATCTCCGGGACGCTCGCCCCCGACGCGGGTGCGGTCACCCTGCCGCCCCGGGTCGCGAGCCTGACCCTCCCGGTGAACCTGCCGCCGCTGCCGGTGCGCGAACTGGTCGCCGACGAACGGCTGCGCACGTCGATGGGCCTGGACGGGCTGGCCGACCAGCTGCCCTCGCAGCTGTCCTCCGGCCAGCGGCAGCGGGTGGGGATCGCGGCGCTGTTGTGCGAGGACGCGGACGTGTACCTCGCCGACGAGCCGTTCTCGAACCTCGACGCGGACGGCAGGGACCTGGTGCTGCGGACCCTGCGGGAGCGGACCGAGGGGCGCTCCCTCCTGGTCGTGCACCACGGGGACGAGGACCTCGACGGCCGCTTCGACCGCGTGGTGACCCTGGCGGCGGCCGGCGCGCTCTCCCCGTCGGGCACCCCCTAGCGGGCGCCGCGCCGATCACGCCGGCACCGGGGCGCCGGTGCCGGTGCCGGTGACCAGGTCGCGGGCGGCCGAGGCGAACGCTGAGCGGTTGGGGTGGCCGGTCTTCTGCAGGAGGCTCGCCACGTGCTTCTCGACGGTGCGGGGCGAGATGTGCAGCCGGCCGGCGATGTCCTTGTTGCCGATCCGCTCGGCGAGCAGCCGGGCTACCTCGAACTCGCGGGCGGTGATGCCGCACCGGCGCAGGGCCGCCGGCACCTGCTCGGTGCCGGAGCGGCGCTGGCGGACCGGGGCGCCCATCCCGCGCAGCAGGGCCCGGCAGGCGCCCGCGACCGCCTGGAGGCCGGCGCCGTGGAAGTACTCCTCCGCCTCGCGCAGCCAGTCGGCCGGGGCGCCCCAGCCGTCCGTGTGCGCCGTGCGCGCGACCAGCCGCAGGCACAGGTGGCGTGCCACGGGGTAGGGCTCGGCCGCCTCCAGGGCGGCGCGCGCCGCGGCCGTCGCCTCGGCGGTGCGACCCTCCCGGCCCAGCAGCACGGCCTGCGCCAGCCCTACGAACGGACGGTTCCAGCGGGTGCCGCTGACGCTCGCCTCCGCCACCTCGGCGTGGTGGCGCCGGCCCATGCGCCCGGCCAGCACCCCGAGCAGCAGGATGACGCCGTGCCTGCCGAAGTCGCCGGTCGAGGGGTTCTCCGCGTCGTAGGCGAGGGCCTGGGCGAACTCCTGCTCGGCCGCCTCGTGCCGCTCCTCCAGCAGTGAGCAGAACGCCCGCGCCATCCCGTACGCCATGGACCGCAGGCCCGGCGCGTCGTCGAGGTGCGGGGCCAGCGCGTCCAGTGCCTGCCGCATCTCGGCCCGCCGCCCCTGGTGGGCGCAGCGCACCGCGTCGGCCAGCCGCAGCAGGGCCAGGGCCCGGCCCAGTCCCAGCCCGGCGGCGTCGGCCGCGTCCGCGCGGATCCGGTCGCGGGCGGCCCCGAACTCGCAGCGCCGGACGTGCTCCAGGGCGAGGACGAAGCCGGTCTCGTGCGCCAGGGGCAGGGCGCCCGTCCGCAGGGCCTCCTGCCGGGCCCGCTCGATGCGCGCGGGCCGGCCGTCGCGGCCCGCCGCGATCCGGGCCAGGCCCGCCTCGGCGGCCACCCTGAGTGCGGGGAGCCGGTGATCGTGGGCGAGGGCGCAGGCCCTCGCGAGGTGGGCCCGCGCGGCCGGCTCGTCCCGTTCCCGGGCCAGTTCCCCGAGTACCAGCAGGGCCTCGCCCTCCACGGCCGGCAGGCCGGCGTGCCGGGCCGCGTCCGCCGCGCGGCGGGCGAAGCCGGCGGCGGCGGACAGCCGGTCGGGCGCGGACCGGCACAGCTCCACATGGGCGGCGGCGAGGTCGACGAGGGCGGCGTGGGCCGGGACCGGGCCCTCCCCGAGCAGCCAGCGGGCGGTGTCGAGGTGCCCGAGGGCTTCCGCGGGGCGGCCCCTCAGGGTGGCGATCCGGGCCAGTCGTGCGTGCAGCCCGGCCCGGCGCCCGGGGGGTGCGGCGGGGTCGCCGCCCAGCGCGTCCAGGCCGGCGACCAGGGCGGGCACCCGGTCGAGGCGGCCCGAGCGGGCGACGGCGTCGAGCAGCTCCTCCAGTACGGTGGCGTGCGCTCCGGGCGCGGCGGCGGAGTCGACGAGACGGTGGGCCCGGTCCAGCAGCTCCACCGCCCGGTCCAGCGCGCCCCCGGCCGTCGCCCGCTCCGCCGCCTCGCGGTACAGCCGTACGGCCTCCCGCGCGTCCCCGGCCTGCGCGTACAGCTCGGCGGCCTGCGCGCACCACGTCCCCGGCAGCCCGGGGTGCAGGTCGGCCAGGGCGCGCGCCGCCCGCCGCGCGTGCCCGGCGCGCTCGCCCGGCCCGAGGCCGTCGAGCAGGGCCGCGGCGGCCAGCGGGTACCGGAAGGCGTACCACCGCGGGTTCGACGGGTCCGGCACGATCAGGCAGGCGGCCACCGCGGCGTGCAGGGTCACGGACAGCTCCGCGAGGTCGCGGCCGGTCGCGTGCTGGATCACCTCGGGCGCGAAGCGCGGGCCGAACAGGGCGGCCGCGCTGAGGAGTTCCACTCCGAACGGGCCGAGCTTCGCGGTCCGCCGCCTGATGTCGTCCACGACGGCCGCGGGAACCGGCGGTGTCCGCCCGTCGCCGGGCGGGGAGGCGGTGAGGTCGTGGACGAGCTCCTTGACCACGAACGGGATCCCGGCGCCGCAGGCCACCGCCCGCCGCACGAGCTCGGCGCCGGCCTCCGAGGCGGCGGTGCCCAGCTCGGCGGCGACGAGCAGGCGCACCTCGGAGCGGCTGAGGGGCCGCAGCTCGAGGAGGGTCGCGGCCCCGCGCCGGCGGGCCCGCGCGGCCAGTTCGGCCGCGTCGCCCGGTTCGCGCCCCGCGACGAGCAGGAGCACGGCGGGCTGCTGCCCCATGTGGTCCAGCAGGTACTCGACGACGGCCAGCGTCCCCGCGTCGGCGTCGTGCAGGTCGTCGAGGAGGAGCAGGCAGCCCCGCTCCCGTCCGAGGACGGCGGTCAGGCGCAGCACCGTCTCGGCGACCACCAGGGGGGACGGGTCCCCGGCCCCCGCGGCCCGGGTCCCGCCCAGCAGGTGGCCGAGCACGGCCCCGTAGCGGCCCAGCTCGCCCGGCTCCGGCAGCAGGCCGGCGCGGGACAGCCGGAGCAGCGCTTCGACCAGCGGCCGGTACGGCACGCTGGGGCCCATCGTGCCGGCGCGGCCCTGCGCCGTGGCCATGTCCGCCCGGCTCGCGGCGGCCAGGGCTTCGGCGGCGAGCCGGGTCTTGCCCATGCCGGGTTCGCCGGTGACGAAGACCGCTCCGCCCCGGCCGTGCCGGGCGGCGGCCAGGGCGGCCGTGATCTGCGCCATCTCGGCTTCCCTGCCGATGAGTTCCCCTGGTGCGGGGCGTCTGGTGTCGTTGCCGGTGGTGGTGTGGTCGTACGGCTGTGTCATCTGCCTCTCCTGATCGCGGGGAAGCGGAAGTGCGGTCGCCTGGCGGAGCGAACGGCGGCGAGGTCGTCGCCGGGGCCGACGATACAAAGCGGGGACCGCCGCCTGTAGCCGTCCGTTTGGGGGGCTTGCGCCGGGCGGGTCAGCCCCCGTCGAGGCTGTCCTCGCGCACCCGCCGGGCCAGGTCGAGCTTGGTGTAGGCGGGGCGGCCCGCCTGCCGGTACTTGGCCTTGACCCGGTCCAGGTAGTCCTTGGCCGTGTGGACGGTGATGCCCGCCCGCCGCGCCGCGGACTTGAGGGTCATCCCCGACGCGTAGTCGAGCAGGACCTGCCGCTCGCGGGGGGAGAGCCGGGGCCGGTCGGGAGCGGTGTCGTGGGCGCAGGCGAAGGCGAGTTCCGCGGAGTGGGCGCCGCGGCCCGCCGCGACGTCCTGGATCGCGGCGACCAGCGTCGGCAGGTCGTTGTCCTTGGTCAGGTAGCCGTCGGCGCCGGCCCGCAGCGCCTCGATGATCCGGGAGCGGTCCGGGACGGTGCTGATCATCAGGACCCGGCTGCCGGTGCGCAGCAGGCGGCGGATGTTCTCGGCGGGGGCGGAGCCGTCCCGCAGCACGAGGTCCAGCAGGACGACATCGGGCGGGACGTACCCCGACGGAGCGGGCGGCTGGGGGAGTTGCGCCGCGGCCGGTGTGCCGAGCAGCTCCCCCACGGTGGCCGCGGTCGCCACCAGCCGCAGTTCGGGGACCGCTCCCAGCCAGGCCCGCATGCCGTCGAGGAGCATCCGGTCGTCGTCGACCACCGCGACCGTGGTCACCGGGGCCATCTCAGCTCCACCCGTACCCCCTCGCCGGGGGCGGTGTCCACGGTTGCCAGGCCCCCCACCTCGGCCATCCGCTCGCGGACCGATCCGCGCAGCCCGAGGCCGGGCGCGTACCGCTCGGGGTCGAAGCCCGGGCCCCGGTCGACCACGGTGACGACGGCTCCGCCGCGGCCGTCGCGGTCCCCGGTCGCGGTGAGGTAGGCGTGGCCGGTGCCCGCGTGCCGCCGTACGTTGTTCAGGGCCTCGCGGGCGGCGTCGGCGAAGGCGGCGGCGACCTCGGGCGGGACCTGCGGGAGGTCGTGGTACTGGGCGGTGACCCGGAGTTGCAGGCTCTCAACGGAGCCCACCGCCTCCTCCAGGGCCTCGCCGATCTCCCGGTGGTGGACCTCGTCGGCGGTCTGCTGGATCAGCCGGCGCAGGTATGCGGCCTCGCGGGCGCAACGCTCGCGCACCAGGGGCGCGTTGGCGTCGATCCCGCCGGCGGCGAGGGTGGTGAGGGTGGCCAGCACGGTGTCGTGCAGTGCACGGTGGTGCTCCAGGCGTTCGGCGTAGCGCGCCTTGTGCGCCTCGGCGGCCAGCGCACGGGCGTTGGCGTCGTCGAGGAGGCGTCCCTGGCGGCGCAGGTACCACCACATGACCCAGGCCATCACGGCCGATGACAGCAGCGAGTTGACGTGGCCGCCGATGACCGCGGGGCTCGCGCCGACCAGCTGGTAGCCGATGAGGTGGGTCACCAGGAGGAGCGCGACCGCCGCGAGGACGTGGGACCGTTCGAGGGCGATGGCCGCGGCGGCGCTCGAGGACCCGCCCAGCAGCATCGCCCAGCCGAGCAGGGCTGGTTCGCCCACCCCGCCCCACGTACAGAGGAGGAGCGGCAGTGCGCCCCCGGTGACCAGCACGTCCGCCCAGACGTGCCGCCGGTCGAACCAGCCGCGCCGCAGGGCCGCGCCGTAGCTCAGCGCGCTGAGTCCGAGGGCGGCGGCGATCCCGGCGTACTGCAGGGGGAGGTCCTGCCGGCGCTGGGCCACCGCGAGGACGCCGACCGTCAGATGGCTGGTGCGGTAGAGCAGGGTGGTCAGGATCATGAAGGACTGGGCGCGCTGCAGCCCCGACCCGACCCCGGTCGTCCTGCGCAGTGCCCGTAATCGCCGTATCGACAAAGACGCCACCGACCACTCCACCCCGCCCGTGATCACCGCTGATGTCACGTATTTTGCCCCAGCAGGTCCATGCCGACGGCGGCATCCGGCCAGCTCCCGACGAGCCGCCCCGGGCGCGGCGACGTACCGTGGAAGGCGCCTGCTCGGGTCGGTCGCGCTCGGACGCACCCTGGGAGAGGGCACCGTCATGGACGTCACAGTGGGAACGTTCAACCTCAACAACCTGTTTTCGCGGTTCAACTTCAGAGCCGAGATCGAGGAGGTCCTGCCGACGGGGGACGACGGGCAGCTGACCTCCAGTTACGAGTTCAAAGACCCCAAGCAGTTCCGCATCCGCCGGTACAAGGGCAGGCTCGTCAAGGGCATCAGCCCGGAGGAGCAGGAGCTGCTCGCCCGGCGGATCATCGCGATGGACCTGGACGTGCTGGCCGTTCAGGAGGTCGAGGACATCGACACGCTGCGCTTCTTCGTCGCCCGGCGCCTCGACGGGCTCTACCCCTTCCTGTCGCTGATCGAAGGCAACGATCCGCGGCTGATCGACCTCGCCGTGCTCTCGAAGTTCCCCATGGGCGCGGTCACCTCCTGGCAGCACGCGCCCCATCCCGAACTGCCCGGCGAGCGGTTGTTCAGCCGGGACCTGCTGGAGGTCGAGATCCTGGACCCGCGGGACCCGGACCGGCATCTGCTGACGGTCTTCGACAACCACCTCAAGAGCCAGTTCGTCGAGCACACGGTGGACCCGGTGGAGGGCAAGCGGCACAACGACCACCTCCGGACCCTGCAGGCGGAAGCCATCGCCCGGATCCTGGCGGCCCGCACGCGCCCTGACGGGCGGTTCGTCCTGCTGGGCGACATGAACGACGTGCCGGAGGCGCCCACGCTGGCCGCGCTGGCCGCGCCGACCGCGCAGCTCGCGCTCGAGGAGGCCCTCGCGCACCCCGTGGAGACCCGGCCGCCCAAGGCCGACGTGCCGCCGCCGCCCGCGTCGGGATCCTGGACGCACCGGTTCAAGGAGTCGGGCAAGGACGCGCAGTACGAGCTCTTCGATCAGATCTGGCTCAGCCGCAGCCTCAGCTCGCGGCACAAGAGCTCCCACATCGACCGCCGCACCCGGCACGCCGGCGACGGCTCGGACCACGACCCCGCCTGGGTGGTGCTCGACTTCTGACGCGGCCCGCCATGGAGTGGCACTGTTTGGCGCCATCCGGTGCCAAGCAGTGCCATTTTTGGCTCCGCGAGGCTCGGGGCCACCCATGGCGCCACGCTTCGCCAGATGAACGCCATCACATTTACGCAGGTCAGAGCGGTTTCGAAGAACCCCACCCCAGACACATCTCCCCGGAGGCTTGCACATGGCGCCATTGTGGTGCCATGATGACGTCATGGACCTCACGCCGTATATCGACACCCTCCGCCGCGAACTCGCGGTGGCCGCTGAAGCCGGCGGCGACGAAGCCCGCGAGCTGGCCGAGCGGCTCACCGCCCCCCTGGAGTCGGCGACCCGGCTCACCATGCTGGGCGTGCTCTCCGCCGCGATGGACGAGATCACCCGCGAACTCGCCCCCGGCTCGGTCGACGTACGGCTGCGAGGGCTCGACCCGGACTTCGTGGTGACGCTGCCGCCGACCGGCGCCGCCCCCGCGGAGCCCGCCTCGCCCGTCGAACCGCTCGCGGCCGCCCAGGCCCCCGCCGACGGCGACGAGGGCGGCACCGCCCGCGTCAACCTGCGCCTGCCGGCCCACCTCAAGGCGCGCGCCGAGGAGGCCGCGGGCCGCGAGGGCCTGTCGGTCAACGCGTGGCTGGTGCGGGCCGTGTCGGCCGCGGTCGAGGGCGGCACCCGGCCGCGAACGGCGGAGAAGACCCGGATCGGACAGAGCTTCACGGGCTGGGTGCGCTAGCCGCGCTCCCCGCCCGCGCCACGTCACCACCGCGCCACGTCACCACCGCACGACGTCACCACGCCACCCCCACCACGTCCCACCAGCGGGGACGCCCAGAAGAGCCAAGAGGACGGGACAGCCATGCCTTCTTTCGACACTCCCGAACCGATCTCGGTCACCGCGCACGTGGAGGCCGGTTCCATCCAGTTCAGCGCCGGCGACCGCCTCGACACCGTCGTCGAGGTGCGCCCCCGCGACCCGAAGAAGGACCTGGACGTACGAGCGGCCGACCAGACCGAGATCACCTACGCGGGCGGCGTACTGAACGTCAGGACGCCCAAGACCCGCTACCTCGTCGGCCGCACCGGCACCGTCGACGTGACCGTCGAGCTGCCCACGGGGTCGCGCGTCGACATGACCGGCGCATGGGCCCAGGTGCTCGGCGAGGGCCGGCTCGGCGAGGTTCGCGTCAAGACCTCCTCCGGCGATGTCCGCTTCGACACGACCGGCCCGCTGGACCTGATCGCCTCGCACGGCTCGATCACCGTGGACCGGGTCGAGGGCGGGGCCGAGATCACCACCAGTACCGGCAGCCTGAGCGTCGGCCTCGTCGACGGAGCCGCCGTGCTCAAGAACTCGCACGGCACCACGACCATCGGCGCCGCGACCGGCGAACTGCGGGTGCGCAACGCCAATGGCGACATCCAGATCCGGCGCGCCGAGGACTCGGTCACCGCCACCACGGCCCACGGCACGCTGCGCGTGGGGGAAGTGGCCCGCGGCACCGTCCGGCTGGAGACCAGCTACGGCGCCATCGACGTCGGCGTCCGCGAGGGCACGGCCGCCTGGCTCGACGTCAGCTCGACCTCCGGACAGGTGCGCAACACGCTCACCGCCTCCGAGAGCCCGGAGCAGACCGAGGACACCGTCAAGATCCACGCCCGCACCCGGCACGGCAACATCGACGTCCGCCGCGCCAAGCCCTGACCCCGGTAAGCACCAGCCGGCCCGTCCCTCTCCCCCACCACTCCTGCCTTCGAACGGAGGGCTCCATGCCTTCTCCTGTCATGCCCACCTCAAGGCGCGGTGACGGTCACCCGTCGCCGGCCGCCGTGTCCGCCGTCGGTCTGCGCAAGGCGTACGGCGACAAGACCGTCCTCGACGGCATCGACCTGCACATCCCGGCCGGGTCCGTGTTCGCGCTGCTCGGGCCGAACGGCGCCGGCAAGACCACCGCCGTCAAGATCCTGTCCACGCTGATCTCCGCCGACGGCGGGCAGGCCCAGGTCGCGGGCCACGACCTCGCCACGTCACCGGACGGGGTGCGTGCCGCGATCGGCGTCACCGGGCAGTTCTCCGCCGTCGACGGGCTGATCACCGGCGAGGAGAACATGCTCCTCATGGCGGACCTGCACCACCTGCCCAGGCGCGAGGGGCGGCGGGTCGCCGCCGAACTGCTGGAGCGCTTCGACCTCGTCGACGCCGCGAAGAAGCCCGCCCAGAGCTACTCCGGCGGCATGAAGCGTCGCCTCGACATCGCCATGACCCTCGTCGGGAACCCGCGGATCATCTTCCTCGACGAGCCGACCACCGGCCTCGACCCGCGCAGCCGCCACAACATGTGGCAGATCATCCGCGAGCTCGTCACGGGCGGCGTCACCGTCTTCCTCACCACGCAGTACCTGGAGGAGGCCGACCAGCTGGCCGACCGGATCGCGGTGCTGAACGACGGCAGGATCGCGGCGGAGGGCACCGCCGAGGAGCTGAAGCGGCTCGTCCCCGGCGGACACGTGCGGCTGCGCTTCGCCGACCCGTCCGCGTACCGCTCCGCCGCGGCCGCGCTGGGCGGCGCCACCCGGGACGACGAGGCACTGGCGCTGCAGATCCCCAGCGACGGCAGCCAGCGCGAGCTGCGCTCCGTCCTGGACCGGCTGGATGCGGCCGGCATCGAGGCGGACGAACTGACGGTGCACACGCCCGACCTCGACGACGTGTTCTTCGCCCTGACCGGCTCCGCGGCGGCGCTCCGGTCCGACCAGCCCAAGGAAGATGCCCGATGAGCTCCCTCTCCCTCGCCGTGCGCGACTCGTCCACGATGCTGCGGCGGAACCTGCTGCACGCCCGGCGCTATCCGTCCCTGACCCTGAACCTGCTGCTCACGCCGGTCATGCTGCTGCTGCTCTTCGTCTACGTGTTCGGCGGCGTGATGAGCGCCGGCATCGGGGACGGCGGGGCGGACCGGTCCGAGTACATCGCCTACCTCGTCCCCGGCATCCTGATGCTGACCATCGGCGGCACCACGATCGGCAGCGCGGTGTCCGTGTCCAACGACATGACCGAGGGCATCATCGCCCGGTTCCGCACGATGGCGATCCACCGCGGGTCCGTGCTCATCGGACACGTCGTCGGCAGCGTGCTGCAGTGCGTGATGAGCGTGCTCCTGGTCGGCGCCGTCGCGGTGGCCATCGGGTTCCGGTCCGTGGACGCCACCGCCGTGGAGTGGCTCCTGGCGGTGGGGCTGCTGGCGCTCGTGTCCCTGGCCCTCACCTGGATCGCCGTCGGCATGGGCCTGTCCAGCCCGAACGCCGAGGCGGCCAGCAACAACGCCATGCCGCTGATGGTCCTGCCGCTCATCTCCAGCGCCTTCGTGCCGGTCGAGGCGATGCCGGGCTGGTTCCAGCCGATCGCCGAGTACCAGCCGTTCACCCCGGCCATCGAGACCCTGCGCGGGCTCCTCCTCGGCACCGAGATCGGCCACAACGGGTGGCTGGCCGTGGCCTGGTGCCTGGGGCTGGCCCTGCTCGGCTACCTCTGGTCGACGTCCCTGTTCGGCCGCGACCCGAGGTAGCGGGAGCGGCGGGCGGCGCCGGCCGCTCCGCACAGACCGCCGCACCCCGCCCCGGATGTCCGGGGCGGGGTGCGGTGGTCTGTGCCGTGTGGGCGCGGCAGCGGAGGTCAGGCCGCCGGGACCGGGAAGGTCGGGTACTCCACCCCGGAGACGTGCTGGACGACGCGGATGACCTGGCAGGAGTAGCCGAACTCGTTGTCGTACCAGAGGTAGAGGATGGCGTTGTCGCCGTCGACCTTGGTGGCGCCGGCGTCGACGATCGAGGCGTGCCGCGAGCCGACGAAGTCCATGGAGACGGCGTCGGGCGCGGTGGTGAAGTCGATCTGCCGCTTGAGCGGCGAGTGCAGCGAGACGTCGCGGAGGTAGTCGAGGACCTCCTCGCGGGTGGTCTCGCGGCCCAGGCGCAGGCTCAGGATGGCGATCGAGACGTCCGGGACGGGCACGCGGATCGAGCTGCCGGTGATCGGCGCCTTGAGGTCCGGCAGCGCCTTGGCGACGGCGGAGGCGGCGCCGGTCTCGGTGATGACCATGTTGAGCGGCGCGGAACGGCCGCGGCGGTCGGCCTTGTGGTAGTTGTCCAGCAGGTTCTGGTCGTTCGTGAACGAGTGGACGGTCTCCACGTGGCCGCGCAGCACGCCGTACTCGTCGTCCATGGCCTTCAGCGGCGGGACGATCGCGTTCGTGGTGCAGGAGGCGCAGGACAGGATCTGCTCGTCCGGCTTGATCGTGTCGTGGTTGACGCCGTGCACGATGTTCGGGACGTCGCCCTTGCCCGGGGCGGTCAGGACGACCTTGTCGATGCCGGGGCGCAGGTGCTTGGAGAGGCCCTCGCGGTCGCGCCACTTGCCCGTGTTGTCGATGAGGATGGCGTCCTGGATGCCGTACGCCGTGTAGTCGACCTCGGACGGGTCGTTGGCGTAGATCACCCGGATCTCGTTGCCGTTGGCGATGATCGTGCTGTTCGCCTCGTCCACGGTGATCGTGCCCTGGAACTGGCCGTGGATGGAGTCGCGGCGCAGCAGCGAGGCGCGCTTCACGATGTCCTGGTCGCCGCCCTGGCGGACGACGATGGCGCGCAGCCGCAGGCCGTTGCCGGAGCCGGCCTTCTCGATCAGCAGGCGGGCGACGAGGCGGCCGATGCGGCCGAAGCCGTAGAGGACCACGTCCCGGCCCTCGCCGCGCTCGATCTTGTTCGCACCCGTGGCTCCGACGACCGCGTCGGCGGTGAATTCGGCGACCGACAGTCCGCGGTCGTCCGTCTTGTACGTCGCGGCCAGCATGCCGAGGTCGATCTGCGAGGGACCGAGGTCGAGGGCTGCGAGGGCCTGGAGGAACGGCATCGTCTCGGTGACGGACAGCTCCTCGCCGGCGATCTGCCGGGCGAAGCGGTGCGTCTTGAGGATGCTCACCACCGATTTGTTCACCAAGGAGCGGCTGTGGAGCAGGACGGTGACGTCGCGCTCCCGGTGCAGCTTCCCGATGATCGGGATCATCGACTCCGCGATCTCCTCGCGGTTCTTCCAGTTGGTGAACGAGTCGTCATTGACAGTCACAGGTTTATCTTTCGAGCTAGGCGGCGCTCATATGCTAACCCGTCCCCCGTTTGGCCCATCAAGCGGGGGAGGTCGAACGCCTCGGCCAGCAGTTCGTACGAGCGCTGCCGGTCGGCCGGATCGGGTGTCAGGGTGTTGATGATCAGCTCGTCCACCCCGTGTGCCGAGGCCAGGGCCGTCAGCGCGGCGTGCACCTGCTCGGGCGCCCCGGAGACCAGGGCCGTGCGGTGCACCTTGGCCCGCTCCAGCTCCGCGCCCGTCCAGCGGTGGCGGCGGGTGGTCTCGTACGAGGGCAGCGGCCGGTCGTGGCCGAGATCCTTGCGGGCCCGCCACAGCAGCAGGCTCTGGGCCAGCTCCTCGGCGCGGCCGGCGCTGTCCGCGGTCACCACGCGGACCGCGAGGGCCCCGCCCGCACGGTGGCCGGTGGCGGCCGTGAACGCGGCGCGGTACTCCTCGAACGCCGCCGGGCCGCCGGCCGGGGAGAAGAAGTGCCCGAACGCGAACTCGGTGCCCAGGCGTCCGGCCAGGCGGGCCGACTCGCGTCCCGCGCCCAGCAGCCACATCTGCGGCGGGACCGGCGCGTGCGGGACGACACCGCCCTCGGCCAGGAGCGCGCGCAGGTCCGCCAGCCGCTGCGGGAAGTCGTGCGCGGGGCCGCCGGCCCGGCCGATCCCGAGGTCGACCCGGCCCGGGTGGAGGGAGGCCAGGACGCCGAAGACCTCGGCGACCTTCGCCGGGTGGTAGCGGGGCAGCAGCACGCCGCCCGTACCGACCCGCATCCGCGAGGTGCCGGCGAGCACGGCCCCCGCGAGGATCTCGGGCGCACTGCCCCCGAAGCCCGGGGAGCCGTGGTGTTCGGCGACCCAGTAGCGGGTGTATCCGAGGTCTTCCGCGGCGCGGGCGAGGTCCACGGAGGCGCGCACCGCCTGGTCGGGCGTGTGGTCCTCGCCGACCGGGGTCTGGTCCAGTACGGACAGTCGGGGGTTGGTCATGGTGCGGTGCCTTTCAGTGCTGGTGGGCCGGGATGCCGGAGGCGCCGGCCATGGTCGCGGGAACGATCCTGAAGTCCCGTTCGAAGACCAGGTTGTGCAGGTCGGCGGCGGCGATGGCGCGCAGCGTGGGCAGCTCGGCGGCGGCCTGGGCGTCGTCGAAGACGTTCAGCGGCCACTCGGAGACGGTCGCCCCGCGCATGTGCGGGTGGTGGAAGGAGGCGCCGTAGTGCGCGTACAGCGTGACCGGCGGGATGTCGGCGGACGACTGCTCGTCCCACCACAGGGTCCAGGCGTGGAAGAGGCTCCCGTCCTCGGCGCGCTCGACACCGGTGGCGTCCACCACGCCCTGCCCGAGCAGGAGTTCGTCGTTCAGTTCGCCCAGGGCCTGGCGGGCGTACGGGTCCAGGAGGCGCGCGGCGGTACGGAAGTGCTCCTCCTTGCCGGGGCGGGTGACGGCGTCGCCGTGGACGCCGTCGCGCAGGTCGGCGAAGTGCCGCAGCAGGGCGTCGAGGTGGGGGACCTGGGACGTGGGGTGGACGTGGGTGGTCATGCCGACTCCGTGGGTTCGTCTGGGCGTTCGGTGGTGAGCAGGTGCAGGGCCAGTCCCAGCCAGCCGCGCAGGGTCACGGCGCTGTGCGGGCCGGGCCCGGCCGGGCCCCGGTCGGGTTGCAGGAAGGCCCCGTGGCCGGTCTGGCGGAACTCGCGCAGGGCGACCTCCACCCCGGCCGCGCGCAGCAGGCGTGCGTACCGGTGGACGTCGTCGCCGACGGGATCGAGGTCACCGGTGGCGAGTACGGCCGGGGCGAGTCCGCGCAGGTCGGCCGCCTCGAAGGGGGTGCTGTAGAGGCGGGTGCCGTCGGCCGCGCGGGGCCGGTCGGGGGCCTGGTAGTCCCGCCAGGCCGAGATCAGGTAGGACGCGGTGGGGAACATGTCGGGGAAGCGGTGGTACGAGGGCGCGGTGCAGCCGGGGTCCAGCGGCGGGTACGCGAGCACCTGGGCCGCCAGGGGCAGGCCGCGGTCGCGGCTGGCGAGTGCGGCGCAGGCGGCCAGGGTGGCTCCCGCGCTGTCCCCGCCGGCGGCGACGGGGACGGTGCCGCCGGCCCGCTCCCGGGCCCAGTCCAGGGCGGACAGGACGTCCTCGACCATGGCCGGGTGGCGGGCTTCGGGGGCCAGCCGGTAGTCGACGCTCACGACGCCGAAGCCGGAGAACCGGGCGAGTTCGGCGGTGGCGCCGTGCCAGTCCTGGGCGGATCCGGCGCGCCAGCTGCCGCCGTGGGCCCACACCAGCCAGCCGTGCGGTGCCGCCGTCCCGGGCCGGTACACCCTGGCGGGGACCGGTCCGGACGGGGACGGGATGCGGACCTGCTCCCAGCGGACCGCGGCACGGTTCGTTCCGGCGGCCGAGTGGGTGGATGTTGCCATCGGGGTTCCTTCCGTCCGTGCCTGGGGCAACGTTCGCCGCCACGGCAGTGCTGTCACAAGGCGGAGTTGCCTTAGTTGCCGGGCTGCTGCCTGACACGGAGGAAGAGGGCGGTGGTGAGGGTTCCGACCACCACGATCGCGGTGTTGACGATGACCGCGGTCGTGATCCCCGCATGGATGTCCGCGTTCGCCGCGACGATCGCCGACATGATCGGCGTACCCATCGTGATACCGATCTGCTGCGTCATCGTCGCCAGACCCGTCGCCATACCCTGCTCGTGATCCGGCAGACCCGTCGTCGCCGTCACCATGAACCCGACGATCACCAACATGTTGCCCACACCACCGGCGAACGTCGCGACCAGCAGCAGCCACATGCTCGACGAGGTCTCACCCAAAGCGATCAGACTCAACGTCGCCACCGCCTGCAGCACACCACCCAGGACCAACGTCGACCGCGTCGAAGTCGCACCGATCACCCGCGGCGCGATCGAACCACCGATCACCGTCCCGACACCCAGCACACCGAACGACAGACCCGCCGCCAACGGCGAGAAGTCCAAAACCTCCTGGAGGTAGAGCGTCATCAGGAACACCAGACTGGTCTCCGTCAAGAACGCGATCACACCCGCCACGTTCCCCCACGCCACCGTCTTCTTCTTCAACACGCTCACCGGCACCAGCGGCGCGGCCGTCCTCGCCTCGATCGCATAGAACACCACCAGCAGCATCACACCAGCCGCCAGCCAGCCCAGCGCCGAACCCGAACCCCAACCGTGCTCACCCGCCTGCGTCAACCCGTAAATCAACGCCAGCAGACCCAGCGTCACCGCGGTCGCACCCGGCAGATCCAGCTTCGGACGCACCGACGGACGCGACTCCTTGATGACCGCCGGCGCGATGACCAGAACCGCGAGAGCGACCGGGACGTTGATGAAGAACGCCCACCGCCACGACAGCAGATCCGTCAGAACACCACCCAAGATCGCCCCGGTCGTGAAGCCGGCAGACATCAGCGCCCCGTTGAGACCCAGCGCCTTCTGACGCAGCGGGCCCTCGGGGAACGAGGTGGTCAGCAGCGACAGGCCCGCCGGCGTCACCGCAGCCGTCGCCAAACCCTGGAACACCCGCGCCACGATCAGCATCTCAGGACTCGTCGCCAGCCCACCCACCAGCGAGGACAAGCCCAGCACCGCCAGACCCACCAGGAACAGCCGACGCCGACCGAACAGATCCGCCACCCGACCGAACAACAACGTGAAACCCGCCGCGCACAACGCGAACGACGTCGCGATCCACTGCAGATTCGACAACGAGAAACCAAGCCCGTCACCGATCACCGGCAACGCCACGTTCAGAATCGAGAAATCAACCGCCAGCATGAACTGCGCCACCAGCAGCACCACAAGCACCAGCTTCAGACGCCCGTCCAGACGGACGGGCCCCTCCCCCACCCCCGTACCCGCATCGGCACGCGCACCCTCGACAACCGACATCGCGACACTTCCTCCCGATCACCGCAACAAGGTGTTGCGGGATCGACTCTGGACCGGTCGGAAGGGGTTACCCAGCCCCCTGGTTGTGCTGGCGCCGGGCAAGCTAGCACTCCCAGGGCCACCTTCACGGGCAGCGTCCGGCGCCCTCCCCCGGCACACTGGAAGGCATGGACACACCCACCGCCCTGGGCGAATTCCTCCGTACCCGCCGGGCCCAGCTCCAGCCCGAGGACGTCGGACTGCCCTCGCACGGCACCCGCCGGCGCGTGCCCGGACTGCGGCGCGAGGAGCTCGCCCTGCTGGCCGGGGTGAGCATCACGTACTACACGCACCTGGAGCAGGGGCAGAGCACGAACGCCTCGGACAGCGTCCTCGACGCCCTGGCCCGCGCCCTGCGGCTGACCCCGGACGAGCACGCCCATCTGCTCAACCTCGCCCGGCCCCCGCGCGCCAAGCGGTCGGCGTCGCCCCGGCCCGAGTACGCCCGGGCCACCACGCGCCGGCTGCTCGCCGCCATGCCGCAGGTCCCCGCCGTCGTGCTGGACGGCCGCAACAACGTGCTCGCCTGGAACCCGCTCGGCCATGCCCTCCTCGCCGGACACCTCGACGCGGCGAGCCCCGACGACCCGGCCGTACGCCCCAACCTCACGCGGATGCTGTTCCTCGACCCGCACACCCGGGAGCTGTACACGGACTGGAAGAGCGAGGCCCGCGTCGCCCTGGCGGCGCTGCGCCTGGTCGCCGGCCGCAACCCCGAGGACCGGGCGCTGGCCGAGCTCATCGGGTCCCTGATGCTGCAGAGCCCCGACTTCGCGACGCTGTGGTCCAAGCACCCGGTGCGGGACTGCACCGTCGGTACGAAGACGCTGCACCACCCGGTCGTGGGCCCGCTGACCCTCGACTTCGAGAACCTGCACCTCACCGACGGCACCAACCACCGGATGCTGCTCTACAGCGCCCCCGAGTCCTCGCCCTCGGACGCGGCGCTGCGCATGCTGTCGAGCCTCACCGCGGGCTGCGGCAGTGCCGGGCCGGGCAGCGCGGAGCCCGCGTCGGCGGATGCGGACGCGGGCGGGGGCGCTGAGCGGTAGGGCGGGACCCGGGGTCAGCCGGTCCGGCCGCCGGCCGTGACGGGGACCGGGGCCGGGTTCTCGTAGGGCTCGGAGACCACCTCGGTGACCTGCCGGGTACGGGGCCTGCTGCGGCCGAAGCGGCGCATCATCGGCATCTCCACGAAGCGGAAGAGGAGCCAGCCGCCCAGCAGCGAGGCGAGGAAGAACCCGGCGATCACCAGCAGGGAGGCGGGGACGCCGTAGGTCTGCTCGCCCAGCAGCGAGCGCAGGTAGAAGATCGTGACGCCCTGGACGAGGTAGAACCCGAAGGACACCTCGCCGAGCCAGACCATGGGCCGGCTGCGCAGGAAGGTGGCGCGGCCCTGTACGTCGGCGTTGGCGGTGGCGCCGATGAGCGCGGCGACGGGGACGATCGTCGCGACGACGAAGCCGTACTGGAACGGGGCGACGAGCGCGGCGGCGTAGCCGAGCACGGTCAGGGCCAGGGCGGCGCCGAAGCCGACGCGCCGCGGCCAGAGGCCGGCCAGGACGACGCGGGCGAGCAGGATGCCGAGGGCGAACTCGAAGACGCGGCCCAGCGGAAGCAGGTAGCCGAACCAGAACTGCAGGTCGGAGACCGGGGTGATGGCCGACTTCGGGGTGTCGGGGACGACGTAGGTCGAGACCAGCTGGACGGCGACCATACCGACGACCATCAGGCCGCTCCACACCCACAGGGCGGCGCCCTTGATCTTGCGGATCGGGACGATCAGCAGCGGGAAGAGCACGTAGAAGAGCAGCTCGCTGCCGAGGGACCAGCTCGGCGGGTTCACGCTCAGGTTGACGCTCGCCTGCGGGAACCAGGTGTGGATCAGCAGCAGGTTCGGCAGCCAGTCGGCCACGCTGGTGACCGCCGCTCCGGCGAACAGGATCATCGCGGCGGCGAAGACGACGACGTGGTTGGGGAAGATCTTCAGCAGTCGGCGGCGGAGGAAGGCCGTGACGCGCTCCCCGGGCCGCGAGGCCCAGGCCAGCACGAAGCCGGACAGCACGAAGAAGAACGAGACCCCGAGGTAGCCGGCCTTGCCGAAGGCCGTCGCGTAGCCGTCGGCGATCGAGGCGTCGGCGAAGGGGTTGATGGGGGCGTTCGGCGGTATCGGGGAGTCCGTCAGGGAGGAGTGGAAGAAGAAGACGAGGAGGGCGGCGAAGAACCGCAGGCCGGTCAGTGAGGGCAGTTTCGCCCGCTTGGCGGCTTCGGAGGTCGTCGAGGAGGCCACAGGGGTCGCTCTTTCGGAAGAGGGTTCGTCAGGGGACGGCCGCCGGGACCGTGCTCCGCCGTGCGGTGCACGGTCCCGGCGGCGGCGCGAAGGGCGTCGCGGGGACTGGCCGGCTGCGCGGAAGGCGCCGCGGAACGGGCCGGTGGGGCGGAGTGCGCCGCGGAACGGGCCGGTGGGGCGTGGGCGGCGCGGGCGTGGGCGTGGGCCTACTGCTCGATCTCGTTGCGGTAGACCATGAGCTTGGCGTCCTTGGCCACGTAGTAGTTCTGGACGGAGTACGCGATGGTCGCGAAGTCCAGCCGGCCGTCGCCGTTGAAGTCGGCGGTGGCGATGCGGGCGACGGACTCCTCGGAGACCCGCCACTTCGCCCAGACGCCGTTGGCCGCGTCGATCGCCTTGTAGTACATGACGCCCTGCCACGGCCACGGGCCGCGCAGCGCGACGAGGAACTCCTCGTCGCCGTCGCCGTCGAAGTCGGCGCAGACGATCTGGTGGCCCGGGCCCTCGCCGTTCTCGTTGGGGTCGCCGTACACGTCCAGCAGGACCCGGTTCCAGCCCTCGCCCTCCGCGGCCTTCGTGTAGACGGCCACCGTGTTGCCGTGGAAGGGCTCGATGGCGGCGACGTACGCCATCGGGTCGTCGCCGAGCCGGCCCGCGTTGAGGTCGCCGCTGCCGCGGAAGCCGGTCTGCTCGAACTGCGTGAGCTCGCCGGTGCCGATCAGCTCGCGGATCCACTCCTGGCGTGCCTCGTCGTAGTAGAGCCAGGTGACGCCCTCGTCGGAGGCCAGGAGCAGGGACTCGAGGTCGGAGCCGGGGATCAGGCCGCGCTTCTTCTCGGCGCCGTGGATCATCCGGAAGTGGCTGTCGTCGATGACGGTCATCGGCCACTCCTCGGCCGTGTGCACGTCGTCGGGCTGGGTGAACAGCACGACCGGCAGGACGGCGTGGACGTCCTCCTTGGCGACGATCGGCAGGCCGATGATCTGGAGGCGGTCGGTGCGGGTGAAGTGGCCGGCGCGCAGCCGGTGCATGCCGGTGGCGCGTCCGACGTAGTGCCGCTTCCAGCGGGACTCGTCCTTGTCGGGGGTGCCCGGGTTCTCCAGCCAGTCGATCTTGCCGCCCTGGGTGTTGGCGTCGTGGATCGTGCCGATCGGGCCGTACAGGTCGTAGCAGACGATCACGTCGGGGTGGCCGTTGCCGCTGACGTCGGCGAAGTCGGCGCCCACCGGCATCTTGATGCGGTCGGCTATCAGGCGGCGGGTCCAGTCCCCGTCGTTGGCGTACCAGTAGATCTCGCCCAGCCGCAGCCCGTAGCCGAACAGGTCGGGCTTGCCGTCCCCGTCGATGTCCGGGGCTTCCAGCCAGTAGCCGTCGCGGAGCTGGTCGGCGACGACCTCGGCCGAGAACTTCGGGGTGCGCAGGACGTTCTCGGTGTTCTTGTCGGTGGCGGCCTTGTCGGTGGCGGTCATCAGTGGTTCTCCCTGAGGGTGGGTACGGGCAGGGTGCGCAGGGCGCGGGGGACGGGGTGGTACTCGATGGCGAGCCAGACGCAGTCGGTGTCGGCCCGGTACTGGTGCATCGGGTAGTGGTAGCTGCACTGGGGGCCGGTCGCGCAGAACGGGTCCGGGGTGGTGTAGCCCGGGCTCATCAGGACGTCCTGGTAGAGGGAGGCCTGGTCGTGGTCGCGGAAGCGCTGCATGCGCCCCAGACCGTGCACCTGGGTGTGGACCTCGATGAAGTCGTGCGTGTTGTGGATGAAGCAGTCGGTGCCGGCGGGCGCGAACCAGAGGTTGGCGCGGACGTTGAACTCGCGCTGGTCCAGCGGGGTTTCGCGTTCGCCGAGGATGTAGACCGGGTCGAACAGGACGGTGTTGATGTCGTCCTGGGGGCTGCGGTGGAGCGGGGTCTCGCGGGAGAACTCCCCGGGGCCGAGCAGGTCGGCGAGGTGGTGCCAGCCCGGTTCCCCGGTGATGCCGGTCATCTCCACGTCCTCCGCGGCGGGGCGCAGCAGGAGCAGTGCGTCGGCCTTCTCGATGCGGGTGTCGGCGAGCACCGTCGAGGAGAGCGGGGGGATGCTCTTGCGCGGTACCTCGGCGACGGTCACGGGGGTGGTGCCGGGGTTCACCACGATCGTGCGGCCTTCGATGGTGTAGTCCACGGCGTCGCGCACGAGGTCGGCCCTCAGGTACGGGGAGCTGAAGTTCAGCGGGCGTTCGGTGGCGGACGGGGTGGCGCTCATACGGGCTTCCTCTCGGTGTCGGTCAGGTGCGGGCGAAGTCGGCCGTACGGGCGAGTTCCACGCTGAGCTCGTCGACGGCGGTCTCCGGGACGAAGGGCTCGGGCGCGGGGCCGAGGCCGAAGAAGTGGGCGATCGCGGCGACGGTGCGGACGGTGGCCAGGCCGTCGCCGTACGGGTTGGCGGCATTGGCCATGCGGTCGTAGGCGGCCCGGTCGCGCAGCAGCTCCAGCGTGTGGGCGACGATGCCCTCGGTGCGGGTTCCCACGAGGCAGGCGGTGCCGGCGACGATGGCCTCGGAGCGTTCGGTGACGTCGCCCAGGACCAGGGTGGGCTTGCCGAGCGCGGGCCCCTCCTCCTGGCTGCCGCTGCTGTCGGAGACGATGATGTCGGCGCGGCCCATGAGCTTGCAGAAGCCGAGGTAGGGCAGCGGGTCGACGACGGTGATGGCCGGGTGGCTGCCGATGTGCGGCAGGAGCGCCTCGCGGACCACGGGGTTGCGGTGCAGCGGGACGACGACGCGGACGCCGGGCTCGTCGGCGATGCGGGCCAGGGCCTGCCCGATCTGCGGCAGGTAGGGCCATGCCTCGCGGCGGTGCGCGGAGGCCAGCACGACCCGGCGGGGGTCCTGGTCGAGGTCTTCGAGGGCCGGCACGCCGTAGCTTCCCGCGCGGCCGCCGGCCCAGCGCAGGGCGTCGATGACGGTGTTGCCGGTGACGGTGACGGTGTCGGCGGCGATGCCCTCGCGCAGCAGGTTCGCCAGGTTCCCGGGGGTGGGGGCCAGGTGCAGGGCGGCGATCTGCGCCACGAGCCGTCTGTTGCCCTCCTCGGGGAAGGGGGAGCCGAGCCGGCCGCTGCGCAGTCCGGCCTCGACGTGGACGACGGGGATCCGCTGGTGGAACCCGGCCAGGGCCCCGGTGAGCGTGGTGGCGGTGTCACCGTGGACCAGGACCGCGTCGGCGGGCGCGGTGGCGAAGTAGTCCTCCAGGCCGCGCAGCGACCGGTAGGTGACCTGGGAGAGGGTCTGCTTGGGAGCCATCACCTTCAGGTCGACGTCGGCGGTGAGGCCGAAGGCTTCGAGGGTCTCGTCGAGCATCTGGCGGTGCTGCCCGGTCGAGATCACGACGGGCTCGAAGCGCGGGTCCTCCTGGAGGGCGCGGATGACGGGCGCGAACTTGATGGCTTCGGGCCGGGTGCCGAGGACTACGGCGACGGAACGCATGGTTTCCTCTACTTCCTTCACGAGGGGCAATTCGAGCCAGGGCATGACGGGGGAAGGACGCGGCACGGCGGGTCCGCGGAAGGGCGTTTTCCGGGTGGTGGCCAGGGGATCGGATCTCACTGCGAGGGGCTTTCCAGCGCCCTCTTCCGGCCAAGACACAGCTTTCCCGGAGCCGGCTGGAGAGTCAACGAACCCCCGCGACCACTCGAACAGTTGAGCGGGAACGGCAGAAGCCCCGCCCTCCGGAGACCGGAGTGCGGGGCTTCTGAACAGCGCGAACGGGGGAAACGCCCGGGCGGGCGAGGGAGGGGCGGCGGAGGAGCGGCGGAGGGGCGGGCCGGCGGGCCTCGTCAGCCGCGGGCCGGCTTGACGGACATGGAGTGCCGGAAGAAGTCGGACGGGTCGTAGCGCCTCTTCACCTGCTGGAGGCGCGGGTAGTTGTCCTTGTAGTAGAGCGTCTGCCACGGCACGCCGGAGCGGTTGCGCCGGGGGTCGGTGATGTCGCGGTCGGGATAGTTGATGTAGCAGCCGTCGGTGCTGTCGTCGATGAGGGGGACGCCCCCGGTCGGGGCGAAGAAGTCCTCGTAGAGGTCGCGCAGCCAGCCCAGGTAGAACTCGTCCTCGCTCTCCTCCTGCCAGAAGTTCTGGAAGCACATCTTGAAGATGGAGGACCGCTGCGCGTTGGCCGTCGCGTCGGGCGCGGCGGCGTTGACCTGCCCGCCGAAGGAGAACAGCACCAGCATGGTGTCGGGGTTCGTGTAGTCCGGCCGGCTCATGTACCGGTAGAGGGCCTGAATCTGATGGTCCGTGAAGTTCTTCTTCATGTACGCGGACTTGTGCGCCCCGCGCGAGGTGGGATTGGTGATGGTCGGATTGTTGGTGCCGACCAGCCGGGTCGCCTGGAGCCAGGGCAGGGTCCTGGGTTCCGCGAACTGCGGCATCGCCGGCAGCTCACCGGTGGCACGGGTCAGCGCCTTGGGCGTGACGCCCGTACCGGCCGTGATGGCCGCGAGGTAGTCGTCGAGCAGCTTGCGCGCGTGGGGTACCGTCGCGTCGACCTGGGTGAACATCCCCAGGCTGCCGTGCGCCTTGGAGCTGACGTTGAAGAGGCTGGAGAGGTTGCGGTACGGGGAGTCGGGAGAGCTGTTCGCGGCGTGCCAGGCCCCGAAGTTCTTCAGCAGCCGGGTGAACTTGGCCTCCGTCAGCTGCTCCCAGGGGAAGTCCACGGCGCTGACCAGGACCGTCGACGGCGGGGAGATCAGCTGCTCGGAGGGGACGGACCCCTTGGCATCCGGCGAGCGGAACCAATAGCGGGTCACCAGGCCGAAGTTGCCGCCGCCCCCGCCCGTGTGCGCCCACCACAGCTCCCGGTTCGGGTCGTTCTTCTCCCGGGTCGCCACGACCGTGCGGACAGCGCCCTTGCCGTCCGTCACCACGACCTCCACGGCGTAGAGGTGGTCGACGACCAGGCCGTGGGCCCGGGAGAGCAGGCCGTACCCGCCGCCCGCTATGTGCCCGCCGGCGCCGACGCTGTAGCAGATCCCGCCGGGGATCGTGACGCCCCAGCCCTTGTACAGGGCCTCGTACACGTTGATCAGGCGGGCGCCCGCCTCGACGACGAACGCCCGGAAGGCCGGGTCGTAGCCGACGTGCGTCATCTCCGAGAAGTCGATGATGACCTCCGTCTCGGGGTGCGCGGCGAAGTCGGCGAAGCAGTGGCCGCCGCTGCGCACCGAGACCCGCTTGCCCGCGCGGACCGCGTCTTTGAGGGCGCGTTCGGCGTCCGCGGTCGAGCGGACCATCTTGATGTAGTCCGGGCGGGCGACGAAGCGCTGGTTGTTGCCGGCGGTCAGCATCTCGTAGCGCGGATCACCCGGCTTGACGACCGATCCGGCTCCGGCGGCCGCACCGCCGGAGGGGGCGGGGGCCGCGGCGGCCGCCGCGGGACCGGCCAGTGCGCCGGCCACCGCCGCGCCTCCGACGACGGCCGCGCCGCGGGTGAGCATGGTCCGGCGATCGACACCGTTCATGGGTCTACCTCGACTTCTGTTCGATGAGTGGTGCAGCGGGAAGTGCTTCGGCGGGGAGGATTGCCGTGGGGAGCGGGAGCGGTGCCTTGGCCGGCGGGGGCGGCCCGTCGCCGCGGCGGTCGAGCAGTCCGGACAGCGCCGCGGTACCCAGGCCGGCGGCGGCGAGTCCGGCGCCGATCCAGGTCGGCGAGGTCCAGCCCAGGCCGTGGGCGACGGCGAGGCCGCCGAGCCAGGCCCCGAGGGCGTTTCCGAGGTTGAAGGCCGCGATGTTCGCCGCGGAGGCGAGGGCCGGAGCCCCGGCGGCCTGCTGCATCACACGGGCCTGCAGCGGGGGTACCGTCGCGAAACCGATGGCCCCGAAGGCGGCCAGGGTGATCGCGGCGGGCAGAGCGGCCCGCGAGGTGAAGGTGAAGACCACCAGCACCACGCAGAGTCCGCCCAGGATGAGGTAGAGGCTGGGCATGAGTGACCGGTCGGCGGCCCGGCCGCCGAGCACGTTGCCCACGCACAGCCCGACACCGAAGAGGACCAGGAGCCAGGCGACCGCTCCGTCGGAGAAGCCGGCCCGTTCCGTCATCATCGGCGCGAGATAGGTGAAGGAGGCGAAGACCCCGCCGAAGCCGAGGACCGTCGTGGTCAGCGCCAGCCATACCTGGGGCTTGCGGAAGACGGCGAGTTCGGCGCGCAGCGCTCCGCTCTCCGGCCGCGGCTGCGGCGGGACCAGGGTGATCAGGCCGAGCAGTCCGACGACCCCGATCCCGGTGACGGCCCAGAAGGTCGAGCGCCAGCCGAACTGCTGGCCGAGGAAGGTGCCGAGCGGTACGCCCAGCACGTTGGCCAGGGTGAGGCCGGTGAACATCAGGGCGATGGCACTGGCCCGCCGGTCGGGTGCCACCAGGTCGGCGGCGACCACGGACCCGATCCCGAAGAAGGCGCCGTGCGTGAGGGCGGCGATCAGCCGGCCGCCCATGAGGGCGGTGTAGTCCCCGGCGAGGGCGCAGAGCAGGTTGCCCGCGATGAAGACGGCCATGAGCGCGACGAGCATGGTCTTGCGCGGCAGCCTGGCGCCGGCCGCGGTCATCAGCGGTGCGCCGACGACCACGCCGAGGGCGTACCCGGTGACCAGCATGCCGGCGGAGGGGATGGACACGGACAGGTCGTCGGCGACGTCCGGGAGCAGGCCGACGATGACGAACTCGGTGGTGCCTATGCCGAAGGCGCCGATGGCGAGGGCGAGGAGGGAGGGTCTCATGGCGGATCCCGGTCAGATCTGCCGCAGGGCGCCGCCGTCGACGCTCCACTCGGCGCCGGTGACCTGGTCCGCGAGGGGGGAGAGCAGGTAGGCGATGACACCGGCGACGTCTTCGGGAGTGCCGATGCGGCCGCTCGGCAGCCGGCGCACCTCGCGGATGAAGTGGTCGACGGCCTCGTCGGGGCCGAGGCCGAACCGCTCGCCGAGCTGCTCGGCGAAGCCGCCGGGGGCGTCGAAGAGCGCCGTCCGGGTGGGCCCGGGCGAGACCACGTTGGAGCGCACCCCGCGTGCGCCGAACTCGGCGGCGAGGGACTTGGAGACGGAGAGCAGTGCCGTCTTGGTGGCGGCGTAGTCGACGATGCCGGGATCCGGGAAGCGGGCGGCCT
The DNA here is from genome assembly GCF_040652335.1 of Streptomyces sp. NPDC048270. NCBI lineage: Bacteria > Bacillati > Actinomycetota > Actinomycetes > Kitasatosporales > Streptomycetaceae > Streptomyces > Streptomyces sp. NPDC048270. Next base: position 87,443 of record NZ_JBEZLV010000029.1, read on the forward strand.
CGCTCGCGATGTGGACGATCGCGCCCGCCCCGGTCTCCAGGAGCGCGGGCAGGGCGGCGCGGGTCATACGCACCGCGGAGTGGAAGTTGACCTCGAAGGTGCTGTTCCACTGCTCGTCGGTGACGTCGAGGAAGCCGGTGCGCGATTCCAGCGCGCCCACGTTGTTGACCAGGCCGTCGAGCCGGCCGTGGCGCTCGATCACCGTGTCGGCCACCTGCCGGGCGGCGGCGGGGTCGGTCAGGTCGGCGCTGACGGTGCTGACCCGGTCGCCGAGGGCTTCGGTGTTCCAGGGCTTGCGGGCGACGCCGACGACGGTGGCGCCTTCGGCCGCCAGCAGGCGGGTGGTCGCCTCGCCGATCCCGGAGGACGCTCCGGTGACGAGGTACACACGGTCTTCGATACGGAGGTCCATCACGTTCCTTGGGAAGAGGAGACCTGGAGGAGAAGGGGCGAGGAGGCGGCCCGGCACGGCGGGGGTGGTCGTGCCGGGCCGCCTGTCGGCGGAGTCGCCGGGTGGACAGGCTCAGGCGGAGGTGAGGTCCGTCGCCGCCCTGTTGCGCAGGAAGAGGACGGTGGTGAGGATTCCGACCACGACGATCGCGGTGTTGACGATGACCGCGGTCGTGATGCCCGCGTGGATGTCCGCGTTCGCCGCGACGACCGCCGACATGATCGGCGTGCCCATCGTGATACCGATCTGCTGCGTCATCGTCGCCAGACCCGTCGCCATGCCCTGCTCGTGGTCGGGAAGCCCGGTCGTGGCCGTCACCATGAACCCGACGATCACCAGCATGTTGCCCACACCACCGGCGAACGTCGCGACCAGCAGCAGCCACATGCTCGACGAGGTCTCACCCAGCGCGATCAGACTCAACGTCGCGACCGCCTGCACCACACCACCCACCAGCAGCGTGCTACGCGTACTCGTCGCCGCGATCACCCGCGGCGCGATCGAGCCGCCGATCACCGTGCCGATGCCCAGCACACCGAACGACAGACCCGCCGCCAGCGGCGAGAAGTCCAAAACCTCTTGGAGGTAGAGCGTCATCAGGAACACCAGGCTGGTCTCCGTCAGGAACGCGATCAGACCCGCGATGTTCCCCCACGCCACCGTCTTCTTCTTCAGCACCGACACTGGCACCAGCGGACTCGCCGTCTTCGCTTCGATCGCATAGAAGACCACCAGCAGCACCACACCCGCCGCCAGCCAGCCCAGCGCCGAAGCCGAACCCCAGCCGTGCTCGCCCGCCTGCGTCAACCCGTAGATCAGCGCGAGCAGCCCCAGCGTCACCGCCGTGGCACCCGGCACGTCCAGCTTCGGACGCACCGACGGACGCGACTCCTTGATGACCGCCGGCGCGATGATCAGCACCGCGAGCGCCACCGGGACGTTGATGAAGAACGCCCACCGCCACGACAGCAGATCCGTCAGGACACCGCCCAGGATCGCCCCGGTCGTGAAACCGGCAGACATCAGCGCCCCGTTGAGACCCAGCGCCTTCTGACGCAGCGGACCCTCCGGAAACGACGTCGTCAGCAGGGACAGGCCCGCCGGCGTCACCGCAGCCGTCGCCAAACCCTGGAACACCCGCGCCACGATCAGCATCTCAGGACTCGTCGCCAGCCCACCCACCAGCGAGGACAGACCCAGCACCGCCAGACCCACCAGGAACAGCCGACGCCGACCGAACAGATCCGCCACCCGACCGAACAACAACGTGAAACCCGCCGCGCACAACGCGAACGACGTCGCGATCCACTGCAGATTCGACAACGAGAAGCCAAGCCCGTCACCGATCACCGGCAACGCCACGTTCAGAATCGAGAAATCAACCGCCAGCATGAACTGCGCCACCAGCAGCACCACAAGCACCAGTTTGAGGCGTCCGTCCAGGCGGGCAGGCCCCCCGGCTCCTCCCCCCTCCCCTGCACCCGCGTCAACACGCGCTCCCTCGACAACCGACATCGCCATACATCCTTTCCATCACAACGGAGGCCTTCGGCTTCGAAGGCCGGTACGTGCCGGGGAAGCCGGCTCAGGCAGGGGTTTGCGCCGCGGCGCGGCGCCGTAGTTCTTCGGAGAGTTCCTGCCAGTCCCGCGCGCACTGGGCGGCCGCGGCGGCCGCCGTCTCGGCGCGGTAGGGGGGTATCGCGGCGACGATCCGCTCCCACTGGCGCAGTCCGCTCACCTGGAGGTCGAGCATGCGCAGCAGGAGCCTGCCCGCTTCGCTCAGCCTGAGCAGGGGGTCCTTGCACAGGCTGGTGACCAGCACGGGCAGGGGCTGCCCCCGGCCGCGGGCGGGCACCGGGGCCGGGGCGGGCGCAGGGGCGTTGCCTGCGCGCCGCTGGACGGCGGGCACGGGGTCCGCGCCCTCGCCGATCCTGCGCCGGACGTCCCGTACGGTCGAGGGCGCGATGCCCGCTTCCCGCGCGATCTGCCGCAGGGAGGCCGTCGGACGCCCGGCGAGCAGCCGGGCCGCGGCTTCCCTGCCGCGTACGGGGTCGGCCGGCCGTATGCGGCCGTCCTGGCCCACGCGGCCCGGGGGGTCGGGGGCAGGACCGTCGCGGCGTCGCAGCGACCCGACGGTCTTGGCCGCCAGCCCGGTCCGCTGCGCGATGCCGCGGTCGGACCAGTCCGGGTGGGACCGCAGGATCCGTAGCGCCGCGGCCGTCCGCTCGGCGTGCGTGAGCGGGAGGCCGTGGCTGATGTTGGCCTCGACGGAGAGGACGAACGCGTCCTCGGCGCTGCCGTCGAAGTACGTGACCGGCACCGTGTCCTGCCCGCGCAGTACGGCGGCCCGCAGCCGGTGCGTTCCGTCGATGATCCGCATGGAGCCGCGGTGCACGAGCAGTGGAGGCAGCGTCCGGCCGGAGTGGGCGAGGCCTTGCGCGTGGCTCTCGTCCACGCGGACGACCCGCGGGGAGTCCGCGGCGAGCAGCGCGCCGACCGGTACCTCGACGACGCTGTCGGAGGTCTCCGGCGCACTGATCGCGTTCGGCTTGGCCATGGTGTTCACCTCCCTTCGTTCGCTCGGCGCTTCGGCTGCCGGTCCGTCGCCGGCCCCGGGGAAGAAATTACGTAATTACCGTTCGGTAATCCAAGCGGCGACCGAACTCCGTTGAGATTTGGGCAACTTGGCGGAGTAGCCGTCCTGCGGGGTGGGCGACCGCGGAGAATCCCCGGTCGCCCACCGAGCCTCCGGGCTCACACCCCGACCAGTTCCTCCGAGCGCACGAACTCCCGCAGCCAGGCCAGGAATCCGGGGCCGAGGTCCTCGCGCTCACACGCGAGCCGGACGGTCGCGCGCAGGTACTCGGCGCGGTCCCCGGTGTCGTAGCGCCGGCCGGAGAAGACGACGCCGTGCACGGGACGGCCCGCCTGGACCAGGGCGCGCAGCGCGTCCGTCAGCTGGATCTCGCCGCCGCGTCCGGGGCTCGTGCCCCGCAGGACCTCGAAGATCTCGGGATCGAGGAGGTAGCGGCCGATGATCGCGAGGTTGCTGGGGGCGGTGCCGGGCTCCGGCTTCTCCACCAGGTCGGTGATCCGCACGCCCGCGGCGTCCGGCGGCCCCTGCACGGCGGCGCAGCCGTACTGGTGGATCGCGTCCGGATCCACCTCCATGAGGGCGACGACGCTGCCGCCGTACTGGGCGCGCACTTCGGCCATGCGGGACAGCAGGGGGTCGCGGGGGTCGATGAGGTCGTCGGCCAGGAGCACGGCGAACGGCTCCCGGCCGACGTGCGGAGCGGCACAGAGGACGGCGTGGCCGAGCCCCTTGGGGTCCCGCTGGCGCACGTAGTGGATGTCGGCGAGCTCGGTGGAGGCGCAGACGCTGTCGAGCCGGTCCTGGTCGCCGCGGCGCTGGAGGGCTTCCTCGAGCTCGTAGTTGCGGTCGAAGTGGTCCTCGAGCGGCCTCTTGTTGCGGCCGGTGACCATGAGGATGTCGGACATCCCCGCCGCGACCGCCTCCTCCACCACGTACTGGATGGCCGGCTTGTCGACCACCGGCAGCATTTCCTTGGGGGTGGCCTTGGTCAGCGGGAGGAATCGCGTGCCGAGTCCCGCGGCGGGGATGACTGCCTTGGTTATCCGATGAGGTGTGGAATTCATGCCGCTGACGCTAGAGGGTGCGGTGCGCCACTGGCTTGAATTCCCGCTGTTCTGCGCCTACTTGGGCATTTCCGATTTCGACTCCGGCGTCGCCGCTATACCCCGGCGGACGAGCCGCCACAGCTCCCTGAGCTCGGTGACGACGGCTCCGCGGCCGCCGCCCGCACGACTGCGGCGCGCCCGTACGACGACCCCTCCCACCAGATGGGCCGTCAGCAGGGCGGCGGGGCGCGGGCCGACCTCGGGGCTCAGCTCCCCTTCCTGCGCCGCCTGCTCGAGCAGCTCCCTGACCTCCGGATACCAGCAGCTGCACCAGGCGGGACCCGAGCCGGTGCGCTCCTGCGTGAGCCGGGCGGCGGCGCGAACGACCGCGTCGTCCTCGATCAGGCAGCCCAGTTCGAGCACCAGCGCGGAGACGGTGTCCAGCGCCGGCCCGCCGCGGGCCGTGACCTCCTCGACGACTCTGCGGGTGGCCTCGCGCCCCGAGTCCTCGACGGCCGAGGCCAGTTCCCCCTTCGCGGCGAAATGGAAGGTGAGCGCGCCGATGGATATCCCTGCGGAGCGGCTCAGCCGGGATAATGACGTCCCGTCATATCCGTTGCGGTCGAATTCTGCGGCGGCCACCGATATCAGGTGGTTACGGGTGCGCACGCCGCGCTCTTGCTTTACCACTGCACAATCACTGCCATCCAGGTCGTTCCTGACTCACCAATGGGTCCTGTCGCGGGACGGCGACCTCCAGCGTCGCCCCGGGTGCCGGCCGCACACAACGCCGACTTGACGAAGAAGCACCCGCCCCCCTCCACCGCCGCCCTCGCGACGGAGCCCGGCTACCAACGTGCCCAAGTCGCGAGAGGGGCGCTACATCTACGCTAGAAAAAAAACGAACGTTCTGTACTCTGATGGTACCTACGACGCACGCCGGCGTCCGCAGTGAAGGGGGATACAGATGACGGCACTTACGAGGACCAGAGCTCTGGGGGCCGGGGACACCACCCTGGACGAGTTCACCGAGCGCCTCTTCGGCCACTTACCGAGAGCCGACCAGCGCCGCTGGGCGCGGGTCTACCTGCAGGGACTGCTCACCACGCCCGGCAAGAAGTCCGTACGCCGGCTCGCCGCCTCCGTGAGCGAGTCCCCCACCGCCTCCCAGTCCTTGCAGCAGTTCATCAACGCGAGCCCGTGGGACTGGGATCCGGCACGCACCGAACTGCTCCGCTGGGTGGAGGAACGGCACGCGGTCCACGCCTGGACGATCGGGCAGGTGGCCTTCCCCAAGCGCGGCGAGCACTCGGTCGGCGTGCACCGCCGCTTCGACCCGGCCGCCGGACGCATCGTCAACTGCCAGTACGGATACGGCCTCTTCCTGTCCCTGGGCGGTATGAACACGCCCGTCGACTGGCGGCTGGTCCTTCCCGAGAACTGGTCGGCCGATCCCACCCTGCGCCGCCGGGCACGCATCTCACCGGAGGTCGCGCATCAGACCCCGGAATCCCTCGTCCTCGGGCTCATCGACTCGATCGCCGCCCGCACCTCGTCGGTGCGCGCCCCCGTGATCGCCGACTTCAGCCGCCTGAGCGGCGCCGCCGCACTGATCGGCATGCTCGGCCGCCGGGGCCACGACTTCCTGGTCTGCGTCCCGCCGAGCCTCGCGGTCACCCCCGCCGGTCCGGCGCACGGGGCCGAGCCGGCGCGGACGCCGGCGGGGGCACCCGGACGGGCACCGGCCCGGACGCCGGTGCGGATGCCCGCGCGGATGCCGGTACGGGCGACCACCGCGGGTGACTTCGCCCGCCTGGGGAACACCAGCCACCCGTACGCCGCGCAGGTCAGCGGTCCCGACGCGCGTCCGCAGCGGCTGCGGATCCACTCGGGGCTGGTCCGGGTGCCCGGCGGGGAGACCGGGGTGCCGGGGGCGCAGCAGATGTACCGCCTGTTCGGCGAACGGCGGCCGGGGCCCGGCCTGCGGGGCGGCCCGGTCTGGCTCACCAACATGAGCCGCCACCGGATGGACGACCTGCTGTTCCTGGTCCGCCAGTCGGCGCAGACCGCCTCGGCGGTCGGCACGCTGGCCGACGAGTTCGGCCTCCTCGACTTCGAAGGCCGCTCCTTTCCGGGGTGGCACCACCACATGACGCTGATGTCGGCGGCGTTCGCGTACAAGTCCATGCGGGGCGCGCCGGAGGCACGGGAGTACGCTGCCTGACCGGTCTCGGGCCAAACCGCCGGCGGGGCTGGATGTGCACACCCAGCCCCGCCGGCAAGGGCCGAGCCTCAGGCGCGGATCAGGGCCAGGACCTCGTCGCGGACCTTCGCCAGCGTCGCCTCGTCGCGGGCCTCCACGTTCAGGCGCAGCAGCGGCTCGGTGTTCGAGGCGCGCACGTTGAACCACCAGTCGGCGCCCGTGGCGGTCAGACCGTCCAGCTCGTCCACCGTGACGTCGCCACGGCCCCCGTACTCGGCCTTCACCGCGGCCAGACGGCCCGCCTGGTCGGCGACCGTCGAGTTGATCTCGCCCGAGCCCGCGTAGCGGTCGTAGGAGGCCACCAGACCCGACAACGGGCCGTCCTGCCCGCCCAGGGCCGCCAGCACGTGCAGCGCCGCCAGCATCCCGGTGTCCGCGTTCCAGAAGTCCTTGAAGTAGTAGTGCGCCGAGTGCTCACCACCGAAGATCGCACCCGTCTTCGCCATCTCCTCCTTGATGAAGGAGTGACCCACCCGCGTACGGACCGGAGTGCCGCCGTTCTCCCGGACGACCTCGGGCACCGACCACGAGGTGATCAGGTTGTGGATCACCGTGCCGGTACCGCCGTTGCGGGCCAGCTCACGCGCCGCGACCAGCGCGGTGATCGCGGACGGGGAGACGCC
>NZ_JBEZLV010000030.1:0-94203 GCF_040652335.1 Streptomyces sp. NPDC048270
GGAGGGACCGGCCGGGGCGGCCGGTGCGGCCGGGCCGGTCGCGATGGCCGCCGGGGCCGGGGCCGGGGCCGGGGCCGGGGCCGGCGCCAGGGTGGGTTCGATGTCAGGCAGCCGGAGCATCTGCGCGGAGCGTTCGGCGATCAGCTGGAGCAGTCCGCCGGGCAGCCAGGGGCCGGCGGTGTCCTGGGCCAGCGCGTCCCGCAGCTGCGGGGCGGTGGGGCGGTCGCCCGGCACCTTGGCCAGGCAGGCCGTGATCGCGGGCAGCAGCCCCTGCGGGACGCCCTCGGTGTCGGCGTCGTCGTGCACCGTCCGGAACAGCATGGCCTCGACCGGGCCGGAGCCGAAGGGCCGCCGCCCGGTGGCCGCGTAGGCGAGCACGCACCCCAGCGAGAAGACGTCGCTCGGCGGGCCGACGTGCCCGCCCTGGGCCTGCTCCGGCGAGAGGAAGCCGGGCGAGCCGATCACCACGTCGGTGGCGGTCAGGACGGTGTCGTCCAGGGCCCGCGCGATCCCGAAGTCGATCAGCCGGGGCCCGTCGGTGGCGAGCAGGACGTTGGCGGGCTTCACGTCCCGGTGGACCAGCCCGGCCTCGTGCACGGCGCCGAGCGCCTCGGCCAGCCGGGCCCCGAGGAAGCGGACGCTGTCCGGCGGGAGCCCGCCGGCCTGCGCCACGGCGTCGCTCAGCGGCGGCCCCGGGACGAACTCGGTCGCCAGCCAGGGCGCCGGGGCCTCCGTGTCGGCGTCGACGACCGGCACGGCCCAGGGGCTGTGGACCCGGCGGGCGACGGCCACCTCGCGGCGGAAGCGCGCCCGGAAGCCGGGGTCGTCGGCGTACTCGGCCCGGACGACCTTCACCGCGGCCAGCGCGCCGCCGGCGGAGCGCCCCAGCAGGACGACGCCCATGCCGCCCGCGCCGAGCCGGCCCAGGATCCGGTAGCCGCCGATGCGGGCGGGGTCGGTGGGGTGCGGCGGCCGCATCAGGGCTTCAGTTCCTGTTCGATCCGGTACAGCGCCTTGGCCGCGCCCTCGGCGGCCACCGGCAGCAGCTCCCTGGTCTCGTAGCCCTGGGCGCCCTTGACGGAGAGCGCCATCACCACGGGTCCGATCCGGGACTTGGTCCACACGTAGGGCTGCGGTCCGCCGGATTCGGGCGAGCTGTACTTCCCGGCCTCGAACAGCGAGGCGTCGGCGTTGAGCACCGACTCCTTCGGCTGGTGCATGGACATCAGGCCGTGCAGTGCCTGGCCGCCGCCGAGGTCCTGGTCGGGGCAGCGGAAGCTCTGGTGGACGGTGTCCTGCAGGTCGCGGTCCGCGGCCGCCGCGTCCCGGTGCACGGTGAGGGTGAGCGAGCCGAGCACCCGCCCCCTGCCCTCCCTGGCCGGTACGTCGATCTTGCGCGTGTAGCTGTCCAGCACGTCGGCCGGCAGCTCCGCGCGCGACCACGCGCAGTCGGCGGAGAGCACCGGCCAACTGCCGCCGCTCTCGTACGGATCGTGCGCCACCATGCCCGCCGACCAGGACTCCGGGTCCAGGGCAGCGGCCCGCGTCAGACGCTGGGCCTGCTGCGGGGTCCGCGGGACGCGGGCCGGGTCGGGGGTGAAGGCGTAGGCCGTCGGCAGCGTGCCGGGAGCGGTGGAGCCCGACGGCGAGGGGGCCGGCGCCGAGGCCGTCGGCGAACCCGTCGGCCCGGGCCGCGGTGTGTCCGCGGGCTTCCCGCCCGGCCCGCACCCGGTCAGGGCCAGCAGCCCCGCCAGTGTCCCGCTCAACGCCCCCGCCATCGCCGGCCCACGCCGCATGACCGCCCCCTGATCACTCACCGGATCCAACAGCTCGATTATGAACGGCAGTTGAATGAGCCGCCGAGTGAATTCGCCGGTGTCCGGCCTGCCCGGAAGCGGAGACGGGTACTCCGTACGGTGGTGGTACAGATTGGGCATATCGGGCTAAACCCCGGTGAGCCAACCCTATGAATCGCGCCGCCGTCGCCATAGTCGTCCCTGGCAACCGCCAGGTTGCCGTCCCGCGCCGCGCCCGCGGCCGGGCGGACGCTTTCATAGAGGAGCCGGCTCATGCTGAAGCCCACCAGGACCATCCTCGCTCTCGCCGCCGGAAGCCTGGTGCTCGGCCTGGTCGGGGCCGGGACCGCGGTCGCGGACGAGCAACCGATGGCCGAGGCCTCGTCGCAGAGCGCGGCCGCCGGACTGCGGCACTCGATCGGCAAGGTCGTCTCGAGGGGCGCCCTGAAGGTCCGCAGCAGGCCGACCACCCGCTCCCAGGCCGTCGGTCACGTGTACCCGAACCGCACGGTCGAGATCGAGTGCAAGCAGTACGGCGAGTCTGTCGACGGCAACCGCCTCTGGTACCGCCTGTACGACCGCAACGGTTCCGAGGAGAACGGCCCCAACGAGAACGGTTCCGACCAGAACGGCAACAACGGCAACGGGAACCCCGGGAACGGCAACCCCGGAAACGGGAACGGCAACAACGGGAACGGCAACCCCGGAAACGGCAACAACGGGAACGGCAACCCCGGGAACGGCAACGGCAACAACGGGAACGGCAACCCCGGCAACGGCAACGGGAACAACGGGAACGGCAACCCCGGCAACGGCAACACCGGCAACGGCACCTGGCCGGGCAGCGGCAACCCGAACGCCGGCAGCAGCACCAGCAACAAGGCCGCCTACGACCACGAGCGCTGGGTCGCCGCCCGCTACGTCCAGAACCTCGGCACGGTGCGCTTCTGCCGCTGACCCCGCACGCGCCGGGTCAGCGGTCCGGGCGTACGGCGCGCGGCCCCACGCAACGCGCCCCGTACGCCCGGACCCGCTCGCGCAGCTCGCGGTCGGCCGTGACCACCACGCAGCCGCGGTCCGCATGGGCCGCGGCCAGCTCCACGATGCGGTCGTCGCCGCTGCCGGGCGCCGGGTCCACCCGTACGCCCGGAACGGACTCGACCCCCCGGGCGGCCCCTTCGACGACGAGGATGATCTCCTCCCCCTCGTCCCGCTCGGCCAGCCGGTCGCGCAGCCGCTCGGCCGCGCCCCGCCGGTCCCGCCACCAGCCGTCCGGCACCGAGCCCACGACGTTCGCGCCGTCCACGATCAGCACGTGCCCCATCGCAGCGGTCCTAGAAGTCGCCGTAGTTGACCTGCCAGGTGGGCAGGCCCATCCGGCGCCAGACCGCCACCACCCGGTCCCGGTCGTCGAGGGAGACGCGGACCGCGTACCGGTCGCGCACGTGCGCGTCGAAGAGCTCCGCCTTCACCACGTCGTCGCGGCGGGTGTCGCCGGCCGCGCGCATCCACAGCTCGTCGTACGCGACCCCGTGCCGCCGCAGCCAGGACTCCGTCTGCGGGCGGTGCTCCTCGCTCCGCCCCGACAGCAGCACGATCACGTCGCCGTCGGCCCGCCGGAAGGCGTCCAGGGCGCGGCGCACCGGCTCGTTGAGCAGGTCGAGCTCGCAGCGCGAGAAGTCGTACGGGCCGCGGTCGCCGGTCAGCGCGAGCGTCCCGTCGATGTCGCACATCACCGCGGCGGGCAGGGCCGGGTCGGCGACGTACTCCCGCACCGGCGGTACGGCGACCTCGCCGGCCGTGCCGTTGAGCCATTCCGCCGTCAGCCGCCAGCCGCCCTTGCGGGCCTTGCGGTGCTTGTCGGCCAGTATCCGGATGATCTCCTCGCCGACCTGCTTCTCCCGGGCGGCGTCCCGGCGCAGGCATTCCTCCAGCGGCACGTCGGTGAAGTCGTGCACGACGAAGGTGGCGAGTCCGCCGACCGCCGCCTTGAGCCGCTTCGGGATGTGCTTGGTCAGGTGGGTGTTGTCCACGACCACGTCGAAACCGCCGTCGACGGCCGCGCGCACCGCCGCGTCCTGGACGGCCAGCACGGTCTGCTCGTGCGCGTGGGAACGGCTCCGCTCGGGGTCCGGCAGGTCGAGCATGCCGCGCAGGTCGTCCAGGTTGACGCGGCGCATCCGGCCGCCGGACTCCGCCTGGAGGGCGCGGGCCGCGGTCGTCTTGCCCGAGGCCGGCAGCCCCGTCATGACGTGCACGACGGGCAGCGCGGGCTCGTGCGGGTCGCGGTCCGCCGGGCGGGCCCGGACCTCGGACCGGGCCGGGCCGGGGACGCGCGGCGACGCGGCCGGGGGCGCGGGGGCCCGCACCTCTTCGGGCGCGGCTTCGGACACGTTCTGGTCCTCCTCGTCGGTGGCGTAGGGGTCGCCGGTCTCCGGGCGCACGTGGCGCCAGGTGGTGAGCTCGGTCGGGCGGCCGTCGAGCCGCAGGAACATCGCGGCGCGCAGGCTCCGGTCGCCGAGCTGCTTGACGGCGCGGGCGAACGCGCCCCGGTCGCCGGCCAGGTGCACGAGCCCGGCGTAGGCCTCGTCGATGGCCCGCTCGTGGCGCGCGGCCTCGCCCTCGAGGCGGTCGACCACCTCGCGGACCCAGGTGTCGAACTCGTCGGGCACCTGCTCCAGCAGCGCGTCGAGCGGCTTGCCGCCCGAGGCCTCGATCTCGGCGACCGTGCAGTTCAGGCCCTGGGCGAGCCGCTTGGCGGGCAGGGCGCCGAACCGCTGGATGCCGTGGCCGCGCCAGATGTCCCGCTCGGTGACGCCGGTGAGCACCTTGTGGAGCCGTACGTACTCGGACAGCTTGGCCTTGGCGCGCACGCCCGACGCGAAGCGCAGCACGAAGCCCTCCGCGTCGGTGCCGGTCGAGGCGGCGCCGCCGGGCAGGATGCCGGCCTCGGTGAGCGCGACCAGCTCGTCGAGGGGCATCGCGGGCCAGACGGTGACGACGGAGCCGATCCCCTCCCAGTGGGGCGCGGCCTCGGCGAGCGGAACCTCGGTGCCGTCCGCGCCGAACGCGGCGAGCAGGACGAGGTCGCGGCGGCCGCCGTAGTCGACGACGATGCGGTTCTGCGGGTACAGGATCTCGGCGAGGTAGGTGGTCCCGGGGCGCAGCGCCGCGGTGTCCCGGGTGTCGAGGAGGCGCTGGGCCCAGGTGGACTGGGCGCTGTTGAAGGAACCCTTGGAGGCGACCCGCCAGCGGCCCGCGTAGTGGAAGACCACGGCGAGGCTGCCGTCGACCTTCTCGTACACCTCGAACGGCTCGTCCGGCAGGGCGGGCGCGTAGGGCCGGCCCGCCGCGTGCTCGCCGACGTTGAAGAACTTCGGCAGCGGCAGGGCGACGACCTCGCCGGTGGCGTCGTCGGCGACGAGTCCGCGGCAGCGCGTGGTGACCTGGTTCCAGACCCCCTCGTACTGGGCCGTCCTGGTGTAGGTGTAGATGGACAGCGGCAGTTCGGGGTGCGTCTTGCGGGTCACGTACCCGGCGTCGATCGCCTCGGCCAGCGCCTGTGCGGGCAGCAGTTCATGCAGAGTCAGGCGGTCCTGGCTCATGGGTTCCTCCCGGTTTGAGATGGCTGATTCTCGCCTGCGGGAGGGTCTGCCCGGTAGTCGATTATGCCTCGTCGCGGTCCAGTGCCCCGGTGGGGGTGACGCGGTCCGGCACGATCCGGCGGGCCGGCGGGCTCAGTGGGTGACGCAGAGCTCGTTGCCCTGCGGGTCGGCGAGGGTGGTCCACTCGAAGGGGCCCTGCCGGCCGTCGTGGAGGAAGGTCGCGCCCTTGGCGAGGAGCCGGTCGACCACGCCCTTCGGGTCGTCGGATCCGGTGCGGACGTCGAGGTGCACGCGGTTCTTGACGGTCTTGGACTCGGGGACGAGCTGGAAGAGGATGCGCGGAGCGCCCTCCAGGCCGCGGGGGTGGCGGATCGCGGCGCCCACCTTCCACACGAGCGTGCCGCGGTGGGTCGTGGTGTCGTCCTCGGTCGCCTGGCCCGCGGCGATCACGCCGCGGATGAAGTCCTCGTCGCTCGGCTCCACTTCCCAGCCGAGGGCGTCGGCCCACCAGTCCGCGAGCGGGTGCGGGTCCTGGGAATCGATGACCAGCTGAAAGGTGTAGGCCATACCGGGACCCTAACCGAGCGCGGCTCCCGGCCGCCACAGGAGCGGGACGGGTCGGGGGCGTCCGGGACGGCGGGCGCGTCAAGGGCGGCGGCGGGCGGCACGGCGGGCACGCCAAAGGCGGCGGCGGGCGTCAAGGCCGGCACGCCAAAGGCGGCGGCGGGCGTCACGGCCGGCGGGCGGCACGGCGGGTGGTGAGGTAGGCGGCGCAGGTCAGCAGGCAGGCTCCCAGGGCGATCCAGAGCAGGACCTCGCCCAGCGGGCGCAGCCACGGCAGTGCGGCCGGGCCCGCCGCCGAGAGGCAGGCGGTCGCCGTCATGCCGAGCGGAAACACGGTGGCCCAGCGCCGGATGTCGTAGTGGTGGCGGGGGTGGCGCAGCTCGGCGGCGAGGAGGACGGCGTACCAGACGAGCGAGAGGGCCAGGGCCGCCAGCGTGGCGGTCCGCAGGGCCGTGTGGGCCGCGCCCGTCCATACGGGTGAGGCCGTCAGCTTGGAGCCGGCCAGGGCGGAGATGGACAGCGCGCCGCCCGCCACCCAGTGGTCGCCCGCGCCGCCGACGACCTCGTGGAGGTCGAAGTGGACCAGGGCCGCCCCGTAGAGGAGCAGCCCGAGGCAGAACGCGGCCAGCGCCGCCCACGCCAGCCAGTCGTGGTGGCCGGCGGCGGCGAGCGCCGCCGCGAGCACCGCGAGCCCCTCGGTGGCGACGCAGACGAGGAACGCCACCCCGCTCATGCGCCGCCGCCAGTGCCGTACGACGGCCACCAGCAGCCCGGGCCAGAGCGCCGCCGCCAGCGCCAGCAGCGCGGCGGCCGCGCCCTGCCAGCCGAGCGCCGAGAGCCGGGTGCCGAGCACGGTGGTGGCGGCGACGGCGGTGAGCGCGGCGGGGGTGTCCGCCTCGGCCCGGAACCTGCCGCGGTCGCCCAGCAGGCGGGCCGTGAAGTCGGCGGCGAGAACCAGCCACAGGGCCGCGGACAGGGCCAGCGCCACCAGCGACAGCACCTCGTGCCCGGTCAGGTGCAGCCCGACGGAGAGGATGCCGACGGCCATGACGGCGGCTCCCGCGGCCGGCGGGAGACCGGTCCACCAGCGGCGATCGGGCAGAGGGCTCACCCCTCCAGCGGACCCCAGCGTTCCGCGGCCCGCCAGCGGACGGTGCGCGCCTGGCCGGCTCCGCGCGCCGCCCGCGCCGTCCCGCGGCGGCCGGGTAGCGTCGCGACCGCTCGGCCGGTGGCCGGAACTCGATCTTGTCAGCGTAGTTAGGCATACCTAACCTGTGGCACACCCGCGTGGGCGTCCCCCGTTCTCCCCCGCCCCCTCGGCCACCGCTTCGGAATCCGTCCCCACCGAAGGAGCCCCCCACATGACCTCCCTCCTCGACAGAAACCAGCCGTACGCCGTCGCCCTGTTCCGGATCGTCACGGGACTGCTCTTCGCCTCGCACGGCGCCGCCTCCCTGTTCGGCGTCCTCGGCGGCGCGCACGGCGGCGGCACCGTACCGGCCGGCGCCTGGCCCGGCTGGTACGCCGCTGTCATCCAGCTGGTCGGCGGGGGCCTGGTCCTCGTGGGCCTCGGCACCCGGGCCGCCGCCTTCGTCGCATCCGGCTCGATGGCGTACGCGTACTTCAGCGCCCACCAGCCCGACGCCCTCTGGCCGTTGCAGAACGGCGGCGAGCTCTCCGCGATGTTCTGCTGGGCCTTCCTGCTGCTGGTCTTCACCGGCCCGGGCGCCCTCGCGGTGGACGGTCTGTTCGCCTCCCGCACCGCGGCGGGGCGCAGCAGCGGCGAGCGCAGCGCGGAGGCCGTGGCCGCCTGAGGCATCGTCTAGCGTGAACGCATGGACCAGCTCGACGGAGTGGAGATCATCGCCTTCCCGGACGCCGGGGCGTTCGAGGGCTGGCTGGCCGCACACCACACGCGCCACGAGGGCGTGTGGATCAAGGTGGCGAAGAAGAAGTCCGGCATCCCGTCGGTGACCGACGACGAGCTCGTCGACACCGGCCTGTGCTACGGATGGATCTCCGGGCAGCGGCGGTCCCTCGACGCGGCCCACTACCTGCAGAAGTACGTGCCGCGCCGGCCCCGGAGCCTGTGGTCGCAGGTGAACGTGGACAAGGTGGCGGTGCTGACCGCCACCGGGCGGATGCGCGAACCGGGACTGGCCGAGGTGCGCAGGGCGCAGGCGGACGGTCGGTGGGCAGGGGCCTACGCCTCGCAGAAGACGGCGGCGGTGCCGCCCGACCTGGCGGAGGCGCTCGACGCGGATCCCGCCGCCCGGGCGGCGTTCGAGACCCTCGACCGCACCGGCCGCTACCTGGTGGCGCTGCCCCTGCTCCAGGCACTCACCCCGGAGGCGAGGCAGGCCCGCCTCGAGCGGGCGGTGCACATGCTGGCGACGGGCGAGAGCGCCTAGCGCGACAGCGCGCAAGCCGGGGCCCGGGCCCTCCGGGTCCGGGCCCGGCTCCCCCAACGGCACCGGGCCCGGCTCCCCCGAGGGGGTGCCGGGCCCGGTGGCCGCAAGCGGGCGCGGGTCAGGAGTCGGCGTTCTTCGCCGCCTTCTCGGCCTGCTTCTCCTTGATCCGGACCGCTTCCTTGCGGACCTCGGCCTGGGTGTCGCGCTCGCGCTGGAGCCACTCGGGAGCTTCCTGCTTCAGCGCCTCGATCTGCTCGGTCGTGAGCGGCTCGGTGACCCCGCCGCGGGCGAGCCCGGCGATGGAGACGCCCAGCTTCGCCGCGACCACGGGGCGGGGGTGCGGGCCGTTGCGCCGCAGCTCCACCAGCCATGCGGGCGGGTCGGACTGGAGGGCGTTCAGCTCGGTGCGCGAGACGACACCCTCCTGGAACTCAGCGGGGGTGGCCTCGAGGTACACACCCAGCTTCTTCGCCGCGGTCGCGGGCTTCATCGTCTGGGTGCTCTGGTGGGACGTCATGGTGTCAAGAGTATCGAGCATGTGCGCTACCTCCGACCACGACCGGTAACCTGGCGGGGTGACAGGCTCGGAAGTACCCCATTCGTTCCGGCTCGCTTACGTCCCCGGGGTGACACCCACCAAGTGGATCCGGATCTGGAACGAGCGACTGCCCGACGTCCCGCTGACCCTGGTGTCGGTGTCCCCCACCGAGGCCTTCGGCGTACTGCGCGAGCGCGCCGCCGATGCCGGTTTCGTCCGGCTGCCGGTGGACCGGGACGACCTCAGCGCGATCCCCCTCTACACCGAGACCACGGTCGTGGTGATCCCCAAGGACCACCTCGTGGCGGCGGTCGAGGAGGTCTCCACGGCGGATCTGGCCGGGGAGATCGTGCTGCACCCCCTCGACGACACCCTCGCCTGGGAGCGGCTGCCGGGGCAGCCCGCGATCGAGCGCCCCGCGACGACCGCGGACGCCATCGAGCTGGTGGCGGCCGGGGTGGGCGTGCTCGTCGTCCCGCAGTCGCTCGCGCGCCTGCACCACCGCAAGGACCTCACCTACCGGCCGGTGACCGACGCCCCCGAGTCGCGCGTGGCGCTGTCGTGGCCGCAGGAGGAGACCACCGACCTGGTGGAGCAGTTCATCGGGATCGTCCGCGGGCGGACCGTGAACAGCACCCGGGGCCGCCCGGCCGCCGCCGCCCAGCCGAAGGCCACCGCCAAGGCGAAGGCCAAGGCGAAGGCCAAGCGTCCGGAGTCGGGCGGCGGCGCACCGCGCAAGGCCGCGCCGGGCAAGCCGGCCGGCCGCAGCCCCAAGGGCGGCAAGGGCGGCAAGCCCCGCCGCCGCTCGTAGCCGCACCGGTCCGGGCCGCCGTCGGCGGTCCGGCCCCGGCGCGCGCCGGCCGCACCCGCGTCCTCGATGCGGTGGGCCACGGCCCCCGGTCCCTGTCCCGGTCCCGGTCCCGGGGTGCGGAACCCCGCTGAGAACGGCGGCCGGGGACGGCCGGGTCTGGAGGACACCGGTCCGCTCGCGGTGTATGCAGGGAGGATGGATCTCCGGCCGCCGCCCGCCTCCCGCCCCCGGCAGGCGCGCCCCGCACAGCTGGCGGTTCCCTTCGCGCTGATCGCCCTGGTCACGGTGGTGGACGTGCTCGCACCGCCCGATGTCCACCTCGGTCCCTTCCTGGTCGCCGCTCCGGCTGTCACCGCCTCCTTCGCCGGGCCGTGGATGACCGGGTTCGTCGGCCTGGTGGCGGTGCTGGCCCAGGCCGTGGTGGCGATGGTGCGCACGACCCTCACCGATCTGAACCACACCTTCCAGATCTGCGCGCTGATCATGATCTCGGTGTTCGTGACCCTCTTCGCCCACCTGCGGGAGGTGCGCGAGCGGGAGCTGGTCCAGCTGCGCTCGGTGGCCGAGACCGCCCAGCAGGTGGTGCTCCGGCCGCTGCGGGAGCGCATCGGCCCGCTGGGCGTGGCCTCGCTGTACCTGGCCGCCGCGGCCGAGGCGCGGATCGGCGGGGACCTGTACGCCGCCGCCCGGACGGCCACGGGGACCCGGCTGATCATCGGCGATGTCCGCGGCAAGGGGCTGGAGGCCGTCGGGGACGCCGCGCTCGTCCTCGGCGCCTTCCGGGCCGCCGCCCACCAGGAGGCCGGCCTGCCCGGGCTGGTGGCGTACCTGGAGGCGGCGGTCTCCCCGGACCTGGACGACTCCGGGGACCAGGGTGAGCGCTTCATCACCGCGGCCGTCCTGGAGATCCCCGACGGCGAACCGGTCCTGCACCTCGTCAGCTGCGGACACCCGCCGCCGCTGCTGCTGCGCGACGGCCGGGCGCTCCCCCTCGACGTGGACCATCCCTCGCCGCCGCTGGGCCTGGCGGGGCTGGTGGAATCCTCCGTCACCGCGCAGACGTTCGCCTTCGCCGCCGGCGACGTCCTGCTCCTGTACACGGACGGCGTCCTGGAGGCGCGCGACGCGGCGGGGACCTTCTACCCCCTCGCCGAGCGCGCTGCCGCCCGCTCGGGCACCCACCCGCGCACCCTCCTGGACCGGCTGTGCGCCGACCTGCTGTCCCACGCGGCCGGCAGCACCCTCGGCGACGACGCCGCGATGGTGGCGATCGAGCGGCTCCCGCGCTGAGGCGCTCTTTGCCAGAATCCGATCATGCTGAGCATCGGAACGATCGTGATGGGCGCCGCGGACGTACGCAGGGCGGCGGAATTCTGGGGCCGGGCGCTGGGGTACGTCCCGCGCGACGGCGAGGTGGCGGACGACTGGGCCGTCCTGGTCCCGGCCGACGGCGCCGGCCCGGGCCTGGCCCTCGGCCGCAGCACCTCCCCCGTACAGGAGCACCCCCGGGTGCACCTCGACCTGTACGCCGCGGACGCGGCGGAGCAGGAGGCCGAGGTGGCCCGCCTGGTGTCCCTGGGAGCCCGGCGCGTGGACTGGGACTCCTACCCCGAGGACCCCGATTTCGTGGTCCTGGCCGACCCGGAGGGCAACCGCTTCTGCGTCATCGACACCAGCCGCGCCTGAGGCTTAACCCCTGCCGATCGCTTCCTTAAGCGGAACCTAAGACTCTGGATGGCCGCCCCCGAACGGACGAATGTCCGTTTCGGGGCGGCTAGCGTGCTGCCGCACCCCAACTCCCCGGTAACACAAAGGCAGGCACGTGATGAGCAGGACGATCGGGCACCGGCGCAAGGCGAGTCGTACGACGAAGGCGACGGGCGCGCTCGTCGCCGCGGTGGTGATCGGGGGCGCGGCCTTCGCGTTCACCGGTACCGCGCAGGCCGGCTCCGTCGGGGCCGTGTACACGAAGTCCAGCACGTGGAGCGGCGGTTACACCGGCCAGTACGTCATCACGAACGACTCCGGGCAGAGCCGGGCGGACTGGACGCTCCAGTTCGACCTGCCGGCGGGCGTGCGGATCGACTCGCTCTGGAACGGCGTCCACACCGTCGACGGGCAGCGGGTGACGGTGAAGCCCGCGTCCTGGAACAGCCGGCTGGCGGCGGGCGCCTCCGTCACGGTCGGTTTCGTGACGAGCGGGCCGGGCGCCCCGGGCGACCCGACCGGCTGCCGCATCGACGGGCTGAAGTGCTCGGTGGACCAGGGCGCGACGGCCGGCCCGAGCGGGCGCCCCAGCGCCCGCCCCAGCTCCGCGCCGACGGCGGGGCCCACCTCCACGGCCACCGCGGCCCCGAGCGCGAGCTCCGCCCAGCCCACCCGGCCCGCGCCGCCCGCCCCCACCGGGTCCGGCCCGGCCGCCGCCGGCGCGCGCTTCGCCCCGTACGTGGACACCTCGCTGTACCCGGCGTACGACCTGCTCGACACCGCGGCCAGGACCGGGGTGAAGGAGTTCCACCTGGCCTTCATCACCTCCGGCGGCGGCTGCGCGCCGGTGTGGGGCGGTGTCGCGGACCTCGCCGGCGACAAGGTCGCCGCCCAGATAGGCGCCCTGCGCGCCAAGGGCGGGGACGTCCGGGTGTCCTTCGGCGGGGCCGCCGGGCACGAACTGGCCCTGAACTGCGCCACCGTGGACGACCTGGCCGCCGCCTACGGGAAGGTCGTCGACCACTACCGGCTCACCAAGGTCGACTTCGACATCGAGGGCGCGGCCCTGCCGGACACCGCGGCCAACGCCCGCCGCGCCCAGGCCATCGCCCGGCTGCAGAAGTCGCACCCGGGCCTGGACGTGGCGTTCACCCTGCCGGTGATGCCCGAGGGCCTGACCCAGCCCGGCGTGGCGCTGCTGGCCGACGCGAAGAAGAACGGCGTGCGGATCGACGCCGTCAACATCATGGCGATGGACTACGGGCCCGCGTACAGCGGAGACATGGGCCAGTACGCCATCCAGGCCGCGACGGCCACTCAGGCCCAGCTCAAGGGCGTGCTCGGACTGTCCGACGCGGCGGCCTGGAAGGCGGTCGCCGTCACACCGATGATCGGCGTGAACGACGTCACCAGCGAGATCTTCACCGTGGCCGACGCCGCGCAGCTCGTGGACTTCGCGGCGTCGAAGGGGATCGGCCGGCTGGCCATGTGGTCCTCGACGCGCGACAAGCAGTGCGCGGGCGGCGCCGTCGGTCACGCCGACGCCACGTGCAGTTCGATCCTCCAGGAGCCGCTGGCCTTCACCAAGGCGTTCGCGGCGTTCAAGTAGCCGTACGGCGCTACGCGAGGATGCCCGCGCGCGCGGCCAGGGCGAGTGCCACCCCGGGCCGTGGCGCGGGCCCCTGTACGGCCTGGGCCGGCGCCAGCAGCGCCGCCACGGCGGCCTCGTCGGCCCTGCGTTCCCGCGCCGTCTCCACGAACCGCCCGACGGCCTCGGTCAGGGTCCGCCGCCGCTCGTACGGCACGTCGCGCGAGTCCACGGCCAGTTCGAGGAACTCCTCGTGCGAGCCGGCCCAGGGCGCGGCGCCGTCCAGCCCGTCCTCGGGCAGCTCGTCCGGGTACGGGATGCGGTGCCACGCGCCGTCCTGCCACCAGTAGACGAAGCCGAGGAGGTTGCCGTCGGCGTCCTCGCGCAGGAGGTCCCAGGGCAGCCAGTCGGGGCCGCCCGCGAGGAAGTCGACCTGACGGCCGCCCACATGGGTGTGGCTGCCGTCCGGGTCCTGGCCGCACAGGACGGCCCGCGGCCCGTCGAGCACGCTCAGGCGCCACCAGCCGCCGGCGCCGGTCGAGTGGCACCACACGCCGTCGTCGTCGACGGCGAACTCGGTCCGGTCGCCGCAGGCGGCGTCGAGGACGGCCAGGGTCACCGCCCTGGCCCACAGCAGTTCGGGACGGTCCAGGTCCTCGGGGCGGCTCGGCTTGTGCATGGTGCGGGTTCCCTCCCGTTCGCGCGGACCGTGCGCCGGTCCTGTGAGCCGGACAAGCCTCGCACGGACCGATTCGGCCGAATTGCCGATGGTCTCGGAGGCCTGGACGCGGGAGCCTGAGAAGTAGCGATTCGTCCTATTTCCCCTATTTCCTCCCCGCGGACAGGAGCTCACCGTGCTCGTCCTCGACTCCTCCCACTCGGACACCGCGCTGGCGCGGCGTGCCGCCGTGCGCTTCGTGCGGACCCGCTGCCCGTGGGCCGACGCGCACGACGTCGTGCTCGTCGTCAGCGAGCTCCTCGGCAACGCCGTCCGCCACACGGACGACGGCGGCTGGCGCCTGCGCATGGCCTGCCGCCGGCCGGAGGAGCTGGTGGTCGAGGTCTACGACACCAGCAGCGCCCGCCCCGTCCCCCGTCCGGGGGACCCGGACAACGGCGGCGGGTTCGGCTGGGGCATCGCGCAGCAGCTGACCTCGTCGCTGACGGTGGTGCCCCGGCAGGCCGGGAAGTCCGTACGGGCCGTCTGGCAGCGCGAGGCGCCGCCCGCCCCGGCCGGCCCGGCCCGCGACGGGCTCGTCGGCGCCGCCCTCAGCGGGCCGGCGCCCGTCTGACCTGGGCCAGGACCAGGACCGTGTCGTCGGCCGGGGTGCTGGGGAGCAGGTTCGCCAGGATGCGGTCGGCCGCCTCCTCCATCGTGCCCCGCGCCTGGCGCAGCTGGTCGCGCAGCGCCTCCATGCCCGCGTCGATGTCCCGGCCCCGGGCCTCGATGAGGCCGTCGGTGTACAGGGCGAGGGTGGCTCCCTGCGGAAGGTCCAGCTCCGTCGTCGCGAAGGGGAACCCGCCCACGCCCAGCGGCACCCCGGTCGCCTCCGCGGCCGTGGTGACGGTGCCGTCCGGGAGGCGGACCAGGAGCGGGGGGTGGCCCGCGTTGGCCACCCGGGCGCGGCCGGTCGCGGGGTCGTAGAGCAGGTAGAGGCAGGTGGCGAGCTCGATCCCGGCCTCCTGGGCGCAGGCGTCGAGTTCGGCGAGCAGTTCGCCGGGGTGCGCGTGGTGCCGGGCCAGGGCCTTCGCGGTGATGCGCAGCCTGCCCATGGCGGCGGCCGCCTGCACCCCGTGGCCCATCACGTCGCCGACCACGAGGGCCACCCGGTCGCCGGGCAGGCTGATCACGTCGTACCAGTCCCCGCCCACCTCGGTGACGTGGCCGGCCGGCAGGTACCGGTGGGCGACGCGCACGTACGGGCCGGCGCCCGTGGCACTGGGCAGCAGGGCCCGCTGCAGGGTGAGCGCGATGTCCCGGACCCGGCCGTAGAGGCGCGCGTTGTCCAGGCACAGGGCGGCCCGGGAGGCCAGCTCCCCGGCCAGCCCGAGGTCCTCGTCGGTGAAGGCCGGCCGCCCCGCGGCCCTGCCGAACATGGTGATGCCCTGGACCGTCCCCCGGGCGATGAGCGGGGCGATCAGGATGTCGCCCAGCCCGCTGTCGAGCAGCAGCCGGGCGCGCTCCTGGTGGACGACGGTGCGGGTGGCGAACTCCTCGTTGACGGGGACCGACACGGGACGCCCGGTGCGCAGCGTGGCGTGGATGCTGGAACCCGCCGGGTAGGTGACGTACTCCAGTCCGCCGACGAGCTCGTCGGCGGGCGGGGGCAGCACGGTCCCGGCGGCGATGCGGCGGGTGACCAGCGGCAGCGCCGGGTCGAACACCTCGGGATCGTCGGGCGCCCGGTCGACGAGCTCCACGACGGCGCCGTCGCAGAATCCGGGGACCACGGTCTCGACCAGCTCCCGCGCGGTGACGTGCAGGTCGAGGGTGGTGCCGATGCGGGCCGCGGCCCGGTCCAGGAGCGCGAGGCGCCCGCGGGCCGCCGTCGCCTCCAAGATGGCGTGCTCCCGGTCGGTCACGTCCACCAGCAGGCCGCCCACGCCCGGGCGGGTGTCGCCGGCCCGGCTGAGCGCGAAGAGGCTGACGGAGCGGACCTGGTCGCGGTGGGGGTGGCCGGGGGTGCGCAGGCCCACCAGGGCGCCGACCACGGGGCGTCCCCCCTCGGCCACGGCGCGTAGCGTGCGCTCGTACTCGCCCCCGTCGGAGGTCAGCATGACCTCGGTCATGGGGCGTCCGAGGTGCTCCGCGATGGACAGGCCGTCCATGTCGGCCAGCGCCTGGTTGAGGTGGACGTACCGCAGCCGTTCGTCGAGCATGACCAGGCCGATGGGGCAGGTCTCGAAGAGGGCGTCGAGGAACGCCAGGTTCGTCTTCACCCGGTCGAGGTCCTCGCCCCTGCTGGCCAGGCCCATGACCACGGAGCTGCCGTCGGGGCCGGTGACCGGGAAGACCCGGAAGCCGCAGTCGAAGACCGTCCCGTCGCGGTGCGCGGCGGGCATCCGGACCCGCCAGTAGCCCAGGGCGCGGCCGCGTTCCGTCAGCTGCGCGGCGGCGCCGGGGCGGCCCGCGGGCGGGGCCGGGAACAGGATGTCGGCCGGGCCGGAGAGCACGGCCTCGGGCGGGTACCCGAAGAGCTTCTCGGCGCCGGGTCCCCAGTAGCGGATGCGGCCCCCGCCGTCGAGGCCGAACACCGCCACGGCCACGTGTTCCAGCAGCGTGCCGGGCTCGGACCTCAGGAGGCCAGGGGACTGCTCGGGCTCGCCCCCCGGCGGATCCGTCGGCACCAGACGCCCCCTTTCGGGCTTCCCGGCTTTCCCGTCAATTCTGCCCCCACCCCGTCCCCCGGACCCACTCGCACCCGTTGAGCGGTCGGCGCGCCCGTCGACGGCCGCGCGCCCGTGCACCGCTGCCGACCGAGTCGAGGAACGACATGCCCCTGCCCCTGAACCGACGGCTGGCCCTCGGCGCCGCCCTGCTGGCCGTACTGGCCGGCGTGGCACCCGCCACCGCCTCCGCCGCCACCTCCGCCACCTCCGCCTCCTCCGCCGAGGCGCCCGCCGACCTCCAGGCCCTGGTCCGGGCCCTGCGCCAGACCACCGACGCCGGAGCACCCGGGGCCGTGGCCCGGATCACGGGCCCCGGCGGCGTCCAGTCCAGGGCGGTGGGCGTCCGCGACCGTGCCACGGGCGCGGCCATGGACGCCCACTCCCGCTTCCGCGTCGGCAGCGTCACGAAGACGTTCTCGGCCGTGGTGCTGCTGCAGCTCGTGGCCGAGAAGAAGCTCCGGCTGGACACCTCGGTCAACCACTACCTGCCCGGTCTGCTGCCCGACGACCGGATCACCGTGCGCCACCTGCTGAGCCACCGCAGCGGGCTGGCCGACTACACGGACGCCATGTTCGCCCGGACGGTGCCGGGTTTCGAGGCCGTGCGCACGCGGGTCTTCGGCTACCGGGAGCTCGTCGGCCTCTCGCTGAAGGAGCCGAGGACGACCGAACCCGGCGCGGCGTACGCGTACTCGAACACCAACTTCGTCGTCGTCGGCATGCTCATCGAGGAGGTGACCGGGCACCGGGTGGGCGAGGAGTACGAACGGCGGGTGATCAGGCCGCTGGGCCTGCGGAACACCTCGTACGTGCACCCCGGGACGCGGATCCAGGGGCGGCACGTGCGCGGCTACCTGCACCCCGACGAGGCGGGCGCGCCGCTGGTCGACTCCACCGAGCAGACCGTCTCCTGGGCGCAGTCCGCCGGGGCGGTGATCTCCGACCCGGCCGACCTGAACACCTTCACCTCGGCGCTGCTCGGCGGCCGGCTGCTGGGCGCGCGGATGCTGGACGCCATGCTGGGGATGACCCCGACCGACGCCGCCGGCACCCGCTTCTACGGGCTGGGCCTGCGCCGCTACGACCTGTCGTGCGGCACGTCGGTGTACGGCCACACGGGCACCGTGCAGGGTTTCTACACCTATGCGTTCGCCACCCGTGACGGACGCCGCAGCCTCACCGCCATGGCGAACACCTCGAACCGGGGCACCGCGAACACGGCGCTGGGCGGGACCCTCGAAGCCGCCTTCTGCGGCAAGCGGTCCGCCTCGGCCACGGCGCGCGGCTTCGCCGTCGCCCCGGCGGAGGTGGACCTGCCGGAGCGCCACGCGCGCTGAGCGGGTGTCCCTGTCCCGTCCGGGGGGTAGCCCCCGGACGGGGCTCCGTGGATCATGACAGGAGGCCTGCCGGCCGGCCCCGAGCGCCGTGCCCCGCCACCGAGCCCTGGAGATACGTGTGTCCTCCGCGTCGAGTTATGCGTCCGGTGCCAGTGAACTCGCGCTGCTGGGCGACACCATCGGCGAGAACCTGGACCGCACCGTGCGCCGCTTCCCGGGGCACGACGCCCTCGTCGACCGGGCCTCGGGGCGCCGTTGGACGTACGCGGAGCTGGCGGCCGATGTCGGCGCCCTCGCACTCGGGCTGCTCGGCCTCGGCATCGCCCGCGGCGACCGGGTCGGGATCTGGGCGCCGAACCGCGCGGAGTGGACGCTGGTCCAGTACGCGACGGCCAGGATCGGGGCGGTCCTCGTCACCGTGAACCCCGCCTACCGCTCGCACGAACTGGAGTACGTCCTGCGGCAGTCCGGAATCCGGCTGCTGGTCGCGGCGGACCGGTTCAAGGGCGCCGACTACGCGGCCGTGATCGCCGAGGTCCGGCCGCGCTGTCCGGAGCTGGAGTTCACCGTGCTCTTGGAGGGGGCCGAGTGGAACTCCCTGCTGGAGCGCGGCCGGCAGGGCGACCCGGCGGACCTGGCCCGGGCGCAGGCGGCGCTCAGCCCGGACGACCCGATCAACATCCAGTACACCTCGGGGACCACGGGCTTCCCCAAGGGGGCGACCCTCTCCCACCACAACATCCTCAACAACGCCTTCTTCGTGGGCGAGCTGTGCCACTACACGGAGCGGGACCGGGTCTGCATCCCGGTGCCCTTCTACCACTGCTTCGGCATGGTGATGGGCAACCTGGCGTGCACCAGCCACGGTGCGGCCATGGTGATCCCCGCGCCCTCCTTCGACCCCGCGGCCACCCTGGCGGCGGTCGAGGCGGAGTCGTGCACCTCGCTCTACGGCGTCCCCACCATGTTCATCGCCGAGCTGGCGGACCCGGGCTTCGACGGGTACGACCTCTCCAGCCTGCGGACGGGGATCATGGCGGGCTCGCCCTGCCCGGTCGAGGTGATGAAGGAGGTCATCGAGCGGATGGGCATGGCCGAGGTGGCCATCTGCTACGGCATGACGGAGACCTCGCCCGTGTCGGCGCAGACCCGCGCGGACGACTCCGTCGAGCGCCGGGTGTCGACGGTGGGCCGCGTCGGGCCGCACCTGGAGGTGAAGGTGGTCGATCCGCGGTCCGGCCGTACGGTGCCCCGCGGCGAGCCGGGCGAGCTGTGCACCCGCGGCTACTCGGTGATGCTCGGCTACTGGGGCGAGCCGGAGCGGACCGCCGAGGCCGTGGACGCGGCGCGCTGGATGCACACGGGCGACCTGGCGGTCATGGACGAGGACGGCTATCTGAGCATCACCGGCCGGATCAAGGACATGGTGATCCGCGGCGGGGAGAACCTCTACCCGCGCGAGATCGAGGAGTTCCTCCACACCCACCCGGACGTGCTGGACGTCCAGGTCATCGGCGTGCCCGACCCGAAGTACGGGGAGGAGCTGATGGCGTGGGTGCGGATGCGGGAGGGCGCGCAGCCGCTGACCGCCGCGGACGTACGCGCGTTCTGCGAGGGCCGGCTCGCCCATTTCAAGATCCCGCGCTACGTGCACGTCGTGGAGGAGTTCCCCATGACGGTCACCGGGAAGATCCGCAAGGTCGAGATACGCGAGGCGGCGGCCCGCCTGCTGGACCTTCCGTCCGACAGGCGCTGAGGGCCGCCGCTCCCGCGGCGGCGGATCAGTTCTTGCCGAGGAGCCCGTTCATCGTGGCGATCTCGGCGCTCTGGGAGCTGATGATGGCCTCCGCCATCGTCTTCGCCTCGGGGTGCGCGCCGTCGGCGCGCTCCGTCTTCGCCATCGCGACGGCGCCCTCGTGGTGCTTGATCATGAGCTCCATGAAGGCGGTGTCGAAGGCCTTGCCGGAGGCCTTGCCCAGCCGGTCCATCTCCTCGGCGGTCATCATCCCGCCGCCGGCCCCGTGGGCGGAGTGGTCGCCCGCGCCCGCGGCGGGCACCTGCTCGCCCCATGCGGTCAGCCATCCGGACAGGGTCCGGATCTCCGGGTCCTGGGCCTTCTTGATCGCCTCGGCGAGCTGCTTCACCTCGGCCGAGCCGGCCCGGGTGGGGGCGAGGTCGGCCATCTCCACGGCCTGCCGGTGATGGGGGATCATCCCCTGCGCGAAGGCGACGTCGGCGGCGTTGTGCCGTCCCTGCGCGGCGGGCGCCGAAACCGACGGGGTCGGAGACTGGGACGGGGACTGGGACTGGGACTGGGCCGCGTGGCCGCCGTGCCCTGCGGCGGCTCCGCCCTCGGCCCCGCCGCAGGCGGCGAGGACCAGGGAGGCCGCGAGGGCGGCGGCGACGGCGGTGGTTCGGCGGATCGGGGAACGGTTCTTGCTCATGGTGGTGCGACTCCTTGACGCGTGAGGGCAGGGCTGAGCGCGGCGTCCCCGGACCGGGGCCGCCGTGCGGGCCGCTCTAGATGCGCAGGAGTTGCAGTTCCGCGAGGTCGGGCGGGGCGCGCCCGCCGGTCGCCGGCGCCGACGCGCGGCCGGCGGACACCGCGGGCACGCAGGCGCCCGGCAGGGCGGCCGCGAGCGCGGGCGGTGCGTACGGGGTGGAGATCCCGGTCGCGGCGCAGGTGGCGTCCGCGTGGTGCGTCCGGCCCTGGCCGCCGGGGTCGTGCGAGCAGCCCTCGGCCGTCACGTGGTGGTCGGAGCCGTGCCCGGCGGCGGGGGCCGCGTGCGCCCCGGCGGGCATCACGCCCATGGCCGCGGCGCCCAGCCCGTGCATGGCCAGCACCCCGGCCAGGACCGCGAGCACCAGCAGCAGACGGCCGGGCCCGGCGGGGCGGCGGCGCGGCGGCTGCGGGGCGGGGATCATGCGGTCATCCTACGATCCCGCGCCGCCCGCGCCCCGCCGAGAGCACCCGGCGGCGCGGCGCGCTCGCCGCCGCGCGGACCGGCGGGGGCGCACCCCCTCGTGACGTCCGGGGCCTACCGCCACGCCATCTCGGGGCTGAGGTCCGGTGTGGTGGCCGCCGCCAGGTCGTCCACCACCGCGTGCAGGCTGCCCGTGCGCCGGTACACCGCGCGCTGGCGCTCCGCGCCCGTGCCACGCCTGCACAGCTCGCCGAGGAGCCACTCGGCCTCCGCGAGGTCGCCCGTGGCGGCCAGACCGGGCTCGGCGCGGCGCAGCAGGGCCGCGGTCAGGGTGTGGGCGGGCACGGTGTCGCCGGTGAGCGGGTCGATCCCGTCCCCGTGGGGCCCGTAGCGGGCCGCGAAACGGTGGGCGGCCCGCAGCCGGCCCACCGGGACGGCGGGCGGCGGGCTGCCGTCCGCCTCGGCCGTCATCGTCGTGCACAGGCCGCGGATCAGCAGGGCCAGCAGCACGGTGGTGTCCACGTCGGCGCTGACGTCCGCGATCCGGATCTCGAGCGTGGGCACGTGCTCCGACGGGCGGGCGTACCAGTAGATCATTCCCCGGTCGAGGATGACCCCCGAACTGACCAGGGCGTCCGCGGTGGACTCGTAGCCCGCCGGATCCAGCAGCGGCGCGGGCCCCACCGTCGGCCAGCGGCCGAACTCCACCGAGCGCCAGCCGGCCCAGCCGCTCTCCTGCCCGCCGGCGAACGGCGAGTTCACCGCGAGCGCCTGGAGCGCGGGGAGGTACGGGCGCACGCGGTTGGCCAGGTCCAGGGCCCGGGCGTGGTCGAGGGTGCCGATGTGGACGTGGCAGCCGCAGACCGCCCCGAGCCGGCCGTCGACGATCGCGCGGTAGGCGCCGGCCATGCGCCGGTAGCGCGGACCGTCGGTCACCGGTACGGGATGGTCCGGTGGGACCACGGCCGTGCCCGTACCCACCAGCAGGCATCCCGCCTCGCGCGCCGCGCGGCCCGCCGTGGTCCGCAGGGCGGACAGCTGGTCGCGCAGCTCGGCGCCGGTACCGACGGGCCGGGTACAGACCTCGAGCTGGGACGTGTAGAACTCGGCCTGGGCCTGATCGCCGAGATCCGGGGCGAGGGCCCCGAGTACCTGCGGTGCCCGGGGCACCGGCGTCCGCGTGTGGACGTCCACGAGGAAGAACTCCTCCTCGACTCCCATGGTGAGCACGGCTACCCGCTTCCGTCGTCGGACAAGCGACCGGATGGCACCCCGCCCGTCCGGCTCCCGCGCCTTCGTCGCCCGGCCGCCGTCGTGGGAGGCGTATGCCCTCTTCAGTCTGCTCCATACGCGGCCCGCGGGCGCTCCCGAGCCGGTGGCCTGCACGGGGTGACCCAGTGCTTCCGGACGGTCACGGTGGGGCATCACCCCTCCCCGGACGGCCCGTTCGGCGGTTCGGCGGTTCGAGTAGCGTTCGGTGGATGACCACTCCACCGCCGCAGCAGCCCCCGGGCGCCTACGGACCCCCTCAGTACCAACAGCCGTACCAGCAGCCGCAGCAGTACCCGCAGCCGCATCCCCAGCAGTACCCGTACCCGTATCCGGGGCAGCCGGCCTACCCTCCGCCGCGCAAGAGCCGGACGGGCCTGGTGGTCGGGATCATCACGGCCTCGCTGGCCGGGCTGGGCGTCCTCGCCTTCGCGGTGAGCCGGATCGCCGGGGCCGGGGCCCTGTCGGGCGGCTTCCCGGAGGCCGAGTACCGGCTCACCGTGCCGCAGACCCTGCTGGACGGCGAGTACGAGCTGGTCCAGGACCTCTCGCAGTCCGAGGGCGCGGCGGCGCTCAAGGGCGCCTACGACCCGAAGATCCGCAACCCCGAGCCGGCGGTCGGCCAGTACACCGCCGAGTCCCGCAAGGGTGTCGGCGCCCTCGTCTTCTCCGGCATGTACGGCCAGTTCAAGGATCCGGCGGAGGCCCGCGGGAAGATGCTGTCCGGCGCCGCGGACGCCAAGGGGGCGACCCTGGCGGTGCCGGCCCGGGAGATCACCCCGGCCGGCTCCGGGATCACCGTCTCCTGCCAGGTGCTGACGATGACCCAGGACGGCGCCAGGAGCACCCTGCCGATGTGCGCCTGGGCGGACGAGAACACCGGCGCGTCGGTCGGCGTCGTCGCTCCGGAGACCGTTCAGCAGGACCCGAAGGCCGTGGACCTGGCCAAGATCGCCGAGACCACCCTGAAGGTGCGCGCGGAGAGCAGGCAGCCCATCGGCTGAACCGCGCCGGCCGGAGGGCGCGGTGATGCCCGAGGGCGTCTTGTCCCGGTGATCCGCGAGCACTAGCCTCGCGCCGCAGACGTCGCCTACGTACGGAAAGCGGGACGGATGTCCGTCGGAGTCACTCTTGCCGTCATCGGTGCCGGGGACCGCGGAGCCGCTCACGCGGCCTGGGCGCTGGCCCATCCGGAGCGGGCGACGGTCGTCGCGGTGGCCGAGCCGCGGGTGGTGCGGCGGGAGCGGATCGCGGCCGCGCACGGTCTGGGCGCCGGGGCGGTGGTGGACGACTGGCGGGCGCTGGCGGCCCGCGGCCGCGTGGCGGACGCGGTGCTGATCTGCACGCTGGACCGCGACCACCTCGAGCCGGTCCTGGCGTTCGCCGCGCTCGGCTGCCACATCATGCTCGAGAAGCCGATGGCGCTGACCGAGGAGGAGTGCCGGCGGATCGTGGCCGCCGTCGAGGAGGCCGGGGTGATCCTCTCCGTCGGGCACGTCCTGCGCTACACCCCGTACACGCGGGCGCTCAAGCGCGTCCTCGACTCCGGACGGATCGGAGACGTCGTCAGCGTCCAGCACCTGGAGCCGGTCGGCTTCTGGCACCAGGCCCACTCCTTCGTGCGCGGCAACTGGCGCCGCGAGGACGAGGCCACCTCCATGCTGATGGCGAAGTCCTGCCACGACCTGGACTGGCTGCAGTACGTGCTCGGCCGGCCGCCGGTGCGCGTCTCCAGCTTCGGCCGCCTGTCCCACTTCCGGCCCGACCGCAAGCCCTCGGGCGCCGCCGACCGGTGCCTGGACTGCGCCGTGGAGGACACCTGCCCCTACTCCGCCGCCCGGGACTACGGCGACCGGCTCGCCGGGGGCCGGCACGGCTGGCCGCTGAGCGTGGTGGTCGACGAGTTCACCCCGCAGGCCCTGGAGACCGCGCTGCGCGAAGGCCCGTACGGGCGCTGCGTGTACGCCTGCGACAACGACGTGGTCGACCACCAGGTGGTCGCGATGGAGTTCGACTCGGGGGCCACGGCCACCTTCACCATGACCGCCTTCACCGAACACGCCGACCGCCAGACCCGGATCTTCGGCACGCGCGGCGAACTGCGCGGGGACGGCGGGCAGTTGCGGCTCTACGACTTCCTGACCCGCGGCGAGGAGGTCATCGGGCTCGGTGCCGGAGGGGCGATGGACGCCGCCGGCGGCCACGGAGGCGGGGACGCGGGCCTGATGGACGCCTTCGTCTCCGCCGTCGCGGCCGGGGATCCCGCCCTGGTGAAGTCCGGGCCGCGGGAGTCCCTCACCAGCCACCTGACCGTGCTGGCCGCCGAACGCGCCCGACGCGAGGGCACCGTCGTGGACGTCCAGAGGTGAATACCGGGACCGACGGGGTCACCGACGGGGTCACCGACGGGGCGACCCGCCCGGCGTGACCGCCGTCGGCCCGGTGCGCCGGCCGGCCCGCTCGGCGCCGACCGGCCGGCCGCAGTCCCTCACTCCCCCGTGGCGGCGGCCCGCTGCCACGCCGAGTCGCGCAGCAGGCGCAGGCCGTTGAGGCCGACGATGACGGTCGACCCCTCGTGGCCCAGCACGCCCAGCGGCAGCGGCAGATGGCCGACCAGGTCCCAGACGACCAGGACGGAGATGAACACCCCCGCGACGACCAGGTTCTGCGCCACCAGGCGGCGCGCGGCGCGGGAGAGCGCGATCACGGCCGGTACGGCGGCCAGTTCGTCGCGGACGACGACCGCGTCGGCGGTTTCCAGGGCGAGGTCGGATCCGGCCCGGCCCATGGCGACGCCCGTGTGGGCGGCGGCCAGCGCGGGGGCGTCGTTGACCCCGTCGCCGACCACCAGCACCCGGCGTCCGGCCGCCTCCTGCTCCCGGACCGCGGCGACCTTGTCCTGCGGCAGCAGCCCGGCGCGGACGTCGGCAATGCCGATCTCCGCGGCGAGGCGGCCGGCGGCGCGCGGGTTGTCACCGGTCAGCAGCACCGGCACGGTGCCGGTCAGCGCGTGCAGGGCCCTGACGGCGGCGGCCGCGCCGGGGCGCGGCCGGTCGGCGAGTCCGAGCACGCCGACGGGGACCCCGTCGCGCCGGACGAGCACGGCGGTACGGCCGCCGCCCTCCAGCGCGCCCGCGACCTCGGCGGCGTCCGCCGCGGCGGCGGAGTACGGGGGGCCGCCCAGCAGCCGGGCCGGGGCCCCGGCCTCCACCAGGTGGCCGCCCACGGTGGCCGTCACTCCCGATCCGGGGACGGAGCCGAAGTCCGCGGCGGCGGCCGGGCGCAGGCCCCGTTCGCGGGCGGCGGCGGTGATGGCGCGGGCGAGCGGGTGTTCGCTGGGGCGCTCGGCGGCGGCCGCCAGGGCCAGCAGGGCGTCCTCGGTCAGTCCGGCGCCGGCCAGCGGCCGGATGTCGGTGACGCGGGGGGTGCCTTCGGTGAGGGTGCCGGTCTTGTCGAGTGCCACGGCGTCGACCTGTCCGAGGCGTTCCATCACCACGGCGGACTTGACCAGGACGCCGTGGCGCCCGGCGTTGGCGATGGCCGACAGCAGGGGCGGCATGGTGGCCAGCACCACGGCGCAGGGCGAGGCGACGATCATGAAGGTCATGGCCCGCAGCAGGGAGCCGGCGAGGTCGGCGCCGAAGGCGAGCGGAACGAGGAAGACGGCCAGTGTGGCGCCGACCATGCCGATCGAATAGCGCTGTTCGACCTTCTCGATGAACAGCTGGGTGGGTGCCTTGGTCTCGGAGGCTTCGGCGACCAAGGCGACGATCCGGGCGATCACCGAGTCGGAGGCGTCGCGTTCGACGGCCACGCGCAGGGCCCCGGTGCCGTTGAGGGTGCCGGCGAACACCTCGTCGCCGGCCTCCTTCGGCGCCGGCAGGGGTTCGCCGGTGATGGTGGCCTGGTCGACCTCGCTCGCCCCTTCCAGGACCCGGCCGTCGGCCCCGATCCGCTCCCCGGGCCGGATCAGGACGATGTCGCCGATCCGGAGGTCCCCGGTGGCCACCGTCTCCTCGCGGCCGTCGCCGGCCAGCCGGGTGGCGGTGGCCGGTGCGAGGTCGAGGAGGCCGCGCACCGCGTCCTGGGTGCGGGCGGTGGCCAGCGCCTCCAGGGCGCCGGAGGTGGCGAAGATGACGATGAGCAGCGCGCCGTCCATCACCTGTCCGATCGATGCCGCGCCGAGCGCGGCGACGATCATCAGCAGGTCCACGTCCAGGGTCTTGTCCCGCAGGGCCCGCAGCCCCGCCCGGGCCGGCTCCCAGCCGCCGCAGGCGTACGCGGCGGCGTACAGCGGGCCCCACGCCCAGGCCGGGGCGCCGGTCAGCTGGAGGGGCAGCGCGGTCAGGAAGAGCAGCAGCGCGGCCGCGGCCCAGCGGGCCTCCGCCAGGGCGAACACCCGCGTACGGCGCCGCGGAGCCGCCGGGGTCTCGGCCGACGGTGCCCGTCGGGGGCGCTGGAGCAGGACTGGAGGCATGGCTGATCAACCCTTCGCGGGCATGGGGACGGCTGCCCCCTCACCGTACAGGAACATCTGAAGAGGTCTTCAGATGTCGTCGGTAAGATGGCCGCCATGGGCCACGGAACGGACGCCGAGAACACCGCCACGACGCGCGAACGCCTGGACGCCGTGGGGACCGCGGACGTGGCGGCCACCCTCCAGGCCCTGGCGACCCCCTCACGGCTGTACATCCTCGCCCGCCTCCAGGAGGGCCCCTGCGCCGTGGGCGACCTCGCCGAAGCGGTGGGCATGGAGCCCTCGGCCTGCTCCCACCAGCTGCGCCTGCTGCGCAACCTCGGACTGGTCGCCGGCGAGCGGCGGGGCCGCTCCATCGTCTACTCCCTGTACGACCACCACGTCGCCGAACTCCTCGACCAGGCCCTCTTCCACGTGGAGCACCTGCGCCTGGGCCTGCACGACAGGGTCGCCACGGAAGCGCACTGAGCCCACGGGCCACTTGGCCACTTGGCCACCCAGCCCACCCGGCCACCCGGCGACGCCGCACACCACGCCGGGAGCGACAGCGCGGCGGCCCGCATCCCGCCGGAGACGCGGGCCGCCGCACCACCGCCCGGAGCACCGTCCTACCAGGACGACTTGGCGACTCCGGGAAGGAGGCCGGCGTGCGCCTGCTCGCGCGTACGGATCCGGGAGAGCCCGAACTTCCGCAGGTGGCCGCGGGGCCGCCCGTCGACGCTGTCGCGGTTGCGCACCCGGGTCGCGCTGGCGTCGCGCGGCTGCGCGCGGAGTTCACCCAGTGCGGCGCGGCGTTCGGCCTCCGTCGAGGAGGGCCGGCGCAGCACCTCCTTCAACTCGGCGCGCCGGGCGGCGTGGTGCTCGACGGTCGCCTTGCGCTTCTCGTTGCGCGCGACCTTGCTCTTCTTCGCCATCAGACCTTTCCCCCTCGGGCCCGGATCCGGGCCACCGCCGCCTCGACGCCGATCATGTCGACGGTCTTGATCGCCCTCGCGCTGAGGACGAGGCGCACGTGCCGCCCCTCGCTCGGCAGCCAGTAGCGCTTGCGCTGCACGTTGGGGTCGAAGCGGCGCGGGGTGCGCCGGTGGGAGTGGGAGATGTTGTTGCCGAAGCCCGGCTGGGCTCCGGTCAGCTGGCAGTGGGCGGACACGGAGTCACCTGCCCCTCTCTGGTGCGGACGAGTTATTGGAAATGATTTCCATTCCCGTATAGTAGCGGCATGGCACGCAACGAAGTACGCCCGATCGTCAAGCTCCGCTCCACCGCGGGCACCGGCTACACCTATGTCACCCGCAAGAACCGGCGCAGCGACCCGGACCGCATGGTGCTGCGCAAGTTCGACCCGGTGGTCCGCCGACACGTCGACTTCCGCGAAGAACGCTGAGCCCGCCCCCTACCCCCCGCCCCCGCAACCCGGAAGGAACCGCCATGCAGCCCGGCATCCACCCCGCCTACGGCCCCGTCGTCTTCCGCGACAAGGCCGCCGACTTCGCCTTCCTCACCCGCTCCACCGCCACCAGCGAGAAGACGGTGGAATGGGAGGACGGCAACACCTACCCCGTCATCGACGTCGAGATCTCCTCGCAGAGCCACCCCTTCTACACCGGCACGGCCCGCGTCCTGGACACCGCGGGCCGCGTCGAGCGCTTCCAGCGGCGGTACGGGAGCACGGCGTGACCCTGCCCGTCGTCATCGTCGGCGGGCTGCACTCCGATGCCCGCCGCGCCACCGTGGAACGGCTGCTCGCCACCGTCCCCGGCAGCGTCGCCCTGCACCACGACCTGTCCACGGCGCCCCGGGGCACCGTCCTGCGCACCGTGCGCGACAGCTCCGGGACGCTCGGGTCGGGTGAGGCGCCGCTCGTCAACGACTGCGCCTGCTGCGCCCTGCGCGAGGACCTGGTCCCCGAGCTGTGGCGGCTCGCCGACGGCGGGCTGACCCGGCTCGCCGTCGTCGAGTTGTGGGACTCCGTCGAACCGCGGGCGATGGCCGAGGTCGTCGCAGCCCACGGCGGCGGGCGGCTGGAGCTCACCAACGTGATCACCGCCGTCGATCCCGCCCTCGTCCTGCCGTACCTGTCCAACGGGGACGACCTCGCGGAGGCGGGGCTCGCGGCGGCGGCCTCCGACCGGCGGACGGTCGGGGACACCTGGGCCCGGCAGCTCGAGTACGCACCCGTGCTGGCCCTCGTCGACGGCGCCGGCGCCGACGCGGAGGACCGGGCCCTCCTGGAGCAGCTCCACCCGACCGCTCGCCGGGTGGAGGCCGGGTCCGGCGACCTGCCGCGGCTCGCCTTCGCCGGATTCGACACCGAGGCCGCCGCCGCCGCGCAGCACCCGGCCTGCGCGCTGCTGCCGCAGGAGGCCGACGAGGCCGGGGTGGCCACCCTCGTCTGGCACCGCCACCGGCCGTTCCACCCGGAGCGGTTGTACGAGGCGCTGGAGGACCTGGCCTGCGCGGCCGCACGCAGCCGTGGCCGGTTCTGGCTCGCCGACCGCCCCGACACCCTGCTCGCCTGGGACGCCGCCGGCGGCGCGCTCTGCGTGGAGGACAGCGGGCCCTGGCTGGCCTCCCTCCCGGACGCCGCCTGGGAGATGGTGCCGCCGGTGCGCCGGGCGGCCGCCGCGCTGGGCTGGCACCCGGAGCACGGCGACTGCTGCCAGCACCTGGTCTTCACCTCGCCCGGCCTGGACCGGGAGGGGCTGGCGCGGCTCCTCGACTCCTGCCTGCTGACGGACGCCGAGTACACGGCGGGGCGCGAGGCGTGGAAGCGCCTGCCCGCCGCCTTCGACGCCCTCCTCGCCCCCGTCTCGTAGGACGCGTACACCTCCTCACAACACCCCGTCAGAAGAACGCAGTTCCACTTCACAGAGTTCAGGAATCCCCATGGCCCGACGCGTCACGCCCCGCTCGTCCCCCGCCGCCCGCCCCAACCCGCTGGACGCGGCGAAGATCACCTACATCGACTACAAGGACACCGACCTGCTGCGGAAGTTCATCTCCGACCGCGGGAAGATCCGCAGCCGCCGGGTCACCCGCGTCACGGCGCGGCAGCAGCGCCGGCTCGCCGCGGCGGTCAAGAACGCCCGCGAGATGGCCCTGCTCCCCTACGCCGCCAGGTAGCGGGGCAGCCTGCCGGGCCCGCGGCGGAACCGGAGCGGGCGCGGGCCCGGCGGGCCCCGACCGTCCTGATTCGGCCGTCGGGCGTCGCGATGCAGTCCCTCCCCCGCCGGGCCGGGCCCAAAGGGGCCCGCGCGGGTTACGGTCGTACGACCGTTTGCCGAAACCGGTACGTATTCCTCGTCGGGGAGGAACAGCTGGGATGAGCAACGCACCTCTGTACCTGGAACCACGGCTGACACCGCGGCTGACGTCCTTGCTGGATGCGGCCCCGTTCCTGCACGGGCTCGTCGACGGGCTCGGATCACCCCTGAACCTCGTACTCCCCCAGCAGTTCGCCGAGAACGTGGCGCGATTCTGCTCCGTCCTGCGCCGCCACCATCTGGGCGGCCGGGTCTGCTTCGCGCACAAGGCCAGCCGCTCCAGCGCCCTGGTCCGGCACCTCGCCACGACCGACGCCGCCCTCGACGCCGCCTCGCTCGGCGAGTTGAGGCACGCCCTGGGATCGGGATTCACCGGGGACCGCATCGTGGTCACCGGTCCCAAGGACCCCGAGACCCTCTGGCTCGCCGCGCGCAGCGGGGCCGTGGTCAACGCCGACG
Organism: Streptomyces sp. NPDC048270; assembly: GCF_040652335.1. Lineage (NCBI taxonomy): Bacteria > Bacillati > Actinomycetota > Actinomycetes > Kitasatosporales > Streptomycetaceae > Streptomyces > Streptomyces sp. NPDC048270. The sequence goes on from NZ_JBEZLV010000030.1 coordinate 30,140, forward strand.
GCGTCGCGGAGCTGGAGGAGGCGGCCCGGATCGTGGGCGCGTTCGGCCTGCCCCGGCTGCGCGTGATCCTGCGGCTGTCCGAGTTCGAGACCTCCGGAACCCGGGTGCTGTCCCGCCGCAGCCGGTTCGGCACGGCCGTGAAGTCGCTCAGCGACCTGCTCGGCGTACTCGAACGCCACCAGGACGCGCTGGAGCCTATCGGGGTGGGCTACCACCTCGACACCACGAGCCTGGACGAGAAGGCCACGGCGCTCGAGGGGTGCCTTCGGGCGATGGAGGAGCTGCAGATCCGGGGGTTCGCGCCGCGCGTGGTCGACGTGGGCGGCGGCTTCGGCGTCAACTACCTGGCGCACGGCGAGCAGTGGGACCGCTACACCACCGAGCTCACGCACGCCGTCATGGGCCGGCGCCCGCCCCTGACCTGGGGCGGCCACGGCTACGGCCTGCGCGCGGAGAACGGCACCCTGCGGGGATCCCTGGGCCTGTATCCGGCCCACCGCCCCGTCGCCGGCGCCGCCTACCTCGACGAGCTCCTGTCCCGTCCCGCGCCGGGGCTCGGCCGCCCGTTCGGCACCCTGCTCCTGGAGAGCATGTACGACCTGTACGCCGAGCCCGGCCGCGCGCTGGCGGACCAGTGCGGGCTCACCCTCGGGAGGGTGCAGGAGGTACGGGCCGGCGGGGCCGGGGAGCACCTCGTACGGCTCGCCCTGAACGCCGGGGACGTGGGCCTGGAGGACCACGGCGTCCTCGTGGACCCCGTGCTGCTCCCCCGCGACGAGCCCCCCGGGCCGGCGGGCGGGCCGGTGGGCGTCTACCTCATGGGCAACCTCTGCCTCGAAGCGGACCTGATCACCCGCCGGATGGTGTTCCTGCCCCGGCTGCCGCGGCCCGGCGACCTGCTCGCCTTCGCCAACACCGCGGGCTACTGCATGGACTTCACCGCCACCCGGGCCCAACAGCAGCCAGTGGCGCGCAAGATCGCCGTCCGGCAGGAGGCGGCCGGGGAGGGGAGAGGGGCCTGGAGTTGGTGCCTCGACGAGGAGTACTGGCCGGTCACAGCCACGGGGGGACGGCGGACATGAGGTACGACAGCATCACCGAGGCCATCGGCGACACCCCGCTGGTCCGCATCGATCCGGCCGTGCACGGCCTGCGCCACATCGACCTCTACGCCAAGCTCGAAATGCTCAACCCCTTCGGCTCGCTGAAGGACCGGGCGGCCTGGCACATGGTCCGCTCCGCGCTGGGCGGGGCGCAGGCCGAGGCCGCGACGGTCGTCGAGCTGTCCAGCGGGAACACCGCCAAGGCACTGGCCCTGATCGCGGGGATGCACGGGCTGCCGTTCAAGAGCGTCACCAACCGGATGCGCATACCGGAGGTCAAGGACCTGCTCCTGCTGCTGGGCGCCGAGATCGAGGAGCTGCCCGGGCAGAGCGAATGCCTCGACCCGACCGACACGGAGGACCCGCTGACCCGGTTCCACCAGCGCCTCAGCCGGCCGGACAGCGCCCTCCTGCACACCGACCAGTACTTCAACCCCCTCAACGCCGAGGCGCACGAGCGCGGCACCGGGGCGGAGATCATCGCCGATCTCGACGGCCGGGCTCCGGACTGGTTCGTCGCGTGCGTGGGCACGGCCGGTTCCTCCACGGGGGTGGCCCGCGCCCTGCGCGCCCACGATCCGGCGGTGCGGGTCGTCGGACTGGTCGGGGAGAAGTCCGACTTCATCCCCGGCATCCGCACCCTCGACGAGGTGCAGGAGGTCGGCCTCTTCGACCCCGCCGCCTACGACGCGCTCGAGCCGGTGGGCTCGGACGAGGCCATCGACGGGATGGTGACGCTGATGCGCCGCTGCGGACTGCTGGCCGGTCCGACCGGCGGGGCCGCGTACCTCGGGGCGGTACGCCATCTCCGGCCGCTGGACACCCCCTCGTCCGGCGGGCGCAGGACGGCCGTGTTCATCGTCTGCGACCGGGCGGAGAGCTACCTCGGCTACGTGCGGCAGCGCCGTCCGGAGCTGTTCGGCAGGCCCCCGGCGAAGAACTCGGTGACCACGCTGACCGGGGCCGAGGTCCGCTCGGCGGCCGTCATCGAGGTCGCCGAGGCCCAGAAGTGGATCGAGGACCGGCGCCCGCTGGTGCTCGACCTGCGCGGCCCGTTCGCGTACGCCGCGCTGCACATCGACGGCGCGGTCAACATCGTCGACGAGCTCTTCGACGAACTCCTGCGCGGCGGCCTGCCCTTCGGCACCCGGCAGCCGGTGCTGCTGACCTGCCCGGTCGGCGAGAAGTCCGCCCGGTACGCGGCGCTGCTGACGCGCATGGGCCACCCGGACGCACGCAGCCTCGCCGGCGGGATCGTGGCCTGGCGGGACGCCGGCGCACCCCTGGTGCGGGACTGACGTGGCGGCCGACCCCGCCGGGGAGATCGCGGAGCTGGCCTCGTGGCAGCGGGGGCTGCGCGCCCAGTTCCCGATCATCACCGGCCATCCCCGCCTGGCCTATCTGGACAGCGCGGCCACCGCGCAGAAGCCGCAGGCCGTCCTGGACGCCGTACACGGCTACCTCACGACCTCGAACGCCAACGCCGGCCGGGGATCGTATCCCTGGGCCAACACGACCACCGCGCTGGTGGAGCGCGCCCGCGAGCGGGTCAAGGAGTTCCTCGGCGATCCGCGGCCGGACCTGTCCTCGGTGCACTTCACCACCGGGGCCACGGACGGACTGCGCACCCTCGCCCGGGAGTGGCTGCCCGGGCTGCTGGCGGACGGCGACGAGATCGTCGTCCCGTTCGCCGACCACGAGGCGAACCTGGCGCCGTGGCTGGAGGCACGGGAGCTGCTGGCCCGCCAGGGGGTGCGGATCCGGGTGCGGGAGATGCCCTGCCAGCCGGGCTCCGGGGACTACGACCCGGTGGCCCTCGCCGCGATGACCGGCCCGCGCACCCGCTTCGTGGCCGCCACGCACGTGCACCACGTGTACGGGGCGGACATGAACGTGCACCGCATCCGGCAGGCGGTCGGGCCCGACGTGCCCCTCTGCCTGGACGCCGCCCAGAGCATCGGCCACCTGCCGGTCTCGGTGGCCGCGCTCGACGTGGACTTCGTGGTCTTCTCCGGGCACAAGGCGCTCGCCCTGCCCGGTACCGGCGCGGTCTGGGCGCGCGACCGCCGCGGGCCCGCCTTCCGGCCCGGCGGATGGAGCGGCACGCCCAACACGGTGGGCGTCGCCTCCCTGGCGGCGGCCCTGGACTGGCTGGACGCCGCGGGGACCGACCGCATCGAGCGCTGGACCGTGGCGCTGACCTCCCTGCTGACCGACGGGCTCGGGCGGCTGCCCGCGTACGAGGTGCTCGGCTGCCGCTCGAGCCTGGCGACCACGTCCGAGGTGCAGCGGCGGCGCAGCATCGTGACCTTCCGGCACCGCGGGATCGGCGCCCAGGACCTCGGGTTCATCCTCTTCAGCCACGGCTTCATGGTGCGCTCCGACGGCCACTGCCAAGCGGGCGGCGGCGACCGGGAGTCATCGGTTCGGGTGAGCCTGCACGTGCACAACACGCGTGAGGAGGTGGAGGGGTTGCTCGCCGCCCTGGCTACTCTGCAATGATTTCCATTATGGAGATGAGCACGATGACGGCGCGTACGGCAGCCCGCTGGGTGGAGCGCTGGGAGAGCCAGCAGCAGCGGTACGCCGTCGACCGCGAGGAGAGGTTCACGGTCATCACCGACGTGGTCGAACAGGTGACGGCCGGCCGGGCCGCGCCCCTGGTCCTCGACCTGGGCAGCGGCCCCGGCGCCCTGGCCGCGCGGCTGGCCGGCCGGCTCCCGGACGCCGAGGTGCTGGCCGTGGACGCCGACCCCCTGCTCCTCGAACTCGGCAGGTCCCACTACGGACCGGACCTGCGCCACGTCGAGGCCGTGATCGGGAGCCCCGGCTGGCTGGACGCGCTCGCCCTGGACCGCCCGGTGGACGCGGTGGTCTCGGCGACGGCCCTGCACTACCTCGGGGAGAGCACGCTGCGGCAGGTCTATCGGGAACTCGCCGAACGGCTGCGCCCCGGCGGCGTCCTCGTCAACGGCGACCACATCCGCCCCGACGCGCCGCGCATCGCCGAACTCGCCCTCCATGTGGGCGAGCGCCACTCCGAGCGGTACCTGGACACCACCGAGGACTGGGAGTCCTGGTGGGCGGAGGCGGCCGCCGACCCCGAGCTGGCACCGCGGCTGGCCGACTGCGGGCCCGACCGGCACCCGCACTGCGAGGGCAACGACCTGACCCTCTCCGGTCATGTCGCCCTGCTGCGCGAGGCCGGGTTCCCCCAGACGGGCACGGTATGGCAGTTCGGCCACAGCCACGTGGTGGTCGCCGTCCGCTGAACGGTGACGAGTCGGGGCGCTGCCCGTACGGCCCCCGCCCCGCCCGCGCGGGGAGGCGGGGGCCACTGCCGCGCTTGCGGCGGGTCCGTCCCGTCAGAGGCGGCACTGTCCGGAGCGGGGGCCCTGGACGACCGTGCCCGTCTGCCGCAGGTCGGGGCTGTTGCCCTCGCAGCGCAGCGGTCCGGTGACCCGGTTGGCGCGGAAGGCGGGGACCGGCTCTTCGGACAGCGGTCCCGCGGCGCTGTTGCCGTCGATCCGCACCGGTCCGGTGACCGTGTTGGCCGATGCCTGCAGGCCTCCGGTGTTGCCTTCGAGGGTGAGCGGGCCGGTGATCGTGTTGCCGGGGCAGGCCGCCGCGTCCTGGTCCGAGCCGATCAGCACGTAGCCGGCGCCGGCCCTGAGGCCGACCGGGCCGGTGAGCCGGGACCGGCAGACGGTGAGGGCCAGGGCCCCGTCCGCGGACACCGGCCCGGTGACCGCGGCGTCCGAGACGGCCAGGGATCCGCCGGGCCGGACCGTGACCGGTCCCGTCTGGCTGCCGCCGGCGGCGATGCACAGGGCCCGGCCGGCGGGCACGGTGAGGGCTCCGTGGTGCGCCGTGGTGAGGCAGGGTTCGCTGAATCCAACGGTGACGGCGGCCGGTTCGGCCGTCGCGCCGGGCGTGTGGCCGGGGTCTCCGGAGTACCGCGCGGTGATCGGATGGCCGCCGGGCTGGAGCGTGCCGGTGCGGAAGCGGGCCCGGCCCGCGCCGTCCAGCGGTACGGTCGCCAGGTCGCGCGCCCCGTCGGAGAAGGTGACCGTACCTCCCGGGGTGCCCGCCGCGGGGTTCGCGGAGGCGACGGCGGCCGTGAGGGTCACCGGGTGGCCGAACAGCGGTGCGGCCGTGTCCGCGGCGACGGTGACCGCGGTCCCGTACCGGAAGGTGACGATCGCCTTCCCGTTCCCCCGGTGGACCCCGGCGAGGAGCGAGACGTCCGTGGCGGCCGCTGCGGCGAAACTGCTTCCGCCTCCGCCGCCCGCGCCGTAGAGGTTGCCGGGGTTCCCGCCGCCGGAGCCTCCTCCGCCGCCGAAGTGGCCTCCTCCGCCGCCGCCCCCGCCGTTGCCGCCCCGGGCGCCGTTGCCGCCGGGGCCGCCGCTGCCCGGGTTGGGCAGCCCGGTCTGGGGGTCGGTATCGCCTCCCGCGATCCCGGGGCCGCCGAGCGCCGAGTGGAGGCTGCCGGCCCCGTGCGCGCTCTGGGTCGCCCCGCCGCCGCCGACCCCGGAACCCTCGGGGCCGCCGCCCTGGCCTCCGGGCTCCGCGACGAGTCCGCCGCCGGCGCCCCCGCGCAGCAGGGGTCCGCCGTTGCCGGCGCCTCCGCCGCCCCCGGCGACCAGGATCCGGTCGCTGGGGGCGGCGGCGCCGGCCCGGACAGCGGAGGCGCCGCCGCCGGAACCGCCGCCGCCGTGGGCGCCGCCGCCGCCGGATCCGTGGCCGAAGCCGCCGGGGCGGGCGTACTCACCGCGCCGGGAACTGCCGGGCACTCCGGCGGCTCCGACCGTGATGCCGAGGTGCCGGCCCGCGCTGACGGCCAGGGTGGCGCGGCTGTGGCCGCCGAGGCCGCCGGGAGCCCCCTCGTTCGGGGGGTTGGGGGTGACGAAGCCGGCCGCGCTGCCGCCTTCGGCCCCGTACAGGTCGACGGTGACGGCTCCGACCCCGTCCGGGACGGTGAAGGTGTCCGTGCCCGCAGCGCTGTAGGTGCAGGTGGGAGGGGAGGTGGTGAAGACGCCTCCGGCGCCGCAGGGTGGGGCGGCGGCCGGCTGGTCGGCGGTGGCGGGCAGGGCCGTCAGCACGGCTCCCAGGAGGCCGGTGACACCGGCCAGCACCACGGACTTGGATCTGAACATGCTCAACGAGGGTCCCATCGGGGTACGGGGAGGGGGTGCGGCTTCGGCGCTCAGACGCCGTCGTCGGCGCACAGCGCCCAGACGTCCGTGTAGGTGTCGGGCGAGCTTCCGGCTCCGGTGTGGGTGAAAGCCGTCCAGTACGAGGCCGTGGTGGTCCCGTCCCCGACCGGGGTGCCGCCGGAGTTGCTGGGGTAGCTTCCGTTCAGGTGGTCGCCGACCGAGCCCGGCCCGGTGAAGTCGGCGGTGGTCACGCTGCCGCCGCTGATCGCGGCGCCGCCGCTGACCAGCCTTCCGTCCTCGCCGCCGCAGCCGACCGTCGCGGTCTGGCCGGAGGTCGCGAGGGTGGGCCCGCTGACCTCGCCGAAGCGGACCTTGACGGTGGCGCCGCTGACGTCGATGGTGCTGCCGCTGCAGATCGCGTAGGCATACGTGGTGTTGTTGCTGTTGCCGCCGCCTCCGTTCCAGCCGACCGCGGTCCAGGAGTCGGGGTTGGTCTCGCCGTCGGCCGCGGCCTTCCGGCCGAAACCGTGGGCGGAGTCGTCGAAGGTGGGGAAGCTCGCGATCGGCTTGAGGCTCCCCACGCTCGCCGGCGTGATGCGGGCGCCGCCGCCGAGCAGGCGGGTGTCGGCCGGACAGGTCGCCGTGACCAGGCCCACCGTCCCGCTGCTCGTGGGTCCGGCGACCTTGTTCATGACCACCTGGGTGTGGTTGATCAGGCTGCTGGTGAAGCACATCGCGTACGGGGTGCTGGCGAAGGAGGCGTTGACCGCGCCGCCGCTGCCGCCGATGCCGAGCCAGTACGTCACGTCGGTGCCGACCACACCGGTGGAGCCGGTGTACTCGGTGCTGCCGTCGGGGCTGGGCGAGCTGCCGTTCACCTTGTTGCCGTTGGACGAAGTGCCGGTGCCGATGGCCTGGTTGATCCCGCCGCCCGAGATGAGACCGCTGCCGCACGCCGCGCTGGTCGATATCTCGGAGAAGGGGGAGCCGGGCCCGGTGGTGGCGCCCGGGGTCTTCACGGTCACGGCGACCGTGTTGGCGTACGCCGACCCCGGCAGCGCCAGGATCAGCAGGGCGCCCAGGACCAGCGCCTGCCCGCCGACGGACCGCCGCAGAAGCATCTTCCTCATCGCGTTCTCTCTCTTTCGGAGGTGGGTTCCGTCCTGTGCGCGTGCGGAATGTATCAGCCAGATAAGCCAGCAGGTAAGGCTGATTCTGCTGATTTACCTGGCAAATGCGTACTCGTTGGTAGCGGCGCGCGGCTCAGCGCGCCGGCGCCGACGGCGGACATGGTGCCGAGCAGGCCCATCAACCCTGCCGGTCCTCTCCTGCGGGACGGCCCCGCCGACCGGGTCCGCGCCGACGAGGGGCGGGGGCCGGGCGGGCGGAGGAGAATGGAAGACAGCTCACGGAGGGTCATGTCTGCCGTTGTCCGATGGTCCGGCCGATCGCTGGCCGCGGTGCTGCTGAGCGCGGCGGTCGCGTGGGGATCACCCGTCGCCGCACCGCCCGCCCAGGCCCGGGCACCTGCCTCGGTCGTCCTCACCCCGGACACGGGCCCGTCGGGAACCCCGGTCTCCGTCAGCGGGTCCTGCGAGACGGGCCCGGAAGCCGAGACCGCGGTGGGCGAGACCACCAGCGTCGACCTGCTCTGGGACGGCAGTCCGGTGGGGAGCAGCGGCCTCGGCGACGACGGCGCGTTCGAGCTCTCCTTCTCCGTTCCGGACGATGCCGGCCCCGGAGCCCATCCCGTGACCGCCGACTGCCGGTACGGGGCCGTGGTGTCCACCGCGACCGCCACCTTCACCGTGCCGGCCTCCGTCCCGGCCGCCCTGACGCTCAGCCCCGCGCAGGGCCCGGCCGGGACGCCGGTCCGGGTCGAGGGCTCCGGGTTCGGGGGCTGTTCCGGAAAGCTCGCCGGCACGGTCTCGCTGAGCTGGGACGAGAGTCCGCTCGGGGCCGCCGACGTCCCCACGGGGGCGGACGGGTTCAGCGCGGATGTGGTGGTCCCGGCCGACACCGCCGCCGGGGAGCACACCGTGACCGCCGTCTGCGACCGGGACGACAGGATCGTGGCCACGGCGGCCTTCACGGTGGCGGACTCCGCGGCGGAGCCGGCGGTGAGCGTCGCCCCGACCGAGGGGGAAGCCGGTACGGCGCAACCCGTCGTCTCCGGTTCGGGATTCGACTGCCCGGAGGTGGAACTGCTCTGGGACGGTGCGGTGGTGGCCCTCTCCGCGGTCGCGGAGGAGGGCGCCTTCGCGACCGCGATCGAGGTCCCGGCCGAGGAGGCGGCCGGCGTCCACGCCCTGCTGGTGCAGTGCACCGGGGATCCGGGCCGGTCTGCCGAGACCGTGTTCACCGTGACGGGCTCGGGACCGTCCCCCGAGCCGTCACAGGAGCCGTCACCCACCGACACCGGCCTCGTGCCCAGCCCGAACCCGCCGACCCCCGGCCCCCCGACCCCCGGCCCGCCGACGCCGAACCCGCACTCCGGGGGCGGAACGGCCCCCGTCGGCTGGGTGGTCGGCTCCGGGCTCCTCGGCGCGGGCCTGCTGGCCGCCGCGGGCGCCGCGTTCCTGGCCCACCGTCACCGGGGGCCGCGCTGGGTGCACGAGCACGTCAGCACCCGGCCGCGCCCCTCCCCCGGGACCACCCGCGTCACCGGGCCGCCCGGGCACCGCGTACGGCTGGAGCCGCGCGCGGATCCCGGAGAGCAGACCGTGCAGGAGGAAGACCGATGACCACCGCCCCTGTCGCCGCGCCCCTGACCGTCCGCTCCTTCCTGCTGGGCACAGACGAGGAGCGGGCCGCCTCCGGCCTCGCCGCGGCGCTGCACGACCAGCACGCCGGGACGGGCCTCCTCCCCGGCCCGCGCGGCCTGACCGACGCGGCGGACCGGGCCGTCGAGGCGCAACTGGGCGCCGTCATCAGCGGGTTCCTCGACCTCGACCTCGTCGCGCTGGTCGCGGGCGGCTGGGCCGGGCACACCGCGCTCAGGGAGGCCGCCCGCCGAACCCGCCAGTACCCGGGCAGCGAGGAGGTGGTCGCCCTGGCCACCCACAGCATCACCTCCACCCACCAGCCCGCGGTGGACGTCCTGGTGGACGGGGTTCCGGCCGCCACGGTCGACGTGGGGCTCACCGTCGTCTTCCGGATCACCGGCCTGGTCGCCGCGGTCCGCGACGCCCGCCTGGTCGCCGTACGGGCGGGCGACTGCGCGGTCGAGGCGGAGCTCGCCGTCCGGCGGATCGTCGTCGCGTCGCGGGAGGGCCGCCTGGACCTGCCCGCGGAACTGCGCCTGCGCTCCCCCGTCGAGCTGCTGCCCGCAGCGCAGCGGGGGCAGACGCAGTCCTACCTGCAGGCCGGCGCCTCCGGCGGGTCGCGCGGGTCCGGATAGGGAGCCGCCGTCACGTCCGGTATGGGTCGAAGGGGATGCCCGCCGGTTTGGCCTCCGCCAGGTGGGAGGCGAAGGAACCGTCCTTCAGGCCGAAGTGCGCGCTGCCGAAATCGGCCTGGCTGAGCTTGTCCCGCAGGGTCGCGGGGTAGCCCGACCAGCCGACCAGCGCGGGGAACTGCCAGGCACGGCGGTGGTTCTCGGGCGGTTCGTCGTTGACGTTCGCCGCACGGAAGCAGTGGGTGCCGACGCCGTCCTTGTGGTAGACGATCTTGGGGTGGGTGCCGTCCCAGCGGATCTGGTCGCGTGCGTGGATGTCGAAGTCGCCGTGGGCCGAGGTCGCGACGTACTTGGCCTCGTTGCCCTGGATCCAGACCACCACGTGCTCCCAGTCGTGGCGGTGGCCGCCCAGCTCGATGCCGGGGATGGCCTGGTCCTTCTCGAAGTACAGCGCGTACACCACGGCGCACCAGCCGTTGTTGCAGGCCCAGCGGGAGTAGCCGTTGGTGTTGGCGAGGTCCGAGGCGTCCCGGCAGTTGCCGTTGAGGGCGCCGGTGGGTTTGAGTCCGCCGTTCAGAACTCCGGTCGGGCCTATGGCGGGTGTCGGGTAGCAGCCGTCGGTGTCGTAGTCGTAGGCGGGCTGGAAGGTCTGCTCGATCGCCTCGGCCTGCGCGGGCAGGGCCGGGGGCGGGGCGGCGAAGGCCGCGTGGGGTAAGCCGACGACGAGCGCGAGTGCGGCGCCGACGACCACTGACGCTCTCCGGATGTGACGGTTCGTCCGCACAACAGGCCTCCTGGCCGGTCGGGTTCGGGGGCGGGCGCATCGCGACCACCCTCGTCCGACGCGCCCGGAGCATCATTCGCGAACCGGTGCGACACGGCAAGAGTCCGGGCAGCCCATCTTCCCCGCACGGCGCCCCGCGCGAACAGCGGCTCGGGGCAAGGGAATTGAGAAGAGGTCAGCGAGGCGGTCCCGCGAGGGGGGGCGCGGCAGGCGGGGCGGAGTGACGTCGAACGGCGCGGGCCGGGCGACCGCACCCTCAGAGGGCGCGGGGCACGGGGCGTGCGACGTGCGGCGTGCGACGTGGGGTGCGGGGCGTGGGGTGCGGGGCGTGCGACGTGGGGCGCGGGGTGCGGGCGCGGGGCGGGCGACGTGGGGCACGGGGTGCGGGGTGCGGGGCACGGGGCGTGCGACGTGGGGTGCGGGGTGCGGGGTGCGGGGTGCGGGGCACGGGGCGTGCGACGTGGGGCGCCGGGTGCTGGGCCCCGGGCGGAAGGCGGCCTCGCCGGTTACGTGGGCCCGGCGGCGCGCGGGGCGGGAGTCCGGGCGGGGTGCGCGCCGGAGGGCGTCACACCGGCGGGTGTGCCGGCGAGGCCGTCACGCGGTCATCGTCCGAGCGTGTTCATCAGGACGATGGCCAAGAGGTTCAGGAGGATGACGGCGACGACGCCGCCGATCATGGCCCAGGCCGTGCGTGATTCGTCCATGCGTACGAGTCGCCTCCCGGTGTCGGGCGTGCCGCTTTGCGCGGATACGGCGGGCGCGTGCGGGCTTCGCCGTCCTCCGGCCATCATGGCCCGGTTCCCCGCGGAGCACAGGTCGGGCGCCGGGTCAGCCGGCGCCGCCGTCGCCGGTGAGCGTCGCCGCGGCCGCGAAGAGGCGGGCGCAGCGCCGGGTCATGGCCGCCGGGGTCTGTTCGGGGTGCTTGACCCACCAGCGGACGAGGGTGGCGACCAGGTCCCGCCAGACGTACGTGAGCGCGTCGGCGTCCAGCGGGTCGGTGGAGCCGGCCGCGCGCAGCAGTTCGGCGGTGCCGTCGGCGGCGAGCGCGTCGATGGCCGCCCAGTAGGCGGAGGCCCGGCGCGCGGCCTCGCCCCCGGGCGGCAGGGAGGTGTCGTACAGCACGAACCACGCCTCCCGCCGCCCCTCCAGCGCGGTGAAGATGCCGTCGAGTACGCGCAGCGGCGTGTGCGGCGTGGTCCCGTCGGGGCCCATCGCCGTGCGGATGGCCTCCAGGAGCCGGTCGCCGACGGGGACCAGGCAGGAGACGTACAGGTCTTCCTTGGTCCCGAAGTACTGGTGCAGCAGCGTCTTGGTGACGCCGACGCGGGCGGCGATCGCGGGGAGCGAGGCCGCCGCGAAACCGTGGGCGCCGAACTCCTGCGTGGCGGCCTCCAGCATCTGCCGGCGGCGGTGGTGCCGCGGGACCCCCTTGGTTCCGGCCTTCGAAGGTGGGGTCCGCGGGGCTGGTGGGGTTGCCATGCGCCGATATTATCAGTAGGTAATTTACCGCTAGGTAAATTACCTCGACCCTTGGAGCGCCCTCATGGCCGCCGCCACCCCGCAGCCCGCGTCCCGCACCCGCTCCTGGTGGGGCTGGGGCTGGACGGACGCGCATCCCGACGACGCGGAATGCGTCGCGATGGGGGCTCTGGTCCCCGGCTCCCTCAGCCGCCCGCTCCCCGTCCCGCGCGTCCGCGACCTGGGCATCGGGCGCCCGGCCGTGGAACCCCCGGCGAGCCTCGCCGGCCTGGTCGGCTCGGACCCCGCCGACCGCGCCGCCCACGCGATGGGAAAGGCGTACCGGGACGTCGTACGGGCGCTGCGCGGGCGCCCCGGCCGCATCCCCGACCTCGTCGCCCGGCCTGCCGACGAGCAGGGCGTGGCCGACCTGCTGGACTGGGCCGGCGACCGGCAGGTGGCCGTCGTCCCGTACGGCGGCGGCTCCTCGGTCACCGGCGGCGTGGAGTACCGCGGCGGCGCCCACCGGGCGGTGATGTCCCTGGACCTGACCGCCATGGGCCGGGTCCTGGAGGTCGACACCGAGGGCCGGGCCGCGCGCATCCAGGCCGGCACCCTGGGGCCGAGCCTGGAGGACCAGCTGCGGCCCCACGGCCTCACCCTGCGCCACTTCCCGCAGAGCTTCGAGTTCTCCACCCTCGGCGGCTGGCTCGCCACCCGGGCCGGCGGCCACTACGCCACCGGCCGCACGCACATCGACGAGTTCGTGCAGGCCATGCGCGTGGTCACCCCGGCGGGTACGAGCGCGTCCTGGCGGCTGCCCGCCTCCGGAGCCGGCCCCTCCCCCGACCGCCTCTTCCTGGGCTCCGAAGGGGCCCTCGGCGTCATCACCGAGGCCTGGGTCCGCCTGCAGGAGCGGCCCCGCCACAAGGCCTCCGCCGCGGTCGCCTTCGCCGACTTCCAGGCCGCGCTCCGGGCGGTGCGCGCCCTCGCGCAGTCCGACCTCGCCCCCGCCAACTGCCGCCTGCTGGACGCCGGTGAGGCCGCGCTGTCGGGCGCGGCACGGGACGGTTGCGCCGTGCTGGTGCTGGGGTTCGAGTCCGCGGACGGGCCGGTGACCGGCCGGCTGGAGCGGGCCGTCGGCCTGGCCCGCTCGTACGGCGGCCGTTACGAGGGGACCGGCCGCCCGGACGCGGCGCCGGGCGAGGCGCGGGAGGGCGACGCGGCCGTGAGAGCCTGGCGGTCGGCCTTCCTGCGGATGCCGTACCTGCGGGACGGCCTGGCCAGGATGGGCGCCGTCGCGGAGACCTTCGAGACGGCGGCCACCTGGGACCGGATCCCCGGGTTGATCGAAGCGGTGCGCACCGAGGTCGGCGCGGCGGCGCTCCAGGCGACCGGGCACCCCGCGACCGTCAACTGCCGCCTGACGCACGTCTATCCGGACGGGGCAGCACCCTATTTCACCGTGCTGGCCGCGGGGCGCGCCGGGGACGAGGTCGCGCTCTGGGACGACTTGAAGGCCGTCGCGGGCGAGGTCCTGCACCGGCACCGGGCCACGATCACCCACCACCACGCCGTCGGCCGGGACCACCGTCCGGGCTATGACCGCCAGCGCCCGGAACCCTTCGCCCTCGCGCTGCGGGCCGCGAAGGGGGCGCTCGATCCCCGGGGCATCCTCAACCCCGGCGTGCTCGTGGACTGACCGCCTCCGGGAGGAGTGGGCGGGCGGGGCACCGCGGCCTGCGCGCCTCCGGCGACCGCGGTGCCGCCGGCCAGGACCGGACCGTCACGGCGCGTGAGGGTGCGCAGCGCCGGCGCTCCGCCGGATCAGCGGGCCGCCGGGGCGAGTTCCCGCCGGACGGCCCGGCCGGCCGCGCGGTGCTCGGCGGCCGCGGCCGGGTCCGACCCGTCGAGCAGGACCGCGATCCCCTCGTGGGCCTGGGCCTCCTCGTGGCGGTAGCCGAGCCCCGGGGCCAGCTCCAGCGCCTGGCGGTGCAGCCGCAGGGCCTCCTCAGGCAGGCCAGCGAGGCGGCAGGTCTCGGCGTAACCGTTGAGGAACCGGATCTTCCAGTGCTCCTCGAACAGCTCGTCCAGCAGCACGAACGCCTCGCGGTGGCTGGCCAGCGCCTCCTCGTACCGGCCCATCTGCCGCAGTGCGACGCCCAGGCAGTTGAGACTCCACGCCTCGTTGTTCATGTGCCCGTCCTCGCGGGCCAGCGCCAGCGCGCGGTGCAGGTGCTCCGCCGCCTCCTCGGGCGCCTCGCCGGCGAGGGCCACGCCGAGGGTGATCCGGGCGGTCAGCGACGGCGGCCAGGCGGGGTCGGGGTGGGGGATCGCCAGCACCTCGCGGGCCCGCCGCGCCGCCCCGTCCCGCTGTCCCAGCTGCAGCAGCGCCCAGGCCTCCGCGGCGGCCGCGTGGGCCGCTCCGGCCGGGCAGTCCGCCTGTTCGTACAACCTGCCCGCCAGCCCGAAGAGTTCCAGCGGCTCTTCGGCATCGCCCTCGTCCCAGCGCAGATAGCCGCGGCGCATGGCCAGTTCGGCCTCGGAGCGCACGTCCCCCGTCTCGGACACCCGCAGTCCGGCGGCCTCGTACGCGGCCGCGGCCTGCGCCATCCGGCCCGCGTTGTAGCGGGCGAAGCCCAGGTCGCTGTAGGTCTCGGCCAGTTGCCTCGGATCACCCAGGCGCTCCGCCGCGGCCAGGGACCGCTCGAAGAGGTGGTTCAGGTGCGTGGTGCCGCAGCGCCGCGCGAAGTAGCCGCGCAGGAAGCGCGGCAGCTCGCACACGTGCAGGTCGGCGCCGACGGCGGCGGCCGTCTCGAAGGCGGCGATCATCGATTCGTACTCCGCGCTGAGCCAGGCGAAGGCCGCGTGCTTGTCCGCGAACCGCGGCAGTGCGGCCGGGGGCCGGCCCGCGGAGGGCGACCGGCCCGGCGACAGGACGGGCATCGCGGCGTCCGCCGCGGCGGCCGCGTGCACGTAGTAGTCGAGGAAGCGGCCCAGCGCCCGCTCCCGCTCGACGGGCGGGTCCTGCTCCGCGCAGGCCCGGCGGGCGTGCTGGTGCACCAGGTCGTGCAGCCGGTAGCGGCCGGCCGTCGGCTGCTGGACGAGGTGGGCGTCGACCAGGTCCTCCAGCATCGCCTGGGCG
This sequence comes from Streptomyces sp. NPDC048270, assembly GCF_040652335.1. Taxonomy (NCBI): domain Bacteria; kingdom Bacillati; phylum Actinomycetota; class Actinomycetes; order Kitasatosporales; family Streptomycetaceae; genus Streptomyces; species Streptomyces sp. NPDC048270. Next base: position 45,183 of record NZ_JBEZLV010000030.1, read on the forward strand.
CTGTGCAGCGGTACGTCCGCCAGCGAGGCCGCGAGGTACTCGTCGAAGGAGCCGCCGGGAAGCAGGCCCAGCAGGCGGAACAGGCGGGCGTGGGCCCGGTCGAGCTGGCGGACGGACATGGCGAACGCGGTGTCGAACTCGCTCGCGCCCTGCGCCAGCCGCTCGACGAGGATGCCCACCGTCCAGCCCGGCCGGTGTCGCAGCCGGGCCGCGGCCAGCCGCAGGGCCAGGGGCAGGTGGCCGCACAGCCTCAGCACCTCGGCGGCGGAGTCCGGTTCGCGGGCCAGCCGGCCCTCGGGGCCGCCCGGGTCGCCGCTGGCCCGGGCGAGCAGCTCCGCGCTCTCCCGCGGGCTCAGCACGTCCAGTGACACCGGGGGCACCTCGTCCAGGCCCAGCAGCCGGTTGCGGCTCGTGACCAGCACGACGGAGGGGCCCGCACCGGGGAGCAGCGGGCGGACCTGGTCGGCGTCGGCGGCGTTGTCGAGGACCACGACGGCCCGCCGCCCGGCCAGTTCCGCCCGCCAGCAGGCGGCCAGTTGCTCGACGCCCTCCTGAGGAACCCGCTCGGACGGCACGTCGAGCGCGCCGAGGAGCATCCGCAGTGCGGAGTCGGGGTCGAGGGGGTCGCGGCCCTCGGTGAAGCCGTGCAGGTCCACGTAGAGCTGGGCGTCGGGGTAGGCGTCGGCGAGCCGGTGCGCGGCGTGCACGGCCAGGCAGGTCTTGCCGACGCCGGCCATGCCGTCGACGGCGACCGCCCGGTGGGTGTCCACCGCGGCGAGCACCGCGGCGAGCCCGGCCTCGCGGCCGGTGAAGTCGGGCACGTCGCGCGGCAGGTCGTTGCGGGGCCTCGGGTGCACCTGGCGGCTGGCCTTCGGCGGCGCGGGCAGCGGGTTCGAGGACCGCTCCCACAGGGGGCGCAGCGGGCGCGGGTCGCGCTTGACGAGGCGGCAGAGGGCCACCACCGCGGGCCAGGGCGGCACGGTCTGGCCGCTGAGGTACCGCGACAGGGAGGAGGAGCTGAGGCCGGTGTCCCGCGCGAGGGCCCGCACCCCGAGCCCGGACAGCTCCTGGATCAGGCGCAGCCGTGCGGACAGCTCGCCTTGCGGGTCGTCCTTGGCCGTCCGCTGTTCCATCTCCACCGTTCCCCCGCCCCGTGCCCGCCCCGTGTCCCGCCCCGGCTGGAGTATTCCGGCCCAAGTCGCCGCTGGTCAAGGCTGGTTCGGCTGTCCCAGGGCGTCCCACCGGCGTCGTCCCGGGAGCCCGGAACGGCTGTCATGGGGTCACGCCCCGGGAGACGGGGCGCCGCCTCCGGCAGAGAGAAGACCCCGATGCAGTCTCGTATGCAGAACCCCGCCGTCGTCCTGTCCGACGCGATGGGGCCCATCCAGCAGCTCTTCAAGGCCGTGCACTCCGGCGGGGTGGACGGGCAGACGCTGGAGCTGGTGCACCTGCGCGTCAGCCAGATCAACGGCTGCAGCGCCTGCGTCGACGGCGGCGCCAAGACGGCCCGTGCGGCCGGGGTGGGCGACGAGCGGCTGGCCACGGTCGCCGCCTGGCGCGAGGCCCCGTACTTCACCGAGGAGGAGCGGGCGGCCCTCGCCCTGGCCGAGGCGGCGACGCGGCTGGCCGACCGTCCCGACGCGGTGAGCGACGAGGTCTGGGACACGGCCGCGACCTACTTCGACGAGAAGCAGCTGGCCGCGATCGTCCTGATGGTCGGCGTCACGAACCTCTTCAACCGGCTCAACGCCACGACCCGTCAGATCGCCGGCGCCTGGGGGTGACCGGCCGGACCGGCCCCCGGTAGGAGAACGCACCCCATCCAGTCGCACCACAGGAGGAACCAGCCATGAAGGACACCCAGCAGGCCGCCCAGCGCACCACCAGGACCACCCGCGCCGCGGAGCGGTTCACGGACGAGGAGCGCGGCGCGATGAAGGAGCGCGCCCAGGAGCTGAAGGCGTCCGCGCGCCGCGGTTCGCGCGCCGCCAAGGCGGCCGAGGAGGAGGCCGCCGTGCTCGCGAAGATCGCCGAGATGTCCGAGTCGGACCGGACCATGGCGGAGCGGCTGCACGCGATCGTGAAGGCCGAGGCGCCGGGGCTCGCACCGAAGCTCTGGTACGGGATGCCCTCGTACGCCAAGGACGGCAAGGTCGTCTGCTTCTTCCAGAGCGCGCAGAAGTTCAACACCCGCTACGCCACGCTCGGCTTCAGCGACAAGGCGGACCTCGACGAGGGATCCATGTGGGCGACCACCTACGCGCTGACGCAGCTGACCGCCGGCGACGAGGCACGGATCGGCGCGCTCGTGAAGCAGGCGGCGAACTGAAGATCGGAAGTCCGGAAGATCGGCGCGACCGTTTATCGCGAGCGTCCCCCGCGGCACGCCGAAGACTCCGGGACACCGCGCGTGCGGGCGCATTGCGCGCCCGCACGCGGTGCGGGGAAGCTTTTACTGAGATTTTCCATGGAATGCTGAAGTCCGGTTGGTGGCCGAGGCCGTCCATACTGGTGCGGGTTGATGGTCAAAGTCTGTACCAGAACTCTCGAGCGACACTCTGTCAAGCCTGTAAAAACTCTTGACAGTCCGATCGTTTTTGGACAATTATTACAACTCATTGCCGCAACCGGAGGGGGGAGGGGGGTTCCGGCATTTTAGTCCCACCTTCAATGCTCGCGATCCCTCCAGATCATCATGAGCCTGCCCACTGCAATCAGCCCAATGAAGTTCACCGACCGGGTCGTCGAGTCGCTTCGGCCGATCGAGCACACGCTGCCGACCGTCGCGATCCCTCGGGGTAGCCACATCTACAACTGCACCGAAAGCGACCAGAGCCTGTATCTGGTGAAGTCGGGGCAGGTCAAGACGGTGATCGTGACGTCCACGGGAAAGCGATGTTTACTCGACCTGTACATCGCGGGCGAGATCTTCGGCGAACTGTGCATGACACAGATCAGTCGCGTCGAGACGGCTGTGGCCATGGCGGACACCCAGCTCACCAAAATCCCGTACGGCAAGTTCTTCGAAATGCTGGCCGCCGCAAGCCTGCTCGAAGAATTCGCGGAGCACCTCGCGAGTCGACTCTCGGAACGGCAGCGAGTCATCGTCGATCTCGTCACTCTGGAAAGCGAATTGCGACTGGCGGCCCGCCTGCTCCAGCTTTCACACCGTTTCGGGCAGAGTCATCAGCGGGGGCTGAAGATTGCCGCCCGGCTCACTCAGGAAGAACTCGCGGAAATGGTGGGGACCACCCGGTCAAGGGTCGGATATTTCTTGAAGAGATTCCGTGAGGCAGGACTTCTGGAATCCAGCAGCGGCTGGATCACCATCCGGGACGAGGCCAATCTCGCCGGCTACATCGAGGCCCGTCTCGGCCTGAGCGGCGCGGCCGCCTAGCGCCCGCTCGAGGATCCGGTTTCCGGCCGCGCGCTCCAGCCGGCCTCCCGGATCCCCGTCAACCTCCTCAGCGAGACCCGAGGGCCGGGAGCGGCCCCCCGAACCGGCCGGGCCGGGCCGGGTGCCGCTCCCGCATCGTCATACCGCCCGGGCAGCCGGGAGGGAGCGCAGCCGTCCGTCGGCCACCCGGGCGACGCGCCCGCCGATCCGCTCCACCACCAGCCGGTCGTGGGTCACCACCACCAGCGCCACCCCGAGCTCCCGGCAGAGCTCGTCGAGCAGCCCGAGGACCGCGAGCGCGGTCGTCCGGTCGAGGGCGCTGGTGATCTCGTCGCACAGCAGGACGTCCGGACGGGCGGCCAACGCCCTTGCCAGTGCCACCCGTTGACGCTCGCCGCCGGACAGTGCGGCCGGCCGCCGGCTCAGGTGCTCGGCCCGCAGGCCGACCCGCTCGACCAGCGCCAGGGTCTCCGCCTCCACCCGGTCCGCCGGCACGAGACCGAACTGGCGCAGCGGACGTCCGACGATCCTGGCCACGCTCTGCCGGGGGTTGAGCGAGTCGTACGGGTTCTGCGGAACGAGCTGCAGCAGCCTGCGCTGGAGCGGACTGCGCCGGCCCACCTGTCCCGCCAGTACCTCGCCGGCCAGCCGGACCTCCCCGGCGGCCGGTGCCAGCAGACCGGTGATCGCCCTGAGCAGGGTGCTCTTGCCGCTGCCCGAGGCGCCCACGATGCACAGCCGGCCCCCTGCCGGAACGGAGAGCGACACGTCGTCGAGGATCCGGCCCGCACCGGGCCGCTCCGCGCAGAGCCCCACGACGGACAGCGGCGCGGCTGCGTCCGCCCCATCGGGCCCGTCCACCCCCTGCGGCCCGTCTGTCCCCGCCGCCCCGTCCGCCGCCCCGTCCGCCGCCCCGTCCGCCGCCTCCTCGCACTCCGCCTCCTGCGCCCGACCCGGCCGCGCGGTGCCCCCGGCCTGCTCCTCGTCGGGCTCGGGCCAGGCCGGAGCCTGCGGGCCGGCCCCGCCGTCCGGGGCCGCGGCCAGCAGTGCGTCCGGGCGGCCGGCGTTCAGGATCCGGCCGCCGCCCATCACCACGACGGTGTCCGCGGCCCGTGCGACCGCGTCGAGGTCGTGGGAGATGAGCAGGACGGCCGTGCCCGCCTTGCGGCACAGGCCGACCACCTCCATCACGAGCCGCGCGGTGTTCTCCGGGTCGAGGGCGCTGGTCGGCTCGTCGAGGACCAGCAGCCGGGGCTCGCGGGCCAGCGCGACGGCGATCGACAGCCGCTGGAGCTGCCCGCCGGACAACTGGTGCGGCTTGCGCGCCAGGAACTGCGGATCGTCGGGCAGGGCCACGCGGCGCAGCGCCGACCTGGCCTTCTCCAGCCGCTCGCCGGCCGGTACGCCGAGGGCGCGCAGCTGTTCGCCGATCTGGTCGGCGACCTTCAGGTTGCCCGGCAGCGACGTGCGCGGGTCCTGGGCCACGTAGGCGACGGAGCGGGCGCGCAGGCGGGCGAGCTCCCGGCGGCCGAGTCCGTCCAGGGAGGTGCCGAAGAGGCGGGTGGCGCCGGAGGTGCGCTCCAGACCCGGGTTGGCGTGGCCGAGCAGGGCCAGCGCGGTGCTGGTCTTGCCGCTCCCGGAATCGCCGATCAGGGCGACCACCGTGGCGGCGGGGACCGTGAGGTCCACCCCCCGGACGATCTCCCGGCCGGTGGCGCTCGCCCTCAGGCGCAGGTTCCGGACGGCCGCGGCGGTGTCCGGCGCGGCCTCGGCCCCTTCCCGCGCCGCTCGTTCGAGCTCTTCGCGGGGTGCGGCCCCGGGGCCCCCGGGGGCCGGTCTGCCGTCCTTGGCGGCCGGGGTGCGCGCGCGGCGCGCCGCCGGGGCGGCCAGGCCGAGGCTGTCGGAGAGCCGGCCGACCGTGAGCAGCAGGGCGAGGAGGAGGGCGGCCGGCGCCAGTACGGCCATCGGCTGGAGGGTCAGGCCGCCCTGGTTCTCCATGATCATCAACCCCCAGTCGGGGGTGGGCGGTTGGGCTCCGAGGCCGAGGAACCCCGCGGTGGCCACCGCGTAGGCCGTACCGGCGAAGCGGACGCTGGCGTCGGCGGCGAGGGTCCTGACCAGGTTGGGGAACACCTCGCGGGCCAGGATGGCGGCGGTGGACTCGCCCCGGGCCAGGGCCACTTCCACGTAGTCGTGGGCCAGGATCTGGGTGGTGGTGGCCCGCACGATCCGGGTGATGTCCGGCAGCATCACGGCGACGACCGCGACGGCGACGCCGAGCAGGCCCGGCCCGGTGCCGGTGGCGATCACCGCGATCAGGACCAGGGGCGGCAGGCCCATCAGTACGTCGGCGCAGCGCAGGATCAGGGTCGCCGTCCAGCCGCCGCGGTACGCGGCGACCATGCCGGCCGTCACGCCGATGAGGTAGGCGACGAGCAGCACGGCGACGGAGAGCAGGACCAGGGTCCGGCCCCCCGAGAGCACCCGGCTGAGCACGTCCGCGCCCAGGTGGTCGGTGCCCAGCGGGGTGTCGGCGCTGCTCGGGGCGTACGGCATGCCGGCGCCGACCCTCGGGTCCTTGGGGGCCAGCCACGGGCCGCACAGGGTCAGCGCCACGAGCAGGCCGAAGAGGATCGCCGCGACCGGCCGGCGGCGGGCCGGGGCGTTCTGGGGCGGCGGCCCGCCGGCCGGCGCCGGCGGCTCGGTGACCGGGGCGGAAACGAGGGTCACTGCGGAATCCTCCTCAGGGGGTCGAGCACCGTGCCGAGGACGTCTCCGAGCAGGTTGGCCAGCACGGTGACCAGTCCCACCAGCAGGGCGACGGCCTGCACGGTCGGTACGTCGCGGCCGGCCGAGGCCTGCACCAGCACGGAGGCGATCCCGGGGAAGCCGAACAGGGTCTCGGCGACCAGGGCCCCGCCGACCAGCAGCGACAGGTAGCGCGCCAGCAGCGGGATCACCGGTGGGAGGGCCGCGGGCAGGACGTAGCGCAGGACCACCCGGTGCTCCGGCACGCCGTTGAGGCGGGCGGTGGTGACGGCGTCGCCGGCCGCGACCTCGACCACGCCGGCCCGGACCAGCCGGGCGTTGTGGGCCAGGCAGCCGACCAGCAGGGTGACCACGGGCAGCACCAGGATCTCGGGGCTGCCCAGGAGGCTCTGGCCGGGGCCGAGCAGGGAGACCGCGGGCAGCAGGTCCAGCTCGACGGCGAGGACCAGCACCAGGATGGTGCCGGTGACGAACTCCGGCACGGAGAGCAGGGTGAGGGTGGTCGTCGAGATCAGCCGGTCGGGCAGGCCGCCGGCCCGCAGTCCGGCCCAGATGCCCAGGCCGACGGCGAGCGGGACCAGCAGGGCGAGGGTCACCCCGGCCAGGACGAGCGAGTTGCCGACCCGGTCGGCGATCAGCTCGGAGACCGGGCTTCCGGACACGTAGGAGGTGCCCAGGTCGCCGCGCAGGACGGTGAGCAGCCAGTCGCCGTACCGGACCAGCGCGGGCCGGTCCAGGCCGAGTTCGGAGCGGCGGGCGGCCACGGACGCCGGGTCGGCGTCGGGCCCCAGGGATGCGGCCGCCGCGTCGCCGGGTGCGGCCTCGGTGGCGACGAAGACGATCGCGGAGACGGCCGCCAGCACCAGTACGCCGGTGAGCAGCCGTCTGGCCAGGAGAGACCGCAGCGACCCCTGGCCGGAGCCAGGAGTCGCTGGGGCGTCGAGCGTGGTGTCGGTCATGCCAGGAATGCGTCTCGGAAGCTCGGGAACGTCGGGTAGCCCAGCGACTTGACGCCGTGGACCTGGGGGGTGGCGGCGGCCAGTACCGGCGCCTTCGCCCAGACCAGGTCGCCGCCCTCCTCGTAGAGGTGCTGCTGGATGTCGGCCATCGAGGTCCTGCGCTGTTCGTCGGAGACCGCGGACCGGACCTTGGTGACCAGGTCGTCGATCTTCGGGCCCGCGACGCCGGTGAAGGGCAGCAGCGCGTCGGTGCCGTAGAAGAAGAGCACGTCCAGCGGCAGCGGCCGGGGCTTGCGGTTGGCGGACTGGAACTTGGCGCCGATGAACACCTTCGGGTCGGCGAAGAAGTCCCCGGCCGGCACCTTGTCGAGGCCGATGGTGATGCCGGCCTTCTTGGCCTGCTCGGCGAGCACGGCGGCGCCCTCGGCCAGCCCGTACTCGTAGTCGCTGGTACGGATGGTCAGCGACGGGTTCTCGGCGCCGGCGTCCTTCAGGAGCTTCTTGGCGCGCTCGGGGTCGTACTGGCGCTGCGGCAGGTCCTGTGCGTAGTAGGGCAGGTACTTGCCGAACAAGTCGTTGCCGACCTCGCCGAACCCGAGGGTGACCCGCTCGACCATCTGCTCGCGGTCGACCGCGTACTTGAGCGCCTGCGCGACCCGGGCGTCGGTGAACGGGTCCTGGCTGCGCTTGAGCATCGCGCCGAAGTTGGGCCATTCCCACTTCGGGGGGATGATCAACTGTACGGCGGAGTTGGCGCGTTCGGTCTTGCCGGCGACGAGCGAGATGCTCGCCGCATACTCCACCTGGCCGGCCTTGAGGGCGTTGAGCCGGGCCGTGCCGTCCGCGATGGAGACGAGTTCGAGCTCGTCCAAGTACGGGCCGGCGCTGCCCCAGTAGTCGGGGTTGCGCTTGAGCGTGGCGCCCTGTCCCACCCGGTGCTGCTGGAGGATGAAGGGACCGCTGCCGGGCACGTTGGCGAAGTCCGTGGTGCCGGCCGGGATGATGAAGATGCCCTGGGTGAACACCAGGTCGAGGAAGCCGTGCGGGCGCTTCATCACCAGGACGGCCGTGAGCTCGTCCTTGCGCTGGGACTTGGCGAGGTCGAGGTCGGCCAGCAGCGGGGCCTGGTTGGCCTTGGTGTCCACGTAGGTGTTCAGCGTGAAGAGCACGTCGTCGATGGTGAGCTTGCGTCCGTCGCTGAACTTGACGCCGCTGCGCACCTTCAGCGTCCACTGCGTGCCGTCCGCGTTGGGCGTCAGGCTCTCGGCCAGCTGCATCTCCGTACGGCCTTCGGCGTCGAGGACGCACAGCTCGTCGTAGATGGCGCGGGCCCGTACGTAGTCGATCGGGGTGTTCGCGGCCTTGAGCACGTTGGCGGTCTCGTTGCTGCCCCCGATGAAGGCGGCGCGCAGCTTGCCGCCGCGCTTGGGCTGGACCGAGGCCTTGGCGTCCGCCGCGGGGGTCTTCGCGTCCGAACCGCAGGCGGTCAGCAACCCCGCCCCCGCGGCGCCCACGGTGATGCCGGCCGCCGTCCGCAGCAGCGTCCGTCTCGACAGCGTGGGCCTTGAGTCCGTCATGGTTCCTCCTAGTTCGCTTTCTGCGCTGGGCCGGGCGCGCGAGGAAGGTATCCATGTCAAACGTCCACGCTCTGCGCAGCATTGAGCATGGGACCGGACGAACCGGAGGCACGCTCACTTCGGAGCAGACCGGCGCCGGACGGCGTGCGAACCTGCGCCGCATGACGAATCAGCTTCAGGAGATGCCGGCCGATTTCGACCGGGTGCTGTGTGTGGTCGCCCATCCCGACGACATGGAGTTCGGCGGTGCGGGCGCGGTGGCCGCGTGGACCTCGGCGGGCAAGCGGGTGGGGTACCTGCTGCTGACCCGCGGCGAGGCGGGGATCGACGGGATGGAGCCGCAGAAGGCGGCCCGGGTGCGGGAGGAGGAGCAGCGGCGCAGTGCGGGGATCGTGGGCGTGGACACGGTGGAGTTCCTGGACCATCCGGACGGCACCCTGGAGTACGGGCTGACGCTGCGGCAGGACATCGCGGCGGCGATCCGCCGGCACCGGCCGGAGCTGGTCGTCGGCTACAACCACCGGGACGCCACGCACACCCGCCGCTGGAACACGCCGGACCACCGCAACGCGGGCCGGGCGCTGCTCGACGCGGTGGGCGACGCGGGCAACCGGTGGATCTTCCCGGAGGCCGGGGAGCCGTGGGGCGGGGTGCGCTACGTGGCCATGGTGGGCTCCCCCGAGCCCACGCACGCGGTGGACGTCACCGCCTCGCTGGACCGGGCGGTGGCCTCGCTGGAGGCGCACGAGGCCTACCTGGCGGCGCTGGGCGGCGGCGCCCCGGTCGATGTCCGGGCTCCGCTGACCGGGCTGTTCCGGGCGACCGGCGAGCGGTTCGGCGGCCGGCTGTCGATCCCCTTCGAACTCGTGGTGGGCGGCTGAGCGGCGCCCGCCGCGAACGGACCCTGCGGATGCGCAACTTTGGCCAGGCGGCGCGGGCGGGACTGCCTACGCTTCCGGGCATGGCTGCTATCCCTTACACGAAGTACGAGGACGTCGCACGCGCGCTGGAGTGGCTGACCGAGGCGTTCGGGTTCACCGAGCAACAGCGGTTCGCCCACCCGGACGGCCCGGTGTTCCACGCGGAGATGCTCACGCCCGCCGGCGATCCGGTGTACCTGGCCGGACCCGGTGACGGCTACCGGTCGCCCGCCGCCACGGGCTACCGCAGCGCGATGGTGTCGGTGGACGTCGAGGACGTCGACGCCCAGTACAAGCGGGCGGAGGCGGCCGGCGCCACGCTGGTCTTCCCGCCCACCGACACCCCGCAGGGCATGCGCATCTGCAAGGTGGAGGACCACGAGGGACACGAGTGGTTCTTCAGCCAGAAGCTCGCCACCGCCTGACGCCACCGAAGGGGACGACACGGGGAAGCGGGCCGGGGGATCTCCCCCCGGCCCGCTTCCCCGTGTCCCGTACGACCGGTCCGGCCGCCCCGCCGGGGGCGGCCGGACCGGTGTGTCACCAGGTGACCGGCAGGGCCTCCAGGCTGTGGATGACCACGTTGCGCTTCCACGGCAGTTCGCTCTCCGGCACGGCCAGCCGCAGGCCCGGGAAGCGCCGGATCAGCGTGCTGATGCCGATCTGCATCTCCAACCGGGCGAGTTGGGCTCCCACGCAGTGGTGGATGCCGTGCCCGAAGCTCGTGTGCGAGCCCGGCTTGCGGGTGATGTCGAAGGTGTCGGGATCCTCCCAGACCAGGCTGTCGCGGTTGGCCGAGTTGGTGACGGCGATGACGCCCTCACCGGCCCTGATCAGCTCGCCGCCCACCTCGACGTCCTCGGTGGCGACCCGGATCAGGCCGCCGGCCGCGCCGCCGGGGATGTAGCGCAGAAGTTCCTCGACGGCATCGCCGATCCGCTCCGGCTCGGCGCGCAGCAGCGCCAGCTGCTCGGGGTTGCGCAGCAGCACCAGGACGGCGTTGGCGAGGCGGTTCGCGGTGGTCTCGTAGCCGGCGACGATCAGGCCGCCGGCGAAGGAGATCAGTTCGCGCTCGGAGAGCCGGTCGTCGTTGTCGCGGGCGGCGATCAGGACGCCGAGCAGGTCGTCGGCGGGGACGGCGCGGCGCTCCTGGACCATCGCCGCCAGGTAGCCGATCAGGGCCTCCCGGGCGGCGACGGCGTCCTTCAGCGCGTCCGGGGAGGTCTTGAACATCAGGTCGGACCACTCGCGGAAGCGGCCCTGGTCCTCGCGCGGGACGCCGAGCAGGTCGCCGATGGTGATGATCGGCAGCGGGCCGGAGAGCGCGGACACGACGTCGCCGTCCGGTCCGCTCTTCTCCATGGCGTCCAGCAGCTCGTCGACGGTGCGCTGGATGCCGGGGCGCATGGCCTCGATGCGGCGCACGGTGAAGGCCGGTGCGACGAGCTTGCGCAGCCGGGTGTGGTCGGGCGCGTCCTTGCTCACGATGGACTCGGGGTCGCCCTCGACGCCGGGCATGAAGCGGGGGGCTCCGGGGCGGGTGGCCGCCTGGCGGCTGAACCGCGGGTCGCTGAAGACCGTACGGACGTCGTCGTAGCGGGTGACGATCCAGGCGGGGTCTCCGCTGGGCAGGGCGACCGGGCAGACCGGCTGCTCCTCGCGCAGCCGGGTGTACTCGGGCGACGGGTCGAGCGCGGACCGGATGGGGAACGGGAACGGGCAGCGCTCGACGCTCCCGTCGGCGGCGGTCGGGTGGTCTTCGGGCAGCCGGTTCACGCCGGCTCCTTTCTGGTCCGCGGGAGCGTGGTGCGCCCGGGCTGGATGGTCGGAGGGGGCAGTCGGTGGCCGGCGGCGGCCGCGGCACGGCACGGGCAGGGCCGGGGCGGATGGGGACGACACGGGCGGGACCGGGGTGGGCCGGACCCGGGTGGGCCGGACCCGGGTGGGCCGGACCGGGGTGGGCCGGACCGGGGTGGGCGGCGCCGGGGTGGGCGGCGCCGGGACGGTCGGCGGGGCCGGGCCGGGCGTCCGGGTCACCAGGTGACCGGCAGCTCGTGGACGCCGTGCACGAACATGTCCGTGCGGAAGGGGACGTCGTCCAGCGGGACGGCGAGGCGCAGGGTGGGGATCCGGGCGAACAGCGTGGACCACAGGACCTGCAGCTGGAGGCGGGCCAGCAGCTGGCCCAGGCACTGGTGCAGGCCGAAGCCGAAGCCGAGGTGCTCCCGGGCCTCCGGGCGGCCGAGGTCGAGGCGGTCCGGGTCGGGGAACACCCGCTCGTCCCGGTTGGCCGAGGAGAGCACCACGACGACGCCCTCACCGGCCCGGATGGTCCGGCCGCCGATCTCGACGTCCTCGGTCGCCGCGCGGCGCAGGCCGTAGTCGATGACCGTCTGGTGCCGCAGCAGCTCCTCCACCGCTCCGGGGACCAGTCCGGGATCCTTGACGAGATCGGCGAGCTGCCCGGGGTGCTGGAGCAGGAGCAGGGTGCCGACGCCGATCTGGTTGGCGATGGTCTCGAATCCGGCGATCATCAACAGGGTCGCGATGCCCACGAGTTCGTCGTGCGTGATGCCGTCCTGCTCGAGCCGGGCGGCGGCCCGCCCGAGGAGGTCGTCGGTGGGGGCCGCGGTCTTGTCGCGGACCAGCCGGTCCAGGTAGGCGCGCAGTTCGTCGCGGACGACCTGGCGGCGGGCCGGCGGCGCCGACTGGTCGCCGATGACCCGGGTGCAGTCCTGGAAGAACTCGCGGTCCCCGTAGGGCACTCCGAGCAGTTCGCAGATCACCAGGGTGGGCAGGGGCAGGGCGATGGCCTGGACCAGGTCCGCGGTGTTCCCGCCGCTCATCATGGTGTCGACGAGTCCGTCGACGATGCCCTGGATCGCGGGGCGCAGCTGCTCCAGCCGCTTCATCCGGAACTCGCCGACGATGGTGCGGCGCAGCCGGGCGTGGTCGGGCGGGTCCATCCGGATGAACGTGCCCGGGCCCGGCGGCCGGACCGTCATCCGGGCGGGGAACCCTTCCCTGGAGAAGTCCGAGCTGAAGCGGTCGTCGGCCAGGACGGCGCAGGCGTCGGCATGGCCGGTGATCAGCCACACCTCGCTGCCGTCGAAGTCCAGGGTGGTGCGGAAGACCGGCTGCTCCGCCCGCAGCTGCGGGTAGACGGGCGCCGGATCGATCGGGCAGGTGCGGGGTACGGGGTACGACGCGGGCGGGGTCGAGGCGTCCAACGGGCGGGTCCTCCTCGTCCAACGGGGCGGCTGCCGGGCGGGGTTGCCCGGCAGCCATCCTCATCGTCGGAGGTTCGGGAGTCTGCTCAACTTTGTGCTGGCAGGCCCGTCCCGGCGGATCACGCGAAGTCGTAGTCCAGGGTGTACTCGGCGTTGCCGGCCTCCTCGTGGGTGGCGGTGAAGCCGCCGCTGCCGGTGAGGCCGGACAGTTCGCCGGTCCCGGATCCCGGTACGACCGTCCACGTCACCACGGCCGCGGTGTCGTCCAGTTCGCCGGTGTGCTGGAGCACGAAGCTGCCGGAGCGGCCGTCGAGCCGGCCGGTGATCTGCTCCAGGCCGACGAAGGTGGTGGACACCTCACTGCGGTAGAACATCACGTACTCCTGGACGCCCTCGCCCTCGATGGCGCCGGTGTAGGAGTACTCGATGGCGGAGCGGGTCAGCTTGCGGCCGTCGGCCTCGGTGAACTCCTGCTCGTCCCAGCTCTTCAGGACGCGGGTGCCGGTGGCATTGCTCATGTTTCGCATCTCTTCTCAGCAGAGGTCGTCGAACAGCGGCGATGTCACGCGGAGGCGGCACCGTCCGGCTCTCCAGCATGCCCGGAGTCCTCCCGGCCCGCGAACCAGTCGCGCATTCCGCCCTCGATTCCGGCGACTTGGCGCCAGATCAGACCGTCCTTCAGGACGTACGCCCCGAAACCGAGTTCCCGTTCGCCGCGCACGCTCATCAGGGCGCGCATGAAGATGGTGTCGTCGGTGTGGGTGTACTCCAGCAGCTGTTCGTAGCGGGCCTGGATGTCCATGTAGCGGCCGAAGGTGTCGCCGATCTCCTTGATGCCGGTGAGCACGCCCTGGAAGCGGACCACCACGGCGTCGGGGTGGTAGGTCTCGAGGAGTCCCTCGATGTCCTTGTTCTGCAGGCAGTCGATCTGGCGGACGAAGATCGGGTGGCAGCCCGAGAGGTCCAGCTTCTCCATGGTCTTCTCCTCGTGTGATCGGGTGGGGCGGGGTGGGCTCGTGTGTACGGGGCTAGGTCCGGACGGGGAGGTCCAGTCGGCCGCGGATCAGGGCGAACAGCTCGCCCGGTGCCTGTTTCAGGTAGAAGTGGTCGCCGTCCACGACCCGCAGGTCGAATCCGCCGCGCGTGGTGTCCCGCCAGGCGGCCATCTCGTCCGCCTCGACCTCGGGATCGGCGCGGCCGACCACCGCCGACACGTCGCAGCCCAGCAGGCCTCCGGGCAGGGGGGTGTACGTCTCGTTCACCTCGAAGTCGGCCCGCAGGCCGGGGGTGAACGCGTTCAGCAGCTCGGGGTGCGCGAGCACCTCGGGCGGGGTCCCGCCCATGCGGGCGACGGCGGCGGTGAACTGGTCCGGCGGCAGGTCGTGCAGCCGGGCGCGGCGGGACGGCAGGTGCGGGGCCCGGCGGGCCGAGACGAACAGGTGGCGCGGCTCTCCCCAGCCGCGTGCCGCGAACTCCCGGGCCGCCTCGTAGGCGAGGGCGGCCCCCAGGCTGTGCCCGAACAGTGCGTACGGCCGGTCGAGCAGGGGCAGCAGGCCGTCGCACAACGGGCCGATAATATCCGCCATCCGGCGCAGCGGCTGCTCCCTGGCACGGGATTCCCGGCCCGGGAGGAGGATCGGCCGGATGTCCACGTCCCGTCCGAACTCCCGCTGCCAGGAGCGGAATCCGGCCGGGCCGCCGCCCGCGTGCGCGAAGCAGAACAGCCGTACCCCGGCGTCCGGGGCCCCGCGCGCCTCCGCGGTCCATCGTGCCGTCACGGTGCTCGCCCTCCTGTCCTCGGCCGGCCCGCTCACGCGGCCAGCAGGATGCTGGTGTCGATGCCCCCGAAGCCGAAGCCGTTCGAGAGCGCGTACGAGAGGTCCGCCGGCCGGGCCGACCGGCCGACGAACCGCAGCCCCGGGTCGATCGGCCGGTGCAGGTTGACGTTGGGGTGGACGAAGCCCCCGCGCAGCTGGAGCACGGTGGCGACGGCCTCCACCACGCCGGCCGAGTAGAGGCAGTGCCCGGTGAGCGCCTTGGTCGCGTTGATCCACGGTCCGCCCGGCCCGCCGCCGAAGACCCGGGTGAGCGCGGCCGCCTCGGTGCGGTCGCCGAGCGCGGAGCCGGTGCCGTGCGCGTTGACGTAGCCCACCGCCTGCGGCGCGAGGCCGGCCATGCGCAGCGCGGCCGCCATGACCCGCGTCTCGCCCCGCTCGTCCGGGTCGGCCTGGCTGTTGCCGTCCAGGGCGAGCCCGTAGCCCGCGAGCCGCGCCAGGGCGGGCGCGCCGCGGCCGCGGGCCGACTCCTCGGTCTCCAGGACCAGCGCCCCGCAACCCTGGCCGGGGACGAAGCCCGAGCGGTCCTCGTCGAAGGGGCGGCAGACCTCCTGCGGTGCCAGCCCCTGCGGGCCGGAGGTCATCGCGCCCAGGTTGACCAGCGCCTGCCGTTCCAGCGAGGACAGTTCGGCGAGGGCGCCGACCACCAGGCAGGCGTCCACCGCCCCCAGGGCCAGCAGCCGGGCCGCGGTGATGATGCCGACGTTGCCGCTCGCCGAGGCCCCGCCGACCGTGCAGCCCTCCCCCGTGATGCCCAGCACCTGGCTGAGGACGCCGAGATGGTCGGTGTCGAGCAGGTGCAGCGCGGCCCTGGCCGGGACGTACGCGCCACTCGCGGCGAGTTTCGGGTACAGGCTCTCGGCGTAGCCGGTGGTCAGGTTGTGCCCGGCCACCACCAGGCCGGTGCGGCCGGGGGCGGGGCCGCCCGGCGTGCCGAGGCCCGCCTGGAGGTGAGCCTGGACGGCGGTGGCCACCGCGACCTGGACCCCGAGCGGGGCCCGGCCCGCCGTGCGCACGGCGGCGGACCGCAGTCCGGCGGACAGGCCGGGGAGGGCGTCCAGGGCCGCCCGGAGGCCGAAGTCCGCGAGGTCGGCGGAGACGGACGGCTCGTGCGGTCCCGCCGCCGCCCGCCGGGTGATCCCGCTGCGCCCCGCGCGCAGGGCCTGCTCGAAGGCGTCCGCGCCGGCCGCGACCGCGGTGTGCACCCCCAGGCCCGTGACCACCACGGGGGCTGCGGCGGTCACCGCTGGTACGTCCGCATCAGGTCCACCAGGGCCCCGAGGTCGGGCAGCCCCTGGAACTCGGCCACCGGCACGTCCAGCCGCAGTTCCTCCAGGGTCAGGGTGACCACCTCGGCGCGGTCGATGCTGTTGCAGCCCAGATCGGCCATCGAGACGTTCCGGGTGACCCCGGCCGGGTCGACCTCGGGGACGACGGCGACGATGTGGCGCCGCAGGGTGTCCAGGACCGTGTGCTCGTCGTACTCGCCCATCAGTGTCCTCTCGGGGTGCGGGTCAGCGCCACGCGTAGCGCCGGTGGTAGTCCTCCACGCCGGTGAGCACGAGCAGTTCGCCCGGCCGTCCGGCGTGGTCGAGGTAGTCGGACCAGTCCTCGGTCCGGATCCGGCGCTCGCGGTCGGGGACGAGGCAGCCGCGGGTCTCCTTCAGCAGCCGGGTGTACTCGTCGAAGCCGATGTCGCGCCGGGCGGCCAGCCGTTCGCCGATGCGCAGGGCGCCGAGCGCCCGCCGGGATTCGGGGGTGATCACCCCGCTGAGGAACTCGGAGGCGCAGCCGGAGCCGTACGCGAACAGGCCGATGCGCTCGGGCCGGTCGCAGGGCGCCGTGTCGATGGTGGAGGCGAGCGCGAGGTAGAGCGAGCCGGAGCAGAGGTTGCCGACCACCCGGGGGTAGGCCAGCGAGGGCGCCACGCGGCGGGCGAAGTCGGCCTCGATCGCGGCGGGCCGCGCCTCGCCGTGTTCGCGCATCATCTTGCGGTGCCCGGCCCGGACCAGCCCGGCGAACGGGGTGTGCATCACCAGCCGGTCGAAGGTGTCCGCGAAGTCGGCGCCCTCCACCCGGCCGGCGTAGTCGGCGAAGCTGTGGGCGAGGCAGTCGAGGTAGGCGAAGAGGGACCGGTCGGCGTCCGCGATGTCGAGGGTGGGCAGCGGCCGGGCGGAGTCCAGGGTCTCGTAGCTGTACAGGCCGTGGGCACCGGGGTCGATGGCCATGATCCGGGGGTCCTCGCCCAGCAGGACGGCCGCGGCGCCGTGGCCGGTGGCGGCCTCCGCGTACTCGGCGTACTCGTCGACCACGGCCACGTCGGTGGCGATGACCAGGGCCTTGGCCCCCGGTGAGCGGCCGGACGCGAGGTAGCCGGCGGCCAGTTGGACCGCACCGGTCGCCGCGTAGCAGGCCTGCTTGGCCTCCATCACCCGGCAGGAGCGGGAGAGTCCGAGGTATTCGTGGACGTAGGAGGCGACCGACTTGCTGTAGTCCACTCCGGACTCGGTGGAGGTGACGAGGAGTTCGATGCGGCCGCGCTCGGCCGGGTCCAGGGCGTCGACCAGGGCCTTGGCGCTGTTGACGGCGTTGGTCACCGGATCCTCGAAGGGCAGGCCGACCGAGCGGCGCTCCATCATCAGGTTGCCGAGCCGGGCGGGGTCCAGGCCGCGGCCCTCGAACAGTGCGGGAAGGGCGATGCCGGCCAGGCCGGCGTACACGTTGAGCGCTTCGATCCCGATCATGCCGACCGCCCCCGGCTCAGGTGCTCGATGAGGCCGTCGATGTCGGGGACGGCGCTGAAGTTCGACATCGGCTCGTCGATGCCGAGGCGCCGGGTGACGCCCAGGATGATCTCGACCCGGTCCACCGAGTCGGCGCCCAGGTCCCTCAGGTGCTTCTCCCCGGTGATCTCCTCTGCCGGCAGGGCCGGCAGGATGCCGCGGATCACCTCGCGCAGCGCCTGCTCGGCCCTGGCCCGGGCGGCCCCTTCCGCGCTGCGCCGTGCGCCGTCCACGCCGTCCTCCTCCACGCTGGTCACCGTGCCTCCTCGGGGTCCCACAGCACCCGCTGGGTGCTGACGGCTATCAGGTCCGCGCTGTGCGCGTCGCGCACCACGACGTCGACGATCTCCTCGCCGGCGTCGGACCGTGTGGCGCGGACGGTGACGCCGATCTCGAACTCGCTGTCGGGGTCGGCGTTGCCGACGTAGCAGAGCTGCTGGTCGATGACCCGCCGGCGCAGGAACGCCCGGTCCGTGCGGCCCAGTCCACGCCACTGGCGCAGCACGGCCTGGTCGACGAAGGAGAAGTAGGACGCGAAGTAGACGAGTCCGACCCCGTTCAGGTCGCGGGTGATGTCGATGCCGTACCGGGTGGTGAACCCCTCGGCGACGGTGCGGTACTCCCCCGCGGAGTCCTCGCAGAAGGTCAGCAGCGACCGGGCGCGGCCGTAGACCGGCCGCGGCGAGTACTCCTCGGGCAGGGCCGGCAGCCGGGTGTGGTCGAAGTCCGGCGGCGAGGCGGCCCTCAGGCCCCGGTTGCTGTCGGCGTCGCGGCGGCTGACCCAGCGGTTGAAGTTCTCCACGTGCAGGGCGCCGGGGGCCGGTCCGCGGTGGAAGGCGGCCGGGTCCCAGGGCTCCGGCGGGGTGCCCGCCGGGGTGGTCGAGGAGATCCGGTGGACGGTCAGCACCGACTCGCTGCCGAAGTCGAAGGAGCGCGACACCACGTCGAGTTCGTCGCCGAAGGTGGGGCTGCGCAGGTGGAACTCCCGGCTGCCGCGCACCCGGTAGTAGAAGAAGGCGAGGTACGCGGGCGCGCCGTCGGCGTTCTTGGCCGCGAGGACGTCGGTGTCGCACAGGGCTCCGACCGTCTCCCAGGTCCAGTCCCCGATCTGGCCGAGGAACAGCGAGTTGTGGCCGCACATGGCGGGTGACACGGTCACCCGGCGCCGGACGGTGCCGGTGTCCAGCACCTGGAAGGCGGGGGTCATCGGGCGGCCTCCGGTCGGCCGGCCGCGTCGACCCCGTCGACCGCGGCCAGGAAGCCGTCGAGCACCTCGTTGAAGCGTTCGGCGGCGGTGAGGCTGGGGAAGTGGCCCGCGTCCTCGAACTCGCGGTAGCGGACGTCGGGCAGGGTGCCGTGCAGCAGGTGGCCGGTCTTCAGCGGGACCACCGTGTCGTGCCTGCCGTGCACGATGAGCGCGGGCACGGCCAGGCCCGCCAGCCTGGGCAGCAGGTTCGGGGAGGCGTCGAACTCGTCGAGGTAGCGCAGCCCGATCCGGGCGTCCAGGCTCTCGCAGCGCAGCAGCAGCTCCTCGTAGCGCTCCCGGTGTTCGGCGATCGGCCCGGTGCCGGGCTCGGCGAGCAGGCGGTCGAAGTCCTCCCGGGCGACGAGCGCGAGGCGGTTCATCTCGCCCTGCCGGTTGCCCACCTTGTACGACCCGCCGATCAGGGTCAGGGAGGCGACCTCGCGCGGGTGGCGCAGCGCGAGGGACATCGCGGGCAGCGCGCCGAACGAGGCGCCGCCGAGGTGGACCGGGCCCCGCACGTCCAGGGCG
Organism: Streptomyces sp. NPDC048270; assembly: GCF_040652335.1. Lineage (NCBI taxonomy): Bacteria > Bacillati > Actinomycetota > Actinomycetes > Kitasatosporales > Streptomycetaceae > Streptomyces > Streptomyces sp. NPDC048270. Next base: position 64,427 of record NZ_JBEZLV010000030.1, read on the forward strand.
TCGAGGGTGCGGCGCAGCAGGTCGGCCAGGCCCTCCACGGAGAGGTCGGCGGCGGCCGTCGTGGCCCCGACGCCCGAGTGGTGGACGCAGATCACCCGGTGGCGGGCGGCCAGCCCGGCGAACTGCGGGCCGAAGAAGCCCGCGCCGATGTTGAAGGGGTGCAGCAGGACCAGCGGGCTGCCCTCGCCGGCGGTGAACACCTCCACGTCGCCCTCGCTGAGGGCGACCAGATGCCTGCGCACGTCGGGCTGGTACTCGCGCAGGACGGCGAGGTTCTCGTTCAGCGGCTGGTGGCCCTCGTCCATCGCGGCCCGGACGTCGGCGGGGATCGCGGCCGCCGGATGGTAGACGGCGGTCGCCGGGTGCTCGGCGGCGCCGCGCGCGTCGACCGGTACGAGCTCCGGGGCCGGGCCGCCGTCGCGGTACAGCGCGGCCACGCGGCGGCCGGCCTCCGCCGCCCGTAGGGCCCCGAGGCCGACCGGCACGGCCAGCCGGATCAGCGCGGCGGCGTCCGGGCCGGCGGACAGGTGCGGCGCGGCGCGGACCCCGGTGCGGCGGTATATCCAGGCCAGCTGCTCGGCCACCGGGTGGGCGGACGCGTCGGCCCCGGGCAGCCGGGCCGCGTCGAGCAGCACACAGTGGCCGCCGGCCTCCCGGACCGGCAGCCCGGCGTCGGCGAGCACCTGCCGCAGCGCCCGGACCGCCTCCATCCGCCCGGCCACCAGAGCGGCGGAGCGCTCGCGGTCGGCGAGCGCCGCCGCGATCAGCCGGCGCTGGGCGACGCCCGGCTCGCGGCCGCGCCGCATGACGTCCTCGTGCAGCAGGCCGGCCAGCGCGGCGTCGTCGGTCGCGACGATCCCGCCGAGGTCGATGCCGTGGTCCTTGGACAGGCCGAGGGTGACGGCGGTCGCGAGGCCCAGGATCTCCTCGGCGACCTCCCACAGCTTGCGGCCCCGCTCGCCGTCCTCGTGCTCGGTGACGAAGGCCGCGTTCTCCAGCACCCGCGTCGCGTCCAGTACGAGCGGCACCCGGTGGGCGTCGGCCACGGCCCGGATCCGGCGCAGGTTCGCCAGCGACAGCGGGAGGCCGCCGAGCGCGTTGGTGCTGGTCTCGACGCACACGAAGGACACCGTGCCGGGATGGGCGGCCAGCGCCCGGTCCAGGTCCTCCGCGTCCAGGTCCCCCCGGAAGGGCGTCGGCCCGTCGGCGGTAGCGGCCGCCCGGATCCTCAGCGGGGCGAAGCCGTGCTCGACCTGGTTCAGCGCCCAGGTCGGGAAGAGCTCGTTCTGCGCCACGAGCCCCCGCCGGCCGGGCCAGGCCCGGCAGAGCAGCGCCTCGGCGGAGCGGCCCCGCAGGGTCGGTACGACGTGCCGGAAGGGCAGCAGGCCCGCCAGGTCGTCGGCCGGCCCGGAGCGCCCCTCGGCCTGCGCGCGCAGGGCGGCCATGCCCTCGGCCACGTACGCGGTGTCGAGTTCGGTCCAGGAGTCGGTGACGAGGTCGAAGTCGGCCTCGCCGGAGGCGAGCAGCAGCGGGTTGTACCCGTGCGCGGCCAGGCGGCGCTCCCGGACGGCGACGGCCCCGGCGTCCGGCGGTACGGCAGGGCTCGGCGGGGCGGATACGGGTGCGGGTGCGGGTGCGGGTGCGGGGATGCGTACGGGCTTCGTCGTGGTGTCGGGCCTGCCGGCGGGGGCGGGCTCGGTGGGCGCGGCCTGTGCGGGCCGCGCGAGCCGGGGGCCGGCCGGGGGCCGGGCCGCCGACACCTGGGGGTTGGCGATCATCAGGATCAGCTCGCCGACATCGGTCGGCTCGCCGCCGGCCGGCCGGCACAGGTAGACCGGCAGGTTGACGGGCCGGAACTTGTTCTTGAAGCGGAAGTTCCCCTCACCGGTGAACACCCCGGTGGACCGCAGCTCGGCCAGCGCCTGCTCGGCCACCGGGTCGGCGTTCTCCGACGCGCACAGCCGCACGCCCAGGCTGGCCCCGAAGCTGAACATCGTGACACCCTCCGAGGCCAGCAGCTCCACGATCCGCACGATGGTGAACTCCAGGCCCCCCATCGGCGTCTGGTCCGAGTAGAACTCCAGGTCCAGCAGGTAGCCGTGCTCGGAGGGGATCCGGGTCACGATGACCGCGCTGCGCAGCTCGTTCGCGGCGTACGTGAGGAACATCCGGTGGCGCTCCGCGAGCAGCCCGCGGCTGATCTCCTCGCGCACGGTGAACACGTACGGATTGACCATGTCCTTGGTGGCGCACCAGCCGTCGATCAGCCCGGCGATCGCGGCGTCCGTGGCCGGATCGGAACCGACGAGGTACTCGGCGACGGCGGCCCCGGGCATCCGCTCGAAGCGCTGCACCATGTACCGCAGGCGGCGCATGCGGGGCCCGGTCAGCGTGAACTCCCCGATCTCCTCCATCCGCTGGACCACGCCGAAGGGGGTGGCCGAGAACGGGCGCCCGCCGGCCTCCTCCAGGCGGATCATGGAGAGCAGGTTGGGCTTCAGACCGTGCCGCTCGGCGTGTTCGGTGTACTCGGCGGTGAGCTTCGGGAGGTCCTCCCGCGACCCGACGTAGCTCCACGCCAGCAGCGAGCCGTCCCGCTGGGAGAAGTTGAAGTAGGCGCCGCGGGCCGAGCCGAGGAAGATCAGCGGAGCGATGTCCCGGCCGGGCAGGCCGCCCTCCTTGGCGTGCCGGCGGTCGAGTTCCGCGACCACCGCGGCGATCTCCGGATGGTTCTCCAACTCGCGCTTGCGCACCACGGCCGGACCGGCCGCGGGCGGCTCGGCCGCCAGGTCGGGAGCCGGCCCGGACGGCGCAGCGGCCGGCAGGTCCTCCGCGCGGGCGCCGTGCGCCGAGGACAGGTGGTCGGCCAGGGCGCGCACCGTGGGGTGGTCGAAGAGCAGGGATTTGCGCTGCGGCCCGAAGCGCCGCTCCAGGGCCGCGACGACCCTGAGCATGTCGAAGGAGGTGAAGCCCTGGTCGGCGAAGCCCGTCTCCTCCCGGACCGGGCGTTCGGCGGTCGTCTCGATGAACCGGGCGAGCTGTCGTGCCGTCAGGAGGGGTGCCTCGGCGGGCGGGCCGGCGGGGGTGGGCGCGGGTTCCTCGCGCGGCTGCGGCTCCGGGCGCGCCGCCCGTACGGGGGGTGGCTGGTGGCCTGCCGGTACGGGGAGGGCGGCGAGGGCTGCGGCGACGCAGGCGCTCAGCCGCTCGACCGAGTCCTGCTCGTAGAGCTCCGCCGCCTTGAGGTCCAGGTCGTAGGTCTCGTTGATCAGCCGGACCAGGTCCATCCGGAAGATCGAGTCCAACCCCAGCTCTCCGAAGGACTGATCGGGCGGCAGCTCGTCCTCCGGCGCCCCGAGGATGTCGGAGAGGAGTCCCGTGACGGTCCGGCGGACCTCGTCGAGCGGGATGCCGGGGCCCGCGGGGGCGGCCGGGGCGGGGTCGGGGGCGGGACTCGGAGGCGGAGCCGGGACGGGGGCCGCTGGGGCGGGGGCCGGGGCGGCGACCTCAGCGGGGGCAGAGCCCGTTGCCGGGACGGGGGCCGGGGCAGGGGCCGGGACGGGGGCCGGGGCCGGAGCGGCGGCCGCGGCGGGGGCCGGGGCCGGGACGGGGACCGGGGCCGGGGCCGGGACCCGCGCCGGGGCGGGCCGCTCCGTCGGGGTCTCGGGTTCGCCGAGGGGGGCCAGTCTCACCCGCTCCCGGGCGGGCGGCGACGTCGAGGACGGTGACGATTCGATGGTGGCCTCCAGGATCGGATGCGTGGCGTCGCCGGACGCGAACCAGTGGCGGGTTCCGGCGAAGGGGACGGAGGGCAGCGGGATGCGGCGCGGGAGCGGTCCGGACCACAGGCGGGTCCACTCGACCGCGGCGCCCTCGGTCCAGGCCCGCGCCAGCCCGTCGGCGTCCCCGTACTGCGCGTCCGCCGCGGCCGGGGCGCCCCGGCGGGCCGTGGCGCGGTGGGCGCCGGCCGGGGTGCCGCCCGCGGCGGCGGCCCGGAGCCCGCGGACGAGCTCGTCGCGGTCGCGCACCACCAGGGCCAGGCGCTCCGGCCATTCCTCCCGGCCCGTCTGCAACGTACGGGCCACCGAGGCGAGTCGTGGTGTCCGCCGCTCCACGTGATCGGCCAGCAGGCCCGCGTAGGCCTCCAGTTGGGCCGGAGAGCGAGCGGACAGCACGACCAGCCGCGCGCTGCCGTCGTCCGCGGCGGCGGGTTCGGGCGGGAAGGACTCCAGCACCACATGGGCGTTGGTGCCGCCGAAGCCGAACGAGCTCACCCCGGCGCGCCGGACGGGTATGCCGTCCGCGCCCGCCGGACCGTCCCACGGGGCCGGCCCGTCGACGATCCGCAGCGGTGTGCCGTCCAGCCGGATGTGCGGGTTGAGCCGATCCAGGTGCAGGTGGGGCGGGAGTTGGCCGTGCTCCATGCCGAGGAGGACCTTGAGCACCCCGGCGATGCCCGCCGCGGCCTCCAGGTGGCCGATGTTGGTCTTCACCGATCCGATCGCGAGGTGCGGCCGGTCGGGCAGCTCCCGGCCCCGGTCGGCGTACAGGGTCGCGAGGGCCTGCTTGACGCCCTCGATCTCCACGGGGTCGCCGAGGCTGGTGCCGGTGCCGTGCGCCTCCAGGTAGGTCAGGAGGTCGGGGTCGGTGCCGGCCGCGCGGTGCGCCCGTACCAGGACCCGCGCCTGTGCCTCGGGGTTGGGCGCGGTCAGCGAGGCGGCCCGGCCGCCGTGCCCGACCGCCGTCCCGGTGATGACGCCGTAGACGTGGTCTCCGTCGGCGAGCGCGCGGCCGAGCGGCTTCAGCAGCACCACGCCGCACCCCTCGCCCCGGACGTATCCGTCCGCGTCCGCGTCGAAGGTCTTGCAGCGGCCGTCCGCGCTGAGCATCCCGGACTGCTGGAAGGAGCTGAACAGGGCCGGGCTGAGCAGTACGTTCACACCGCCGACCAGGGCCTGCTCGCACTCCCCCGCCGCCAGCGCGCCGACCGCGCGGTGGATGGCCACCAGCGAACTCGAACAGGCCGTGTCCACGGACTCGCTCGGGCCGCGCAGGTCCATCAGGTAGGAGACCCGGTTCGCGAGGATGGCGTGCGCGACGCCGCTCGCACTGTGCGCCTCCACCGGGGCCCCGTCCCTGCCGAGCAGGTCGGCGTAGTCGGAGGTGGAGACGCCGGCGAACAGGCCCGTCGCCGTCCCGGCGAGGTCGGCGGGACGGTGGCCGGCGTCCCAGACCGCCCGCCAGGCGGTTTCCAGGAACAGCCTCTGCTGGGGGTCCATCAGGGCGGCCTCGCGCGGGGCGATGCCGAAGAAGCGGGCGTCGAACCGGCTCACGTCGGCCAGGAAGCCGCCCCGGAACGCGGAGGCGCCGGGGGCGCCGACGAGGTCCGTGCGGTCCTGCGGCACTCCCGCCACCAGGTCGTGCCCGGCCATCAGATGGTCCCAGAACTCGGTGGTGCCGGCGGAACCGGGCATCACGGCCGCCATGCCGACCACCGCGACCGCGAACGGCCCGGCGGCGGGCTCCGGCTCGGGTTCGGGCTCGGCCGCGGGCACGGGCTCGGGTTCGGGCTCGGCCGCCGGCACGGGCTCGGGTTCCGGTTCGGGTTCCGCCTGGGCCGCGGGCCGGTGGCGCGCCGCCACCTCGGCGGCGTGGTGGCGGCCCAGATGTACGGCGAAGGAGGCCAGGTCGGGGCATTCGAAGAGGACGGTGGGCAGCAGGTCCAGGCCGTAGAACTCGTTCACCTGGTTGATCAGCTCGGTCAGTGTGATGGAGTCGAAGCCAAGCTCCAGCAACTGGGCGTCCAGGTCGACCTCGTGGGGGTCGACCAGCAGGAATCCGGCCGCCATCGACCGTAGTTCGCGCTCCACCTCGGCCGGCGGCGGCTCGCCGGGGGCGACGGGGTCCGAGGCGGCCGGCTCCACCGCGGGGGCGGCGCCGACGGAGGACGGGACGGCGGGCACGGCGGCCGGATCCGCCGCCGGCTCGGCCGCCGGCTCGTTCGCCCGCTCGGTCGCCCGCCCGGTCGCCGGGTCCGCCGCCGGATCGGCCGCCCGGACCGGGCGCTGGACCGTACGCCGGTCCGGGCGCTGGACGACCGTGACCCGCACCTCCTGCCCGCCGGCGGCCAGGTCGAGCGCCCGCAGTCCGTTGGCCGTGCTCATGGGCGCCATGTCCCAGCGCCGGGCGAGGAGTTCACGGGTGGCGGGGTCCACGCTCATCCCGCCGTCCTCCCACAGCGGCCAGGCGATCGAGACGGTGTGCCCGGCTCGGAGGCCGGCCGCCTGGCGCTGGGCCCGCTGCTCGGCGAACTCGTCCAAGAAGGCGTTGGCGTAGGCGTAGTCGAGCTGTCCCGGGTTGCCGCTGTAGGCCACCACCGAGGAGTAGAGGACGAAGAAGTCGAGGGGCTGTCCGATGGTCGCCTCGTCGAGCGCGAGCACTCCGGCCGTCTTCGGTGCGAGCACGGCATCGAGGTCCGCCCGGCTCTTGGCCACCGCGCGGGAGTCGCGGGTGACCCCGGCCGCGTGCACGACGCCGCGCAGCGGGCCGTACCGCGAGACGGCGTCGGCGACCAGCCGGTGGGCCCCGGCGGCGTCCGAGACGTCGGCGCGCAGGTACCGGACGGCGGCGGGGCCGCTCCGGTCCAGCTCCTCCACCGACTCGCGGCGCTCCGGGTCGAGTTCGGAGCGGCCCACGAGGAGGACGGTCACCCGCTCGCGCGAGGTCAGGAGCCGCGCGGTGTGCAGGCCCAGCGGGCCGGCCCCACCGGTGATCAGGTACACGCCGTCCGGGCGCGGCCGCAGCTGCACGGCGTGCGGGGGGTCGAAGTCCAGCAGCACTCGGATCTGCCGCTCGCCGTTGCGGTGGCGGACCTCGGCGGCGGTTCCCGGCCGGCAGCCGGTCAGTTCCGCCACCAGTCGCGCGGCCCGGAGCCGTGGCGGCGCCACGGCGTCCGCGCCCTCGAACGCGACGCGGGCGGCGCCCAGTCGGCTGTGCTCCAGGCTCAGGCTGCGCAGGGCGGCGCCGACCGCCGCGTCGTAGGGGCGGGAGGACGGGGTGGGGGCGGTGAACCCGTAGACCACCCGCAGGTCGCTCGGGGCGCCGGACCGGGCGAGCAGGGCGGTGGTGAGGGCGACCAGGGGGCGGAACCCCCGGTCGAGGCTGCCGGGCAGGTCGTCGCTGCCCTGGCCGGCCGGGTTCTCGGGGGCGCAGAGGATCAGGGCGTCCGGTGCCAGCCCCCGAGCGGCGAGGTCCGCGACGAGGCGCGTGCACTGCTCCCGGTCGGCGGGGGCCAGCCGGTAGCCGCCGTCCTCGGTCCGCGCGAACTCCGCGGCCGGGGTCAGGGCGACGGCCCGGATCCCGGCCGCGGCGAGCTCCTCGGCCAGGGCCTCGGTCAGCCCCGCTCCCTCGGCGGCGACCAGGGCGAGACGCGGGCCCTGGGCGCCGGTCGCGGCGGGCGGCACCGGCTCGTTCTGCCAGGCCGGGCGGGCGAACCGGACGAGCGCCGCCTCCTCCGGGGGCGGGCCGGCGGGCGGGGCCGGCGGAGCCGGCGGGCCGGGCCGGTGCCGGTCGTCGTCCGGCTCGGCGAGCCAGTAGCGGGCGCGGTCGAAGGGGTAGGTCGGGAAGGCGGTGCGCGAAGGCCTGGGGCCGGACCACAAGCGCGGCCAGTCCACCTCCGCCCCGGCCGACCACGCCCGGGCGGCCGCCACCCGGTCCTCCCCGCTCCAGGGCGGTACGCCGGTACGGGCGGCGGTCCCGGTGTGGACCCCGGGGACCTGCCGCCCCTCGGCGAAGGCCCGCAGCCGCTCCGCGAGTTCGCTCACGCTGCCGGCCACCACGGCGAGCCGCTCGGCCAGCTCCCGGCGCCCGGTCTGGCTCGTCCAGGCGAGCGGACGCAGCGACCTCGGGGCATCGTCGGCCCCGGACGGGCGGGACCCGTCGCCCAGGTGCTCCGCGACCCGCCCGGCGAGCACGGTGAGCCGTTCCTTCGTCCGGGCGGACAGCAGGAACACCTCGTCGTGGCCCCCGGGTCCGCCGGGTCCGACACCGGCGTCCGCCGGAGCGTCCGCTCCCATGTACTCCTCCAGCACGAGGTGGACGTTGGCCCCGCCCGCGCCGAACGAACTGACGCCCGCCCTGCGCGGGTACGCGGTCGCCTGCCCGTCGACGTGCAGCTCGGGCCGCGGCCACGGGGCGACCTCGGTCAGCGGCAGGAACGGCGACCCTGCGAAGTCGATCTTCGGGTTGACCCGGTCCAGGCTCGCGCTCGGATACAGCACGCCGTCGCGGAGCTGGAGCAGGACCTTGGTCAGCCCGGCGATGCCGGCCGCGCCCTCCAGGTGGCCGATGTTGGCCTTCACCGAGCCGATCGCGACCGGCGGGGCCTCCCGGCCCGGGTCGCCCGCCGTGTCCCGGCCGGAGCCGAAGGCCCGGGTGAGGGCCGCCACTTCGATCGGGTCTCCCAGCGCCGTGCCGGTGCCGTGGGCTTCCACGTAGCCGACGGTGCGCGGGTCGAACCCGGCCTCCTCCAGCGTCCGGGCCACCAGCGCGGCCTGCGCGTTGGGGTTGGGCACCGTGTAACCGCTGGTCTTGCCGCCCGCGTTGGCCCGGCTCGCCTTGATGACGGCCCAGATCCGGTCGCCGTCGGCGCGCGCCGCGGCCAGCGGCTTGAGCAGCACCGCGCCGACCCCCTCGCCGGGGACGTAGCCGTCCGCGTCCGCGTCGAAGGTGCGGCAGGCGTCGCCGCTCGCGAGCATGCCGCGGGCGGACAGGGCCACCAGGTGCGCCGGGTGGAGGATCAGGTTGACCCCGCCCGCGATGGCCATCCGGCACTCACCCCGGCGCAGGCTCTCGCAGGCCAGGTGCACGGCGGTGAGGGAGGACGAGCAGGCCGAGTCGACGGCGAAGCTCGGCCCGGTCAGGTCGAACACGTAGCTGGCCCGGTTGGCCACCGACCAGTACGCCGAGTGCGCCGCCCCGAACTCGCCCCGAGGCCACCCCGAGGCCGCGGCGAGCTGGCCGTACGAGCCGTACATCAGCCCGGCGAAGACGCCGGTCTCGGGCACCCTGGTGTGCTCGCCCAGATAGCCGGTCTCCTCCAGGAGGTTCCAGCAGGTCTCCAGGAACAGCCGCTCCTGCGGGTCGATGGCGGCCGCCTCGCGCGGCAGGATGCCGAAGAGCTGGGGATCGAACCCGTCGATGCCGTCCAGGAAGCCCGCCCACTTGCCGTAGCTGCGGTTCGGGCGGCCGCGCCGGGGGTCGAAGTACTCCCGCCAGTCCCACCGGTCCGCGGGCACCTCGGTCACGGAGTTGGCGCCTGCGGCGAGGTTCCGGGCGAAGGCGTCGAGGTCGGGCGCGCCGGGGTACCGGCCGGTGACGCCGACCACCGCGATGTCGAGCCCGTCGTCGGCGGGCCGGCTCCCGCCCGGGGCGGCGGGGTGCGGCGCGGGCGCGTCGGCCGGGGCCGCCGTCTCGGCGCCGTGGACCGCCGTCTCGGCGCCGTGGGCCGCTTCCGCGGCCGGGGGGCCGGTCCGCGGGGTGGCGGGCGCCGCCGCGCTCGCCGGGTCGTGCGCAGCGCGGGACCCGCGCGTGAGGACGGCGGTGAGGCGCTCCGTCCGGACTTCGAGGAGGTGGGCGGCGAGCCGTTCGATCGTCGCGTGCTCGAACAGCAGGGTCGCCGGGAGCTCGCCCAGGTCGGCGGAGAGCAGCTCGACGATCTCCGCCCCGAGGAGCGAGTCGACCCCGAAGTTCTCCAGCGTCTCCCGGTCCGTGAGTTCGTCCTCGCCGCACTTGAGCAGTCCGGCGAAGACGCGCTTGAGATAGTCACGGGCCAGGCGGTCCAGATCCGGGGGCGGGGCGGCGGTCGCCAGGGCCGCCGTGGCGTGGGGCGTTGCGTCGGGCGCGGCATCCGCCTCGGCGGCGGGCGCGTGGTCCCGCACGGCGTCGGGCGTGGCGGCGCGCGCCTCGGCGCGGTCGTCGGCGGCGGGCCGGGAGGGTGCCGGGGCGGTGGTGAGCGGCATGCCGTGCTCGGCCAGGCGGGCCGGGTCGGCCTTGATGACCAGCACCTGCCCGGCCCCGCTGGACAGGGCGGTCCGCAGGGCCGCGACACCCTCCGCCGGGTCGATGGAGCCGACGCCGAGGGCCGCGAACGCGCGGTGGTAGCGCTCGTGCGACACCGCGCCGACGGTCCCCCAGAAACCCCAGTTCACCACCGACACCGGGAAGGCGCACCGGCCCCGCGCCTGCCAGGCGTGGGCGTCCTCCAGGGTCGCGGCCGCGGCGTAGTTGGCCTGTCCGGGCGAGGCGACGAAGGAGGCCGCGGAGGAGAACAGGACGCAGAAGTCCGGCTGTTCGGCCGCGAGCGCGTCGAACAGCACCGCGGCGCCGACCGCCTTCGCGGCGAGCACGCGCGTGAAGTCCGCCTCCGTCATCCGGGCGAGCGGTACGTCGCGCAGCTCGCCGGCGGCGTGCAGCACTCCGTGCAGGGCGCCGAAGGACCGCCGGGCCTCGGCCACCGCGGCCCGGACCGCGCCGGGGTCGGTGACATCTCCCCGGACGTAGCGGACCTCGCCGCCGAGCCGGCCGATCGCGGCCGCTCCGGCCCGCACCTGCGGGTCGTCGCCGGGCCTGCGGCCGAGCCACACCAGCCGCGCCCCGTGCACGGCCGCCAGGCGCTCGCTCACCGCCCGGCCCAGGCCGCCGGACCCGCCGACCACCAGGTACACACCGCCGTCGCGCGGGGCGGGCGCCGGTCCGGCGGACCGCTCCGGGACGGGCTCGAAGCGGCGCAGGTACCGGCGCTCACCGCGCAGGGCCACCACGGGGTGCGTGCCGTCCTCGGCGGCGATCCGGCGGGCCGCGCGGGCCGGATCGGCGGCGGGGCCGTCCGGGTCGATGTCGACGCAGTCCACCCGCCAGCGGGGGTACTCGGCCGCCACCGTGCGCGAGAGGCCGATCAGGCCGGCGCCGTGCGGCTGGGGCCGGTCCTGCGCGGTGACCGGCAGGACGCCGTGCACGACGAAGGTCACGGCGAGCGGCCGCGCCGCCTGGCCGAACCGGAGCAGTTGCTTGAGCAGGTAGAACACGGCCAGGGTGACGGGGTCGCCGGTGGGCGCGGTGTCGGCGAGTTCCGGCACGGCCCCTGCCCGGCCGGCGAGGACGTAGAGCACGTCGAACGGGCCGGGGGCGGGGGTGGCTCCGCCGAGCGGGATGCGGACCACCTCGTCGTGCGGGTGGAGTGCGGTCAGCGCGTCGGCGAGGGGCCCGTCCCCCTCGGCGTGCGCCACCGCGACCCGCCGGCCCGCGGCGCCGACGGGGAGCCGGCCGCCCGCCGCGGCGGCATCCGCCGCGTGCTCGTCCTCGTACCAGGTCGGGCGGCAGACCAGCAGGGGATGGGCCGGGGACGGGGTGGACACGGAGTCGGCGGTCGCCTCGGCCACGGGAGCGGACACGGAGGGGACACGGGCGGATGCCGCGGCAACGGCGGCGGGCCGGGCGATCCCGCGGGGCGGCCCCCCGGCCGCGGCGGCGGGGCCCGCGCCGGTCACCTCGCCGGTGACGGCGGGCACGGAGCCGGCGGCCGCGGAGGCGCCCGGGGGCGCAACGGGCATCACGGGCTTTGGAGCCGGGGCGGCCGAGGTGGCCGGAGCGGCCGGGGCAGCCGAGGTAACCGGAGCGACCGAGGTGGCCGGAGCAGCCGGAGCGTTGGAGGTAGCCGGAGCGACCGGGCCAGCCGACGTAGCCGGGGTAGCCGGAGCGACCGGGCCAGCCGACGTAGCCGGAGTGGCCGGGGCAGCCGAGGCGGCCGGAGTGGCCGGGGTGGCCGAGGTGGCCGGAGTGGCCGGGGGTGTGGTCCAGTGGCTGGTGCGGGCGAAGGGGTAGGTGGGGAGGGGGACGTTGCGGCGCGGGCGGCCCGCGTGCGCGGCCGCCCAGTCGACCTCCCGGCCCGCCAGGTAGTCCTCCGCGAGCTGCCGCAGCCGCTCGCCGTGGCCGTCCACGGCCGGCCGGCCGCCGGTCAGGAACTCCTCGACCTGTTCGCGCAGTTCGGCGGCGCTGCGGACCACGAAGGCCGCCCGGACGGGGAAGTGCGCGCGGGACACGGCGAGCGTCCGGGCCGTGTCGCCCAGGGCGTGCCGCTCCGTCAGCCGACCCGCCAGCTGCCGTACCCGCTGGTTCAGGGCGACGGCCGTACGGGCCGAGAGGGGCAGTACGACGGCCTCGTCGGCCGCCTGTCCGGCCGCGGACGCGGCCTGCGGCGGGGCCTCGGTCAGCACCACGTGCGCGTTGGTCCCGCTGAAGCCGAAGCTGCTCACCGCGCCCACCCGCAGACCGGACGGCCCGGGCCGCCAGGGCGTCGGAGCGGTGGCGACCCGGAACGGCCCGCCCTCGAAGTCGATCTTCGGGTTGGGCGTGGTGAAGTTCAGCGACGGCGGGATCTGCCCGGCCCGCAGACCGAGCACGACCTTGAGGAAGCCGGCGATGCCCGAAGCCAGCGTGGTGTGCCCGATGTTGGACTTGACCGAGCCCAGGTGGCAGGCGCCGGCCGACTCGTCCCGGTCGCGGAAGACCCGGGTGAGGGCCTTCACCTCGATCGGGTCGCCGAGCACCGTGCCGGTGCCGTGCGCCTCCACGTACCCGATCTCGTCCGGGCCGAGGCCGGCCCGCCGGTGGACGTCCGCCAGGAGCGCCGCCTGCGAGTCGGCGCTGGGCGCGGTGATGCCGTTGGTCCGGCCGTCGCTGTTGGTGCCGGTCGCCTTGATCACCGCGTACACGGTGTCGCCGTCGGCCAGCGCGCGGTCCAGGGGCTTGAGCACCACCGCGCCGACGCCCTCGCCGAGCACGATGCCGTCGGCGGAGGCGTCGAAGGGTGCGCAGCGGCCGGTGGGCGACAGCATGCCCGTGCTGCTGGTCCAGACGTGCATCCGCGGCGTCAGCATCACCGCGACGCCGCCGGCCACGGCCGTCTCGCACTCGCCGGCCCTGATCGCGGCGACGGCCTCGTGCACGGCCACCAGCGAGGAGGAGCAGGCGGTGTCGATCGCGACGGCCGGGCCGCCGAGGTTGAGGTGGTAGGCGATCCGCGCCGCCAGGATGGAGGGCGAGTTGCCGAGGAACGCCTGGCCGGTGCCGTCCTGGCCGTTCGCCTCCAGCAGCCGCAGGTAGTCGCCCGCACCGGAGCCGACGAACACCCCGCAGCTCGCCCGTTCCGGGCCGGGCACCGCGTAGCCCGCGTCCTCCAGGGCCGACCAGGCCTCCTGGAGGAAGAGGCGCTGCTGCGGGTCCATCTGCTCGGCCTCCATCGGCGAGAGGTGGAAGAAAGCCGCGTCGAACAGGTCGACGTCGTCGAGCAGCGCGGCCCATTTGCTGTAGGTACGGCCTTCGGCGCGGCGGTCGGGGTCGTAGTGCTCGGCGATGTCCCAGCGCTCGGCGGGCACTTCGCGGACGCTGCTGCGGCCGGCGAGCAGGTTGGACCAGAAGGCGGACAGGTCGGGGGCGTCGGGGAAGCGGCCGGAGGCACCGATGACGGCGATGTCGACCGGGGCGGTGGCCTTGCCGGCGGCCCTTGCCGTGTCGGGGGTCCTTGCCGTGCCGGGGGTCCTTGCCGTGTCGGGGGTCCTTGCCGTGTCGGGGGTCCTTGCCGTGTCGGGGGTCCTTGCCGTGTCGGGGGTCCTTGCCGTGCCGGCTGTCGGGCGGACCGGGGCGAGGGTCACCGGCCCGGGCCCGCCGTTCGCCCCGGCGGGGCGGATCACCAACGGCGGCGGTGAACCGGCCGACCGGTCCGGCGATGGCCCGTCACCGGACCGGTCGGCCGGGGCCTGTGCGACGCCCCCCGCCGAAAGCCCACCCGAGGCCCCGGCCCCGCGCGTCCCGGCGGGGGCGGACGCGGCGTCGGCGTCGGCGGACGGGGCGTACGGGGCCCTGGCGTCGGCGGGCCGGGCGTACGGAGGCACGGCATCAGCCGGCGGCGCGTACGAAGCCTCGGGGTCGACGGGCGGGGCGTAGGCGGCTCCGGGAGCGGCGGGCGCGGCGTACGGAGGCACGGCATCAGCTGGCGGCGCGTACGAAGCCTCGGGGTCGACGGGCAGGGCGTAGGCGGCTCCGGGAGCGGCGGGCGCGGCGTACGGAGTCGCGGTGTCGGCCGGGGCGGCGTACAAAGCCTCGGCGGGGGCAGGAGGCGCGGCCGCCTCGGCGGGGGCAGGTGGGGCGTACGGGAGGACCGCGGCGGCGTGCAGGGCGCGGGCGCGGGCGGACTCCGCGTCGACGAAGTCGGCCAGCCGGTCGAGGGTCGGGTGGTCGTAGACCGCCACCGAGTCCAGGTCGAGGCCGAAGTGTTGATTGAGATCGCGGACGATCTCCACCGCGCCCAGCGAGTCGACGCCCATCTCACTGAAGGTGAGTTGGGGGTCGATCTCGCTCCGCTCGAGGTACAGGTGTCCGCACAGCGTCTCCATCACCACGCCGATGACGACGTCCCGCTCCGGCCCCCCGGCACCCGAGCCCGACTGCGCCGCGGCAACCGCCCCCGCCTGCGGAGCCACGACCGGGGCCGGGCCGGGGTGCGGCCCCGGCCCCGAGGCCGCGACCGGGGCCTGGACCTGGGGCGGCGCCGGGACCGAGGCCGGTGCCACGGCAGGGGTGGAGCCGGGGAGGAGCACCGAGCCCGAGGCCGGCACCGAAGCCTCGGCGGGGACCGCGACCGCGGCCGGGGCCCACGCGGCAGCCGGGGCCAAGCCCGAGGCCGCAGCCAGGGGCTGGTCCCAGGGCGGCGCCGGGACCGGGCCCGGGGCCGCAGCCGCAGCCGCAGCCGGAGGCTGTACCCCGGGCGGCGCCGGGGCCAAGCCCGAGGCCGCAGTCAGGGGCTGGTCCCAGGGCGGCGCCGGGATCGAGCCCGGGGCCGCAGCCGGGACCGAGGCCGCAGCCGCGGCCAAGGGCCGGTCCCCGGGCACCGCCGGGGCCAGGGGCTGGGGTTCGGTGGGGTGGGGTGGGTGGGTGTAGGCCTGGACTTTGGCCGTGTGGGCGTGGACCCGGTGGAGTGAGTCCTGGCCGAGGACCGCGCGGTGGAGGGCGGCCTCGCGGGTGACCGTCTCGGTCAGGGCGGGGAGGGTGCGGCCGGCCAGCTCCCGTTTCAGGGCGCGGACCGGCAGCACCGGCTGGGACGCGATCGCGCGGGCCAGGTCCAGCGCGGCCGACAGCACCTCGTCGCGCGGCAGGAACGTGACCTGCGCACCGCGCCGCTCCAGTTCGGCACCGCTGAACGGCCTGCCCGTGTAGAACATCTCGGTCGCCAGCGACCGCCCGAACCGGCGCTCCAGGACGTACGTCGCGCCCATGCCCGGCGTGAACCCGTACTTGAGGAAGCTGGCCGCGTACATCCCCTCGCGCGCCATCAGGACCATGTCGGCGTGCAGGCCGAACATCAGCCCGCCGCCCGACGCGTGCCCGGACAGCGCCGCGATCACCGGGCGGTCGCAGGTCAGCAGCCCCTCGTAGAGGAAAGGCACGTCCGTGAAGCTGCCCCGGCCGCCGGCGAGTTGCTCCAGGGCCTCGGGTGTGCCGCCCATGCTGAACGCGGGGCCCGCGCCCGTCAGCACCACGGCCTTGACGTTCTCGTCCGCGCCCAGCTCCGCGAAGGCGGCCTCCAGGCCGCGGACGGTCTCCTCGGTGAACATGTTGCTGCCGCTGCGCATGACCACCAGCGCGATGCCCGGGTCCAGGATCCGCAGTTCGACCGCGGGCCCGTCCTCGGGGAGCGGGCCCGCGGCCCGCTGCGCCGGATACCGTCCGGCCGTCGCCCGGCCGGGCCCGCTCCCCGGCTCCGCACCGCTCGCCGTCCCCCGCACCCGCACCCGCTCCGCCTCTCCCCTGCCGTCCTCGGCGGCGACCGGCCCATTCGACCCGCCCCGCCACTGCCCGAGCCAGCACCTCTCCTCGGTCAGCGGGTGCGTGGGCAGCGGGATCCGCCGCCCCGCCGGCCCGCCGTCCCGGCCGGGCGCCGCGTGTACCTCGTGCCAGCGCACCTCCGCGCCGGCCGCCCAGGCCGCGGCCAGGTCCCGCAGCCGGCCCTGCCGGAAGAGCGCCGCGCACTCCTCCGGTGAGGGCCGCCCCGCCGCACCCGCCGCACCCGCCGTACCCGTCACGTGCTGTTCGTCCGGGCCGCCCATGACGTAGCCGGCGTCCTCCGGCGCCGCGCCCGCCAGGAAGCCGTCGAGCGCCGCCCGCAGACCGTCCAGCCCGGAGGCCCGGCCGTCCGTGACCACGGCCAGCCGGTGGGGCCGTGGCGTGCGGCCGACCTGCAGGGTGTAGGCGAGATCGGCCGGATCGGGCCCGGCCCCCGGCGCGGGGCCGCCCGCCGCCGCCAGCTTGGCGATCTGCCGCAGCGAGCCGTCGGGCGCGAGCGCGTCCGGCGGTACCTCGAAGGCCAGTTCCTCCCCGATCCGGCGTGCCAGCTCCAGCAGACTGGACGGGTCGAGGCCCAGATCGCCCAGCCAGGCGTCCGGGTCGACCTGGTCCTCCCTGACCCCGAGCAGTCCGGCGGCCAGCCGCACGAGCGCCCCGGTCCGGCCCGCGCCGTCGGCGGCGGGCCCGGGCCCCCCGTCGAGGTGCGCCCGTACGGAGCGCGCGTACCCGCGCAGCGCGGCCGCGTCCGGCGCCGAGAGGACGAAGAGCAGCGGGCCGCCGGCGCCGCGCACCGGCCGGGGGACGCTGTCGTACTCCTCCACCACCAGGTGCGCGCCCGCGCCCCCGGCCCCGAAGGCGCTGATCCCCGCCCGGCGGGGCGAGCCGTCGGCCGGCCGGGCCCACTCCTCGGCCCGGCGCTGGATGCGCAGCGGCGAACCGGCCAGGTCGAGGTGCGGGTTGAGCTCGCGGGAGTGCAGGGAGGGGACGAGCCGGCGGTGCCGCAGTTGCAGCAGCACTTTGGTCAGGCCGGCGATGCCCGCGGCGCTCTCCAGGTGTCCGATGTTGGATTTGACCGATCCCACCGCGCAGCCGCCCGCCGCCGTGCCGCTACCGGTGCCGGTGCCGGTGCCGGTGCCGGCGAACGCCTGGCGGAGCCCCTCGATCTCCACCGGGTCGCCGAGCGACGTGCCCGTGCCGTGGGCCTCGATGTAGCCGATCGTGCCGGGGTCCACCCCGGAGCGGCCTAGGGCCGTACGGATCAGCGCGGCCTGCGAGTCGGGGCTGGGCACGGTGAAACCGCTGGTGCGGCCGCTGTGGTTGACGGCCGACGCCCGGATGACACCGTGGATGTGGTCGCCGTCCGCGAGGGCCCGGCGCAGCGGCTTGAGGAGGACCGCGCCCACGCCCTCCCCCGGTACGTAGCCGGTGGCTCCGGCGCCGAAGCTCCGGCAGCGGCCGTCGTCGGAGAGGAACTGCCCCTGCGCGAGCTGGAGGTACTTCTGCGGATGGACGGTGACGTTCACCCCGCCCGCCAGGGCCAGGCTGCTCTCTCCCCGGCGCAGGCTCTCCACCGCGAGGTGGACGGCGGTCAGCGAGGACGAGCAGGCGGTGTCGACGGCCATGCTCGGTCCGGTCAGGCCGAAGGCGTACGAGACGCGGTTCGGGACGGCCGCGTGCATGGCGGTCGGAGCCACGCCCTGGTCCTGGAAGAGCTGGTAGTGGTTCCACATGACGCCGGCGAAGACGCCGACCGTCTCGTCCGCGAGGGTGTGCGCCGGGCGGCCGGCGTCCTCCAGGGCGCGCCAGCAGGTGGTGAGGAAGAGGCGCTCCTGCGGGTCCATCCGCTCGGCGTCGCGCCGCGAGATGCCGAAGAACTCCCGGTCGAAGAGGTCCACGCCGTCGAGGAAGCCGCCCCATCTGCTGTACGTGGAGCCGGGCCGGCCGCGTTCGGGGGCGAAGTAGCCGCTGTGGTCCCAGCGTTCCTCGGGGACGGTCGTGATGCTGTCCCTGCCCTCGGCGAGGTTGCGCCAGAAGATGTCGAGGTCCGGTGCCTGCGGGTACGCGCCGGCGAGGCCGATGACCGCTACGGCGTCCCCCTCGGGATCGGGGGCATGGGTCGCGGGGGCGGCAGGGGTGTGGGTGGGCGCCGGGGCGGCTTTCGCGGAGGCTGCGGTGACCGCTGACGCGGGCGCGGTCGGCGTCGGGACCGGCCTCAGGGGCCGGTCCGTCTCAGGAGCCGCGTCCGCGTCCGCGAAGGGGCGTGCGATGCGGTCCGGGGCGCCGTACACCGCCACCGTCGCGCCGTCGGGGCCGGCCAGGACGCGCTCCAGCAGGTCCAGCCCGTCGGCGGTGGGCATCGGCCAGGTGCCCCGGGTCCGGCGGGAGTGCTCGACCGCGGCCGGGGTGAGCCGCATGCCGCCCTCGGCCCACATCGGCCAGCCGATGGCGTGGGTGCGACCCGGTGCGTCCGCACGGGCGGCGCGGGCCTCGGCGAAGTGCTCCAGCCAGGCGTTGGCGAAGGCGTAGTCGCTCTGGCCGGGGGTGGCCTGGGAGGCGGAGAGCGAGGAGTACAGCACGAACAGGTCGAGCGGATCCCCGGCCGTCGCGCGGTCGAGGTGCACGGCGCCGAGGGCCTTGGGCAGGACCACCGCCGCGGGCGCGTCGTCCGGCTTGTTGCGGAACAGGGAGTCCGCGGTGACCCCGGCGGTGTGGAACACGCCGTCGAGCGACCCGAACCGTTCGCGGGCCAGGGCGAGCGCCGCCTCCACGTCCGCGAGGCGGGTGACGTCGGCCGTCAGGTACGCGACCTCGGCGCCGAGGGCGCGCCAGCCGTCGGCCCGGGCCGCCAGTTCGGGACCCATGGGGCGGCGGCCGATCAGCGCGATCCGCGCCGCGTACCGCTCGGCGAGGTGGGTCGCGAGGGCGCTCGCGAGGGCCCCGCCCCCGCCCGTCAGCACGTAGACGCCGTGCCGTTTGAGCGGCGGGACGGCCGCGGCGGCGGGCCGGTCGGTGCCGGGCGGCGTGTGGGGTGCCAGGCCTCGCCGTTCCCGGCGGCCCGCCAGGTGCCGGGACTGGGGGCCGGCGTCCTCGGCGGCGAGTTCGACGAGGACGGCCGCGGTGACGGCTTCGGCCGTCCAGCGGTCGACGCCGACCGCCCGGCACACCAGCGCGGGGGCCTCGGCCGTGACGCACCGGGCGAGCGCACCGACCGCCAGGTGCTCCGGGGCCGCGCCGCCGTCCGGGGTGGGGTGGACGAAGAGGATCGCCGGTGCCGTCGCCCGCGCCGGGCGGGCGAGTACGGACCGGGCCAGGCGCAGCACCGTACGGGCCGGTGCGTCGGGGCCGGTGCCGGCGGCGGGCGCGGGAGCGGGAGCGGCCGGGACGACCACGGCTGCCGGGCGGACACCGCGGGCGTCGAGCGCCGACCAGAGCAGGTCCCACTGCGCGGGGTCGGCCCCGTCGAGGCGGTACCCGGTGGTTCCGGTCTGCTCGAAGACCGGTCCCGGGCCGACCCGGACGACCGTGGCGCCCTGCGCCTGGACGGCGAGCTCGGCCGTCAGGCCGTCCGGTTCTCCGTCGGGGGCGAAGAGGACGAGGTCGCCGTCCGGCAGGGGCCGGGCGGTGGCCGGAGCCGGGTACCACCGCGGCCGGAACAGGGCGGTGGCCGCGGGGCCTTCGGCCGCGGCGGACCGGGAGGGCGCCGGGGCGGGGGCCGGGCTGGCGGAGGCCGACGCGGCGGAGGCTGTTGGCGCGGCAGCCGAAGTTGCGGGGCCCGGGGTGGCGGAGGCCGACGCGGCGGAGGCCGACGCGGTGGAGGCCGACGCGGTGGAGGCTGTTGGCGCGGCAGCCAAAGTGGCGGAGGCAAGCGCCGACGCTGTGGGGACCGCCGGGGCGGGAGCCGGGGTGGCGGTCGCGGCTCGGGGGTGGGTTGCGGCGAGGTGGGCGGCGAGGCTGTCTATGTCGGTGAACTCGAAGAGGAGGGTGGGGTAGAGCGGGCTGCCGACCGTCTCCTCCAGAAGCCCGCTGATGCGCACCAAGTCGGCCGAATCCAGACCGAGTTCGTAGAACCCGGTACCGCTGCCGACCTCGGCCGGGTCCAGACCGAGCGCGTCGCCGACCATGCGGCGCACGTGCGCGGTGTACGCGGCCACGGGGTCGGCGGCTCGGCCCGTACCCACGCCGGGGCCCGTACCCACGCCGGGGGCCGCGCCCGTGTCGACGTCCGCGACGGGACCGGGGTCCGGGGCGGCGCTGCGGCCCGAGCCCGGAGCGGCAGCGGCACCGGCACCGGCGCGGATGGGCCCTGGCTGCGCCCTGGGCTCGTCGAGCAGCCGGGTGATCAGGTCGGGGCGGCGGATGCGCTTGCAGGTGAGTTCGCCGAACTCCGCGAGCAGCAGGCCCTGTTCGTCGTACAGACCGTAGTCGCTGCGGATCACGTCGCCGGAGTCCGCCAGGCGCTCGACGCCCGGCACGTACAGGTGGACCTTCCGGCCGAGCGGCCGGGGAGCCCTGAACCGGGCGATGTAGACCGGGATGAACGGCTCGCGCGAGACCGCCTCGGTCTGGCCGTACGCGGCGATGGTGGCCGCGTCGAGCAGCGCGGGGTGCAGGTGGAAGTCGCGGGCGTCGGGGGCGGCGGCGCCGGTGCTCAGCTCTGCCAGCAGGTAGCCGTCGCCGATGTGCAGCGAGCCGTGGCAGGCCATCGCGGGACCGTGCCGGATGTTCTCGTCCCGGGCGCGGGCGTACAGCTCGGCCATGTCGGTGGTGCGGACCGCGCCGGCCCGCAGGGCGCCGAGGTCGATCGCCTCCGGCTGCGCCGTGCCGCCCGGACCGCCGCCGGGCTCGAAGGTGAGGACGGCGGTGAGGTTCTGCCGCCACGGCGAACCGGGGACGGCCGACCAGCGGCTGTCCACCGTCACCGGGCGCACCCCCGACCCGTCCGCCGGGCCGAGGGTGATCCGCATCTCTCGGTCCATGCCCTCGGTGGTGGCGACCGCCTCGGTGAACAGGATCCGGCGGAACACGGCCCGTTCGTGGTCGAGTCCCTGGCTGCGCAGGATCCGCAGCAGGATGTCCAGGAAGGTCACGCCGGGCATGACCGAGACCCCGTGCACGTGGTGGTTGCGCATGATGAAGTCGGTGTCGGTCAGTACCACGCGACACTCGATCGGTCGGTCGGTCACGGTCGTGTTCCCCTTCGCCCGAGTTCTGGGACCGTTTCGTCGTCACCGGCGAATCGGAGGTCGAGAATGGAGGCCACCGGCCCGGGGTCGGCCGGGAACGGCCCGTCCGCGAACGGTCCGTCCGGGAACGGCCCGTCCGCGAACGGCCCGTCCGCGAACGGCTCCTCCGGGAACGGCGCGTGCGGCGCGCGGTCCAGCCAGTACCGGCGCCGCTTGAACTCTGGTTCGGGCAGTGGGTGCCGGGTCGGGCGGTACCGGGCCCGGCGCTCCCGGTCGAGTTCGCCGACGATCGCGTGGGCGTTGGTGCCGCCGAGTCCGAAGGCGCTGACGCCCGCGATCCGACGGGCGCCGGCCGGCCAGGAGGAGAGTTCGGTGTTGACCCTGAACGGTGAAGTGCTGAGGTCGAAGCGCGGGTTGGGGCGCTCGCAGCCGAGGGTGGGCGGGATCGCCGCGTGCTCCACCGCCAGCAGTGCCTTGATCAGCCCGGCGATCCCGGCCGCGCTCAGCAGGTGGCCCAGGTTGGACTTCACGCTGCCGATCGCACAGCGCCCGTTCCCCTCCGGGGCGGACGCGCTGTCCGTACCGTCCCGGAAGGCATCGGTCAGGGCCCGGAGTTCGATCGGGTCGCCGATCAGGGTCGCGGTGCCGTGCGCCTCGACCATGCCGATCTCGGCGGGCCGCAGGCCGGCGTCGGCCAGGGCCCGGCGCACCACGGCCGCCTGGGCCTTGGGGTTCGGGGTGGTCAGGCCCATCGTCCGGCCGTCGTTGTTGACCGCCACCGCGTCGATGACCGCGTGGATGCGGTCTCCGTCGCGCAGCGCCGTGTCGAGCCGCTTCAGCAGCAGCACCCCGCAGCCCTCGCCGGGCACGAAGCCGTCCGCCCGCTCGTCGAAGGTCCGGCAGCGGCCGGACGGGGAGAGCGCCTTGGCGGCGCTGAACTCCAGGTAGGGCTCCTCGTCCAGGAGTACTTCCACGGCGCCGGCCAGGGCCAGCTCGGACTCCCCCGCCAGCAGGCTGCGGCAGGCGAGCTGGACGGCGACCAGCGCGGAGGAGCAGGCGCTGTCCACCACCATCGCCGGACCGTGCAGGTCGTACTGGTGGGCGACCCGGGCGGCGATGAAGTTCTGGTCCCCGCCGAGCCCCGCCGGGCCCCCGGCCCCGGCCCGGTGCCGGTACCCCGACATCCGGGCCCCGGCGAAGACCCCGATGGCGCGGCCGGCGAGTTCCCCGTCCGGATAGCCCGCGTCCCGTACGGCGCACTCCGCGCCTTCGAGGAACAGCCGCACCGCCGGGTCGAGACCGGTGGCCTCCTCCTCGCTCATGCCGAAGTGGTCGGGGTCGAAATCCTCGATCCCCTCGAGGAATCCTCCCCAGCGGCTGATGCTGCGGCCGGGCTCGAACGCGGGGCGGTAGAGGCGTGCGGTGTCCCAGCGGCCGGCCGGCACCTCGGTGACGGCGTCCGCCCCGGCGGCCAACTGCTCCCAGAACGCGTCGAGGCCGGGGGCGCCGGGGAACCGGCAGGCCATGCCGATGACGGCGATCCGGTCGTCGCCCGGTGCCGGCGAGTGCCCCGGCCGCTCCTTCGGCTCGGCATCCCGCTGCACGACGGGGTCCACCGGTTCCGTGAGGTCAGCGGGCTCCTCCACAGGCTCCACGTGTTCGAGGGAGATGGCGGTCGCCGCCGGGAGGGTGCGCGCCAGGTGGGCGGCGAGGGCCTGCGGCGTGTCGTGCTCCAGCAGCGCCGCCGGTTCCAGCGGCTGTCCGGTGCGGTGCTCGATCTGCACCACCAGCTCTCCCAACATGACGGATTCGACGCCGAGTTCCGCGAAGGAAGCGGTCGGCTCCAGCTCCTCGCGCGGGACGCCGGCCACCGCCTCGAACACCTCGGCCAGCCACGCGGGTACCTGCACCGGACCGGTCGCCGCCGACCGCCCGGTCGCCGCCACGGGTGGAGCCTCCACCGGCGGGGCGGGCAGCAGCAGCGGCGGGCCGTCCGTCGTCATCGCCCGGTCCAGGACGGCGAGTCCGTCCGCCGTGGACAGCACTCCGATCCCGGCGGCCCGGCCGGCCGCCCGCGCCGCCTCCCCGGCGGAGCCGTCCGCCCAGACCGGCCACTGCACGGCGCGGACCCGGGGCCGGCCGAGCCGGGCCAGGTGGCCCGCCACGAAGTCCGACGCGGTGTTGGCCGCCGCGTAGTCGCTCATCCCCGCCGCCAGCCCGGGCAGGGCCGAGGAGACCGACGAGAAGAGGACGAAGAAGTCCGGCCGGTCCGCGCCGCAGAGTTCGGCGAGGGTCTCCAGGCCGTCCGTCTTCGGCTCGAACACCTCGCGTATGTCCTCGGACCGCTTGTGGACGAAGGCGGCCGGGCCCCGGGAGCCGAGACCCGCGCAGTGCACCACGCCGCCGACCGGCCCGAGGCCGGTCCGGACCTCCGCGAGGAAGGCCGACAGCCGGGCCCGGCCGGACAGCGCTCCGGTGAACACCCTCACCCGGGCGCCCGCCCGCTCCAGCTCGCGGATCGTGGCCACCGCCTCGGCGGTCGCGGCGGGCAGCCCGGGGTCGTCCCAGCGCTCGCGTGCGGGCAGCTCGCGCAGGCAGGTCAGGGCGATCCGCCGGGCGCCGCGGGCCACGAGGTGGCGGGCGACGGTGGAACCGAGGCCGCGCGTGCCGCCGGTGACCAGGTACGCGCGGTCCGGATCGGCGAGGAACGGCGCCGGGGCGGCCCCGGCTAGCTCGGTCCACCGCGGGAGCAGCCGCTGCCCGCTCCGGTGGCACACCTCGGCGGCGGGCTCGGCGGACCGCCACTCCGCGACGATCGCCTCGGGCAGGGGCAGATCGGTGTCCAGGTGGGTCGCCCGGACCCTCGGGTACTCCGCACCGAGCATCCGGACGAATCCCGCGACGCGGGAGCCGGCGAGCGAGGGCCTGACGCCCGGCAGGTCCTGGAGGCCCTGGGTCACCTGGAGCACGCGCAGTTCGCCCCGGTGGCCGCGGATCAGCTCCTGGAGCATCGCGATCCGGGCCGTCCACGGGCCGGGGCCCCCGTCCGGCCGGTCCACGTCGGTCAGGTCCAGCAGCCCGCTGAGGCCGGGCAGCGCGGCGAGTTCCCGCAGGGCGGAGGCCTCGTCGTGGAAGGCCTGCCCGCCGGGGCCCTCGCGGAGCAGCACGCAGTCGGCCTGTGCACCGAGCAGCTCCACGGTGCGCGCGGCGAGCACCGCGCTCCCCGGGCCGGCGAGCACGGCCACCGTCCCACGCGGCGCCGCTCCGGCCGAGGCCGCTCCGGCCGAGGCCGCCTCCCACCGGCGCACGCGCAACGGCACACCGATGGCCTCCGGCGGAGCCGACAGCGCATCCCACGCGACGGCCGGGACCGCCCCGGCGACCGGTACGGCCGCGAAGGCCGGTGCGGGCCGGGAGCCGGGCACGTTTCCGCCGGCCGGTGCGCTCCCGACGGCCCGCACGGCCCCGGAGGCCGGTACGGAGGCGACGCCCGGCGCGAACGAATCGGCCGGTGCGGCTCCGCCGGCCGGCGGGCTCCCGACCGGCTGTACGGGTCCCAAGGCCGGCACGGACCCCGACGCCGGCACGGAGCCGGAGGCCGGCACGAAGCCAGAGGCCGGCACGGACCCCGACGCCGGCACGGACCCGGAGGCCGGCACGAAGCCAGAGGCCGGCACGGACCCCGACGCCGGCACGAAGCCGGAGGCCGGCACGGAGCCGGAGGCCGGCACGAAGCCGGAGGCCGGCACGAAGCCGGAGGCCGGCGCAGGCCCGGTCGTCCGTGCGGGTTCCGGGGCCGCGGTCGGGCCGGCGGTCCGTACGGCGTCGGGGGTCGCTCCCGGCCCGGAGGCGGGTGCGTCCCCGACCGCCGCCGCGCCCGGGGGCACGTACCGCTCGGGCGGCTGCGGGAGCCAGTGGCGGCGGGACGCGAAGGGGTAGGCGGGCATCGGGACGATGCGGCGCCGGGCGGTGTCCGGCAGGGCCTGCCAGTCCCAGCCGGTGCCGGTGACCCAGCGGCGGCCGAGCTCTTCGAGCTCGTGCCCGGCCGGGTCGACCCGCTCGGCGGGCACCCCGGGACCGGATGGTCCCGCCACCCGTCCGCGCAGCTCGGCCGCTCCCCGCCCGGCCGCGAACGCGGCGAGCCGGTCGGCCAGTTCGGGCACGGAGGAGACGACCAGGGCGAGCCGCTCGCGCAGTTCCTCCCGGCCGGTCCGACTGGTGTGCGCGAGGTCCGCGAGGTCCGCCGGCGCCGCCCCGCCCGGAGCGTGCCCGGACCCGGCCTCCCGCAGGTGCACGGCCAGCCGGCCGGCGACGGCGGTCAGCGCCTCCTCGGTGCGTCCCGACAGCACCACCAGCTGCTGTTCGCCCGCTGCCGCCGGCCGGTCCGGTCGGTACGGGGGCTGCGGGTACTCCTCCACCACCACGTGCGCGTTCGACCCGCCGGCGCCGAACGAGCTGATCCCGGCGCGGCGCGGGGCCCCGGCCGGCCGGGGCCACTCGGCCACCGCCCGCTGCACCCGGAACGGCGAAGCCGCCCAGTCGATCGCCGGATTGAGCTCGTCGGCGTGCAGCGAGGGGACCAGCACCCCGTGCCGCATCTGCAGCAGCACCTTCGTCAGCCCGGCGATGCCGGCCGCCGCCTCCGCGTGGCCGATGTTGGACTTGAGCGTCCCGAGGGCCACGGACCCCGGTGCCAGTGCGCCGAAGGCCTGCTGGAGGCCGGCGATCTCCACCGGGTCGCCGAGCGCCGTACCGGTGCCGTGCGCCTCGACGTACCCCACCGTCCCGGCCGGCACGCCGGAGCGCGCGAGGGCCTCGGCCACCACCCGGCCCTGCGCGGCCGGATCGGGCACGGTGTAGCCGTTGGTACGGCCGCCGTGGTTGACGGCCGTGCCCTTGACGACGCCGTGGATCCGGTCCCCGTCCGCGAGGGCCCGGGCCAGCGGCTTGAGCAGCACCGCTCCGACCGCCTCGGCCGGCACGAAGCCGTCGCCGCCCGCGCCGAAGCCCCGGCAGCGGTGGTCGGAGGAGGTCATGCCCATCGCGCGCTGCTGCACGTACTTGTTCGGGTGCAGCGAGAGGTTGACCCCGGCGGCCAGGGCCACCGCGCACTCGCCGTCGCGCAGGCTGCGCACGGCGAGGTGGACCGCGGTCAGCGAGGACGAGCACATCGTGTCGACGGTCAGGCTGGGGCCGTGCGCGTCCAGGAAGTACGAGACCCGGTTGGCGATGCCCGCCGGTGTCGAGCCGGTGGCGACGGGTGTACCGGTGAGCGTGCGCTCGACCCCGAAGTAGGGGTACTCGTTGTGCATCGAGCCGACGAAGACGCCGACCCGGGAGGCGTGGGCCCGGCGCAGCCGGTCCCTGGGGTGGCCCGCGTCCTCCAGGGTCTCCCACACCACCTCCAGCAGCAGCCGTTCCTGGGGGTCCATCAGGTCGGCGTCGTGCGGGGTGATGCCGAAGAGCAGCGGGTCGAAGCCGGACACCGCGTCCAGGA
This sequence comes from Streptomyces sp. NPDC048270, assembly GCF_040652335.1. NCBI lineage: Bacteria > Bacillati > Actinomycetota > Actinomycetes > Kitasatosporales > Streptomycetaceae > Streptomyces > Streptomyces sp. NPDC048270. The sequence goes on from NZ_JBEZLV010000030.1 coordinate 91,001, forward strand.
AGCCGCCCTGCATCAGCTCCTCCCCCGGCCGTCCGGTGCGCCGTTCGGCGGGCAGCCCGGTGACCAGGTCCGCGCCGCCCAGCAGGTGCTGCCAGAGCGCCTGCGGGGTGGGCGCGCCCGGGTAGCGCCCGGCGAGGCCGATCACGGCGATGGCGTCGTCGGCCCCGGCAGCGCCCTCGGTGATGTGGGCGGCGCTGCGGGCGGCGGTATGGGCGGTGGTGCGGGCGGTGGTGTGGGCCGCGATGCTCCGGGCCACGCCGGCCAGGTCCCGCTGTTCGAAGAACACCGTGGCCGAGGTGACCCCGAACTCCTCGCGCAGGTCCGCGTTGAGCCGCGCCACCAGGAAGGAGGTGAGGCCGTACTGCTCCAGCGGCGTGTGCGCGCCGATACCGTCCTCCGGCAGGCCGGCCGCCCGGGCGTAGAGCCGTACCAGCCGCCGTTCGATCCGGGCCGCGTCCGCCGCGTCCGCAGCACCCGGGGCCCGGTCCGGCGCGGGCCCCGGGTGCGGACGGGCCGGGCCGGCGGCCGGGAACGGTTCGGTGGGCAGCGGCACCCGGCGCGCCGGGACGGCCCAGTACGCGGACCAGTCCACCTCCTCGCCCGCCAGCCAGGCCGCGCCCGGCCCGGCCTCGGGCGCGGCCGGGTGGCCGCCCGCCAGGTGGCCGGCGAGCGCGGCCCGCAGGGCGGGCAGGCCCCCGGAGCAGTCGAGGACCAGCCGGTGCGCGTGGTGGGTGCGCCCGGTCTGCAGGGTGTACGCCAGGTCGGCGGGGTCGGGCTCCGCGGTGCGCAGGTGGTCGGCCAACCGCTGCGCCGCGCCGCGCAGGCCTTCCCCGTCCCGGCCCGAGAGCACCGCGAGGAGCGGGCCGTTCGGGGTGCGGCCGGTGGCCGGGGCGAGCTCCTCGGCCGTCGCCGAGCGGATCACCGCGTGGGCGAGCGAACCGGTCGCCCCGGCCGCGTTGACCAGGGCCCGCAGGGGGGCGGCGGCGTCCGGCGAACGCCAGGGCGTGGCCCGGTCCGCGAGCCGTACGGGCAGGGCGTCCCAGTCGACCAGCCGGCTGAGGCGGCCGGCGGTCGGGGTCGGAGCGATGCCGCGGTGGCGCAGCTGGAGCAGGGTCTTGGTGACCTGGGCCAGGCCGGAGGCGGCCTCCAGGTGCCCGATGGCGGATTTCACCGTACCGATCAGGACCGGTCCGCCCGCGCGGGGACGGAACAGCTCCCCGAGCGCCTCGACTTCGGCGGCGTCGGCGAAGGCGGCGCCGGTGGCCGCGCATTCGACGTACGAGACCTCGTCGACGGTGACGCCGGCCCGGTCCAGGGCGCGGGCCATCGCGTCCCGGAAGGCCGTCACATCGGGGGCTCCGAAACGGCCCGAGCCGCCCGACCCCGAGCCGCCGGCGAAGTCGATCCAGGTGCCTTCGACGATGCCGTGCACGTGGTCCGCGTCGCGGCGCGCGTCCTCGGCCCGGCGCAGCAGCAGCGCCCCCACCCCCTCGCCGGGGGACCAGCCGCTCGCGGAGTCGTCGAAGGCGCCCGCGACGCCGTCCTGGGCGACGAGCCCGAGTCCTTCGAGCACGGCCGTGTGGTACGGGTGGGCGATCAGGTTGGCCGCCCCCACGACCGCCGCGTCGCAGTCGCCCCGGTGCAGGGCCTCGACGGCGAGGTGCAGCGCGGTGAGGGAGGAGGAGCAGGAGGTGTTGACGGCGATGCTGGGGCCGCGGAAGCCGAAGGCGTGCGAGATCCGGTTGGGGATGTCCGAGGCGATGGCCGAGACCTCGGCCCGGCCGGTGCGCTCCCAGTCGGCGGCGCCGACGTGCTGGTGGTCGTTCCACATGGTGGCCACGTAGACGCCGACGCGCGGGGCGGCCCGGCGCAGGGAGCCCGCGGTGTGCCCGGCGTCCTCGAGGCACTGCCGGACGGCGTGCAGCAGCTGGCGCAGTTGCGGATCGAGGGTGGCGGCCTCGGCGGGCGAGAGCCGGAACAGTGCGCCGTCGAAGCCGTCGATGTCGTCGAGGTACCCGCCGGGCACGGCGCCGACGTCCGCGGCGCGGGCCGCGCTCGGGGCGGCGATCGAGCGGCGGCCGGCCGCGAGGTTGCGCCAGAGCTCGTCGGGCGAGGCGGCGTCCGGGTAGCGCCCGGCGAGGCCGATCACGGCGACGGGGGTGGTGGCGGCCGGGCGGCCGGGCGTCGGGGTGTCCGCGGCGGGGCGGGCGGGGCGGTCGGCGAGGGGGCCGCCGAGGAAGGACTGGAGGAACCGCTGGCCGTCGTCCAGCCGCAGCCGGCCGCGGACCGCGTCGAAGGCCACGCTGCCGATGGGGCACAGGCCGACCCCGGTGTCCTGCTGGGCCTCCATCAGGAGCTGTCCGGCGTAGCCCGCTTCCAGCAGCAGGAAGCGCTCCGCGTCCGGGCCGTAGAGCGGGGCTATGCCCTTGGGCTGGCTGATCAGGTAGAGCTCGAACGCCGCCTGGTCGAAGAGCGGCCGGTTGTAGAAGAAGTGCGCGGACCGGTCGAGGGCGGGGTCGGGGTTGACCAGGCGCAGCGCGTGCGCGTGGGGGTCGTAGTAGTAGACCCCGCCGGCCAGCGCCTCGACGGCGCCGGCGCGCACGGACAGGTAGGCCTGGACGGCGTAGGTGTCTCCTGCCGAGGGGTAGCCGCGGCGCTCACGGCCGTGGTCGTCACTCGCCCGCAGCCGCTCGAGCAGGGCGCACAGGGCGGCGTACGGGAGGGGTACGGGGGCGAACCCGCGGCTGCTGGCCCGCGCGAGGTGCCGGGCGGCGGGGGCGGCGCCGGTGGCCGGGAGCGGCAGGACGGGTTCGGCCGGGGAGGACGGGCGCAGGTTCCAGGCACCGTCCTTGAACGCGGCCCGCTCCTCCGCGCAGAGCACGTCGACGAACCCGGGCGCACCCTCCGCCTGCCCCGCCGGGACCGCCGGCTCGCCGGGGCTCGCCGGCCCGGAGCCGGACACCGCCGCCGGGGCGGGTGCGGTTCCCGCGGCGTCGGCCGTACCCGGCGCGGGGGCCTCAGCGGCCGCGGCGTACGGCCGGGCCGGGGCCGGGCCGGCGGCCGGGGCCGACGCGGGGGCCGCCGGCCCTGCCGGGGCCTGCGGCGCGGCGAAGGCGCCGTACGGCCTTTCGAGCTACCCGCACCCGCGGCTGATGCCGGACTTCTGGGAGTTCCCGACCGTCTCGATGGGCCTGGGCCCGCTC